>CBDULX010000225.1:0-4803 GCA_965368175.1 uncultured Gammaproteobacteria bacterium | reverse complement strand
ACTGCATCGTTGAAACGGAAAGATGATTCCAGCTCTTCCATTTCTTCACGACCGCATTCGATGTTCATCAGAACATAATGAGCTTTATGGATTTTGTTGATTGGGTAAGCCAGTTGACGACGGCCCCAGTCTTCCAGGCGATGGATTATTCCACCATTGGATTCGATGATACCGCGGTAGCGTTCTACCATGGCAGGTACCTGTTCACTCTGATCCGGGTGAACCAGGAATACAACTTCATAATGACGCATATAAATGCTCCTTATGGTTAATGCCCCCAGTATCTACTGTGGAGCAAGGAGTGAGTAATGTGTGTCTAACACACCCAAACCCCAGATATGGGGTCAGGGGCGCGTATTCTACTGGCTTATGGCGACCAGAACAAGGCTTTATGGGATTTATCAAAGAAAACCACCAGCAACAGGCCTGTACCCGATCCCGGTCGAAACAGATTAGTCAATGCAGGCCTCATAATTGTTGATTTATTAGAGCAAGGGCTCCAGTACCTGCCAAACCGTTTGTACTATCACTGGCTGCGCTTCTGCCGATGGATGAATACCATCAGCCTGCATGAGTTCAGATTTATCACCCACCGAATCCAGCAGAAATGGAATCCTCGATACCTGATACTGGTCTGCCAGTTTTTTATAAATGGCATGAAACTGCTCGGTGTAGCGTTTGCCATAATTGGGCGGAATATGCATGCCTGCCAGAATCACTCTGGCCCCCATCGCCCTGGATTGCTGGATCATCTGCGAAAGATTGCTTTCCATCTGCGCTAATGGCATACCCCTCAGACCATCATTGCCACCGAGTTCGATAATCACAATCGCAGGTCGATATTTGCTCAACAAATCCGGTAGACGATACAGGCCATTATAGGTAGTGTCGCCAGTAACACTGGCATTCACTATCTGGTAACTGTGACCCTGTTGTTTGAGTTTTTCACTGGTGAGGGCCACCCAGCCCTGCTCTGAACCAATTCCGTATCCGGCACTCAGACTATCACCTAATACCAGAATGGTGTTAGCTTGTTGGCTATATACTGAAGTAGTGGCTGTAACAACTAAAACAAAAACCAATAATAGACGCATTATGATCAATTCCAAAGACTGTATTATTTACACTCACGGTTTATTCAAACAGGTTCCGGCACTGGATGGCTCTTCCGGTAACACGCTGGATATCCTGAACGGACTCGACCTTGAAATCAAGCCGGCTCAAACCATCGCCATTCTGGGTGCCTCCGGATCAGGCAAATCTACACTGCTTGGACTGCTGGCCGGACTGGATATTCCCAGTTCTGGAGATATATTTCTGGCTGGGCAGTCCCTCAGTCAGCTGGATGAAGACGGTCGGGCCGAACTTCGATCCCGCCATGTGGGTTTCGTGTTTCAGTCATTCCAGTTATTACCCAACCTGAATGCTCTGGAAAACGTCATGCTGCCGCTGGAACTTAACTCCGATGCTAAAGCACATGACAAAGCCAGTGCCCTGCTCAACCGTGTTGGCCTGGGACAGCGATTACAGCATTACCCAAAACAGTTATCCGGCGGTGAACAGCAACGGGTAGCCATTGCCCGTGCCTTCGCCACCCAGCCAGACATATTATTTGCCGACGAACCCACCGGCAATCTGGATGAAAAAACCGGAAGCAACATTATCCAGCTATTGCTGGAGTTGAACCAGGAACACAGTACCACCCTGGTGCTGGTTACCCATGATGAAAATCTGGCCAGGCAATGTCAACGTCGTCTGCTACTGGAAAATGGCCTGCTCACGGAAACCAGCCCCCATGGATGATATGAAACTGGCCTGGCGCCTGTTAAAACGCGACTGGTATGTGGGTGAACTGCGTATTTTGATCATTGCCCTGGTGATAGCCGTCACCAGCATCACCGCTATTGGCCTGTTTACACAGCGCATCCAGCTGGCACTGAGTGACCAGACCGGCCGTTTTCTGGGGGCCGATCTGTTGCTCAGCAGTCCTCGCCCGGTGGCCCCATCAATCCTGGACAAAGCCAGGCAAACAGGGCTCAGTCACAGTACAGGTATTAGCTTTTCCAGTGTCGTGATGGCCAGGGATCAGTTCCAGCTGGCCCATATCAAAGCCGTAGATCAGCACTATCCACTGATAGGTGAAATCAGGATCAGCGACTCGCGGTATGCCGAACCACAATCTGTTCTGCATGGCCCGGTTAAGGGCGAGGTCTGGCTCAGTCAGCGTATTCTCGACAGCCTGAATATTGACACCGGAGCAAGCATTGAGCTGGGTGAACGAAACTTCCGGGTGAGTGCCATGCTGGTTCAGGACCCGGGTGAGACCGGGGGATTCGCCTCATTTGCACCACGCGCCCTGATGAACAGACTGGATGTGGACAGCATCGGTATCATCAAACCCGGCAGCCGGGTCAAATATCTGGAGTTTTTCAGTGGCCCGATCGAAACCCGAACTCAATTTGAACGCTGGGTAAAACCCCGTATCATCAGCAGTCAGAAGTTACTGGGTGGTCGGGAAGGCTCACCAGCCATCAATTCGGCCATGGAGCGAGGTGAACAATATTTGTCCCTGGCATCCATGCTCAGTGTCATGCTGGCCGGTATTGCCATCGCTATGGCGGCCAACCGTTACAGTCAGCGCCATTTTGACCAGTCAGCACTCCTACGCTGCCTCGGCGCCACTCAGAATCGATTAATAAAAATTTATCTGTTTCAGATTTTATTGATTGGATTGATCGCCAGCAGTCTCGGTGTGATTACCGGCCTGCTGACCCAGCAGGGACTCATTAGCCTGCTCGCCGGCCTCATACCCAGGGATCTGCCCACCGCCAGTGCGGCCCCCATTTTCACCGGATTAATCTCAGGCATTATTACCCTGATGGGCTTCAGTCTACCCGCCGTGTTACGTTTAAAATCCGTGTCACCACTACGTGTATTACGACGAGACCTGACCCCATTGCCCTTAACCGCCTGGCTGGTTTACGGTCTCGCATTGCTAAGTTTAATCCTGCTGATGTGGTGGCAGTCCGGTAATTTGAAGCTGACACTGGTGGTCCTGCTGGGGGTACTGTTCAGTCTGTTGATGCTGTATATCCTTTCCGTGTTGTTGATGACTATCGGCTCATTCGCCATACCCCGTTTCAAAGGCTCCTGGCGAACCGCCATGCAACAGCTAATCAGACATAGAGGTGCCAACCAGCTACAGATGCTGGCCTTCGGCCTGGCCATGATGATTTTGCTGATCATCACCCTGTTGCGCACCGACCTGGTCAGTCGTTGGCAGGCCCAGTTACCCGAACGCGCACCCAATCACTTCCTGGTCAACATCCAGAACTATCAGGTCGATTCCCTGAATCGTTACCTTCAGCAAAATCAGATTTCAGCAGAGGGCCTGTATCCGATGGTGAGAGGCCGAATCAGCAGCATCAATGATATTCCGGTACTGGAAGCGGTATCTGAGACTGGCCGTGAAAATGAATCACTGAAACGAGAGCTGAATCTGTCCTGGGCCGATAAAATGCAGGCCAATAATGAGCTACTGGAGGGTAAATGGTGGCAGACTCCGTATCAGGGTGAACCGCTCATCTCTATTGAACAGGGACTGGCCCGTGGACTGGGCCTTAAAATGGGGGATAAAATAGGTTTTCAGATCGCCGATCAATCTATTTCCGCGACTATCAGCAGCATTCGAAAGGTTCGCTGGGACTCCTTCCAGCCTAACTTTTATATAATTTTTCCACCGGCCGTACTGGATAATTTCCCGCACAGCTTTATCACCAGTTTTTATTTAGCATCGTCGCAAAAGACCCTCATCAACCCTTTGCTTAAGCAACACCCAGGCATCAGCATTATCGAAGTGGATGCCATTATGAACCAGCTTAAAACCATTCTCACCCAGGTGACACTGGCAGTAGAATACGTGATGTTGTTCGTATTACTGGCCGGGCTCACAGTATTGTTTGCCGCAATACATAACAGCCTGGATCAACGTATTCATAATGCAGCAATTTTGCGGACACTGGGTGCCAGTAAAAAATATATCCGCACCTCACAATGGGCGGAATTCAGCCTGCTGGGGCTGTTTGCCGGTTTGCTGGCGGTTTCCGGTAGCGAGATGATTGCTTATGGCCTGTATACCCAGGTATTCAATCTTGAATTCGAATTACACCTGTGGATGTGGTTAGCCAGCCCGTTGCTTGCTGCTGCCATTATCAGTATCAGTGGTATGGTGGCCAGTCGTAAAGTTTTGTCGCAGTCGCCGTTGATGGTGTTGAATAATTTGTAACAGGTTTGTTTTTTTGATTTTTGAATAGAAATGGATTAATCATTTTGAGTAACACTATTTTTTATTTATGGTGCTAATTCAAACATTGGTTTCGCCCAGCTGGGCGAGTTCATTTCTTTTCTCGTGAAAAGAAACAGAACCAAAGAAACACGCCCCAGTTCACAAGCCCTTCATAAAGAGCATGAAGGGTTCCCTCGTCACCACATGATGAATGTGCCTGCTGCGCAACTCCTCGCAAACTACGCTCGTCAAACATGCTCGCAGAAAGCCTGCACATTAATCATGCGCTCCTCGGCTTGATCCAATGGGGAATTTAAATGCGTAAAAGCAGAAGAAAACCTGTGCGCTTTGCGCTGCTTATTTACGTGTCATCTTCACACGTAAGAACCCCTCTGGAGTAAGCCGAGGAGGGAGTGATTTATGAGGGGCTTTCTGCGAGGATGTCTGAACAAACAATGTTTCTTATTGTTTGTGAGTTCCGCAGCAGCCTCATAAATCGCGAGTGACGAAGGTACCAC
>CBDULX010000224.1:0-4875 GCA_965368175.1 uncultured Gammaproteobacteria bacterium | reverse complement strand
CATTAACGACCAGCCTCAATATGAGCTGACAGTTGCATATTTCCGCAATTAGCCAGAAGCAGACTGATTAAAAATTTTGCCACAGAGTCACAGAGCGCACAGAGAAAACAGTCGTGGCTGTATTAGGGCGAACTTATAAAAACTCTGTGTTCTCTGTGCCTCTGTGGCAAATCTTTTGATTTTAAGTTAGCAAACGTCAGCTTCAGGGTGTTTTGAGTCATTCAGTCCAGCTTCCCAGATAATGTCTTTCACCATATTGTCAGTAATAATCAATTCATAGTTACCCTTCCCAACCAGCAGTTCTTATCTGTAGATAAATAATTTCAGGGCTTTGACCAGCTTGTGGATGGCGGGAATTGATCTATATCATGACTTTAATGGCGTCAAAGCGACATTATAACCAGCTAGTCATATGAATTCAGATTCCTAAAAATGCCGCTTTCTGATTATGTAAATACATTCGGTCAATATATGCTGAAACTGCATGGCGAGCGTGTGCATAAAATTGCGATAAACGCAGGTTTCACCTGCCCCAATCGGGATGGTAGTAAAGGCATAGGTGGCTGTACCTTCTGTAATAACAGCTCATTCAGTCCCAATGATCAAAAAACAGTATCGATTTCCAGCCAGATAGCTTCCGGACGAGAGGTCATTACCAGACGGACCGGCGCTCGACGCTATATTGCTTATTTCCAGGCCTATACCAATACCTACGACAGAGTTGAGTATTTAGCCGAGCAGTATGAGCAGGCGTTATCAGAAAAAGACATTATTGGATTATCCATAGGCACTCGCCCCGACTGTGTTCCCCAGGAAGTTCTTGAACTGCTTTGCAGTTATCGCGATCAGGGCCATGAGGTCTGGCTGGAACTGGGATTACAGTCATCCCACGATGGTACCCTGCAAAAAGTTAATCGAGGCCACGGCTTTGCCGAATATGAAACAGCCGTTACCGCTGCACAAAAACTGGGATTACCGGTTTGTACCCATCTCATCCTTGGCTTACCCGGTGAAGGTTTTGCTCAAATGCAGCAATCCCTGAACCGGGTACTGGATCTGGGCGTACAGGGCCTTAAATTCCATCCGCTGCACGTGGTAAAAGGCACTCAACTGGCCCGCCAGTGGCGTCAGGGAAACTATCAGCCATTGACCATGGATGAATATATTATGATCGCCTGCAGCCTGATTGAGTGTACACCGGAAGATGTTATTTTCCACCGTGTCACCGGTACTGCCAGTACCGACCTGCTACTGACCCCACAGTGGTGCTCAAAAAAGTGGGCGGTGATTAATGGCATTGAAAACGAATTGATTAAACGAGATGGTTATCAGGGTAAGCGACCTTTCCCTTCCAGCCATAACCTGACCCAACGACTACAGGCAGTACATTAAATGACGATGGAACTGGTATGTCCAGCGGGCAACCTGCCCTCCTTAAAAGCGGCCATTGATCATGGTGCAGATTCTGTCTATCTCGGATTTAAAGATGATACCAATGCCCGGCATTTTGCCGGCCTGAATTTTGACCTGAAAAAGATTCAGCAAGGCATAGAGTATGCTCATAATGCCGGACGTAAAGTGTTTCTGGCCCTCAACACCTACCCACAACCCAAAGGCTGGTCACGCTGGCAACAGGCGGTCGACCAGGCGGGTGAACTGGGTATAGACAGTCTGATTATTGCCGACCTGGGGGTGATGGACTATGCCCGTAACCGCTGGCCAGATATGAATTTACATCTTTCAGTACAGGGCTCTGCGACCAGTTATCAGGCCATTAACTTCTATCACCAGCACTTTGATATAAAACGTGTGGTTTTGCCCCGAGTGTTATCCATGAAGCAGGTGAGTCACCTGATTCAGAACACTCCGGTCGGAATAGAGGTATTTGGTTTTGGTAGTTTGTGTGTAATGGTGGAAGGTCGTTGCATATTGTCATCGTTCGTGACGGGCGATTCACCCAACACCTTTGGCGCCTGTTCTCCAGCCAGCTCAGTTGAATGGATTGATAAACCGGATGGAGGCCTTGAAACCCGACTGGGCGGTATGCTTATTGAGCGTTATGGCGCCGATGAAAAAGCAGGCTATCCAACGCTTTGCAAGGGTCGATTTAATGTTGCTGGTAATACTTATCATGCGATGGAAGAACCCACCAGCCTGAACACACTGGAAATGCTGCCAGAATTAATGAAATCCGGTGTACAGGCCATTAAAATTGAAGGCCGTCAACGCAGCCCCGCGTATGTGTCACAGGTCACTCAAATCTGGAGAGCTGCCATTGATAGCTGTGCGAGCAATCCGGAAAATTACACGGCCAATAAAGACTGGATGAGCGAACTGGGCAAGGTATCCGAAGGTTCACAAACCACCCTTGGCGCCTATCATCGACCCTGGCAGTAACTATGACGATACGACTCTCTCTTGGCCCCAATCTCTATTACTGGTCTAAACAGCAGACACTGGACTTTTATCGACAGATGGCAAAAACCCCGGTGGACATCATTTACCTGGGTGAAACCATCTGCGCTAAACGTAAACAGATGCGTACCCAGGACTGGCTGGATCTGGCCGATGAATTATCAGCGGCCGGAAAAGAAGTGGTGCTGTCCACCCTGGCACTGAGTGAGGCTGAATCGGATATCAAAACCCTGAATAGAATTTGCAGCAATCAACAATACATGGTTGAAGCCAATGACATGGGCGCCGTTAATCTGTTACAGGGTAAGGCCTTTGTCAGCGGCCATAGTGTTAACGTTTATAACCAGCAGACCATGAATGTACTGGCAAAAGTCGGCTTAAAGCGCTGGGTGATGCCGGTTGAACTGGATCAGGACACCCTGCTCGATTTACACCAGCAGAAGCCGGAAAATATAGAAACTGAATTATATGCCTTTGGCCGTCTGCCACTGGCCTACTCGGCTCGTTGCTTCACTGCCCGCGCCCATAACCTGCAAAAAGATGATTGCCAGTACCGTTGCCTGGACTACCCCGATGGATTACTAATGAATACCCAGGAAGACCAGAATTTCCTTAACATTAATGGAATACAAACCCAGTCGGCGCAGAGTTATAACCTGCTGTCTGAGCTTGGCAGCATTAAAGATTCAGGCATAGATATACTGCGATTAAGCCCGCAATCCCAACATATGGAAAAAATTATCCAGATATTCCATGACTGTATTCACCAGAATATGGACATAGAACAGGCTAACAGCCAGTTACAGCAACTGGCCTGCGGTGGTGTCTGTAATGGCTACTGGCATGGTGTAGCGGGTATCAAACTGTATCCACAACAGATTAGTGCCTGACAGGCTTCAAGATATATTCCCTACTCTAATTGCCCTCATTCGATCAGGCATTGAGCTATAATCGTCCGATATACAAAAAATATAATCACACATAGTACTTCCTTTGTTATCACTTGAGAATACGAGGATCCGTTTATGGCCGACTCTTATACTTTAAAAAACAATTCCTCCGGCGATACCTTTAATCTTGAGCTCAAGCAGGGTGTACTTGGCCCTTCTGCACTGGATATCTCCGCCCTATATAAAGAAAGAGGAGTATTATCTTTCGACCCTGGCTTTGTTTCCACCGCCAGTTGTGAAAGCGCCATCACCTATATCGATGGCGAACAGGGTGTGTTGATGTATCGGGGTTATCCTATCGAGCAGCTGGCGGCGAAGAGTAGTTTTCTGGAAGTCGCCTATCTTTTAATTTACGGCGAGTTACCTGCTCCGGATGAATTAAAAAAGTTTGAAGAAATTATTATTCATCACACCATGATCAAGGAAACCATGCGAAGTTTCTTCGATGGTTTCCATTACAATGCACACCCCATGTCGATCATGATTGGTGTAGTCGGATCCCTGTCCTCCTTCTACCATGATTCCCTCGATATCCACGACCCTGAACATCGTGAAATATCCGCCCATCGACTGATTGCCAAAATGCCAACCATTGCAGCAGCCTGTTATAAACACAGTATCAGCGAACCCATAATGTACCCGCAGAATAATATGGATTACTGCAGCAACTTCCTGCACATGATGTTCTCCACCCCCTGCGAACCCTATGTGCCAAACAAAGTCGCCACCGAAGCCATGAATCTACTGTTCATTCTGCATGCAGACCATGAGCAGAATGCCAGCACCTCCACGGTAAGACTGGCGGGCAGCTCTGGTGCCAACCCGTTTGCCTGTATTTCTTCCGGTATAGCCTCACTGTGGGGACCGGCTCATGGCGGTGCCAACGAAGCCGTACTGAGCATGCTGGAAGAAATTGGTACTGTAGAAAATATTCCCAAATACATCGCCAAAGCCAAAGATAAAAACGACCCGTTCCGACTCATGGGATTTGGTCACCGGGTGTATAGAAACTTTGACCCAAGGGCAAAAATTATCCGTGAGAAAGCCCACGAAGTACTCAACAGCCTCGCAGACAGCAACAATCCCACTTTTGAACTGGCGCTAAAACTGGAAGAGATTGCACTGAAAGACGAATACTTCATCCAGCGAAAACTCTATCCCAATGTCGATTTTTACTCAGGTATTATTTACCGCGCCTTGAATATTCCGACCAACATGTTCACCGTAATGTTTGCTATTGCCCGAACCGTGGGCTGGCTGGCCCACTGGATGGAGATGATAGCCGACCCCTTGCAACGCATTGGTCGACCCCGACAATTGTATATCGGTTCCGTTAAACGAGACTATGTGGATATAGCATCACGCAACAAGTAATGTTGTTGGTTGTTGTTAATTAAATACTACTTATAAGCATTGGTTTCGCCCTGCTGGGCGAGTTCATTTCTTTACTCGTGTAAAGAAACCGAACCAAAGAAACACGCCCCAGTTCACAAGCCCTTCATAAAAGGCA
>CBDULX010000223.1:0-4880 GCA_965368175.1 uncultured Gammaproteobacteria bacterium | reverse complement strand
CCTTTAGGACGTGGCAGGCCGGCAATTTTGTTGGCGCATTTGATCAGACCGGTTGGGAACAGAGAATAGATATACTTCTGATCACTCTTATCCTTGCCATATTCTTTTTTCATCAATTTTGAAAATGCACGGGGTTCACACACCTGACCATTTTCAGCAAAATATTCACGGGCCAGATTGATGATGTTCCAGTGCTCTTCGGTCAGTTCATCAATTTTTTCATTTTTGGCGATTTCCTCTGCCAGGTCTTTACTCCATTCATCCAGGTTCTCTAACCAACCAGCTTCACTCAGCTTGATTGTTTTGCCATTTACAATAGCTTCCATCGATTCCTACCTCACAACAATAAGGGCGTATTAAAAGTTGACTAATTTAGTCGGGTATTATCGTATAAAACACTCGAAAATTAGACTTACTATTCATATGGGATTATACAAGCCATTATTTCAGACACATTAATTACTCATTTCGACTATTTCTCGATATGAGACTTTTCATAAACCGTTTCAAGCCTGAGTCTTTTTTTATTTCTATCTTCAACTGTAGGATAATCCGTTAGCTCGACTCTCTCACAATACAGCAGGCCTGATATGACCCTTGAAACCCTGGAGCTGACGACCACCGAATCACCCAATGCCTGTGTTATCTGGTTACATGGACTGGGTGCTGATGGTCATGATTTTGAGGCCCTGGTGCCTGAATTGCAGCTACCGACTGACCTCGGCATACGTTTTATCTTCCCTCATGCCCCATATCGACCTATTACCATCAACAATGGTTATGTCATGCGAGGCTGGTACGACATAGCCAGTCTGGAAATCAATCGGCAGGAGGACGAGCAGGGTATCAATGAATCCAGTGCACTGCTTAAAAATCTGATTGAGACAGAAATAGCACGAGGAATACCCAGCCAGCGCATTATTCTGGCCGGCTTTTCACAGGGTGGTGCCATAGTTCTAAACACTGGTTTAAAATTTGAGAAGCCCCTGGCTGGTATTATGGCCCTGTCCACTTACCTGCCCCTGGCAGATCAGTTAACTGATTCATTATCCACTGCTAATCACAATACACCTGTATTCATGGCTCACGGCCTGCAAGATGAAATAGTAAATTTCAAGACAGGAGTTGCTAGCCGTATTCAATTACAGAACAGCGGTCTGCCGGTACAGTGGCATGAATATCCCATGGGTCACAGTTTGTGCCAGGAAGAAATTGGCCATATTCGGGACTGGCTAATAAAATGTCTGTCGTGACTGTTGAGTCTTGTCTGATTTTCTTTTTTTTCTCATCCTGGTTTCGCATGATTCAAACTTGAACTAGTATTAATTTTAGAACTGCTTATCAAACATCGTGTTAAGTTAGCTGAGGGGTGAGGATGTCCGAGCAAAATCTGTCATTTTTTAATGGATTGATGCCATCTGAACCCTTATGGAAACTCGCACCTACCCGTGATGAAGACGGCAAATCCTTTATCGACTTCATTATGGTGATCCCTAAGCTCAAGAAAAAACCACAGTCCTATATTGATTCCACACTGGGAAAAATCCATATGGTGCTTAGTCAGTACAGTCATGTCGTGGTGTTTGCGGATATTAACCTCAAAATCAACTGTCTGTGGGTCTCTCATAAAGCCCAGCCTGGCCTTTGCACCGAACTCTCTGCCGCCATTCGACGCCAGGTGCCAGAAGCCGTGTTAGTCGGTGATACAAGAAGATAATATTTATGAATAATACTGTTATTGATGCTGATATCTTTAATGAGGTAAGGGAACTGATGGACGACGCCCTGGGCAGCTTCATTAATACCTTTATTGCTAATTCACCCAGAATGATTCAGCAAATCGCTGACGGAATAGCATCTGATGATATTGAAACCGTGTACCTGAGCGCTCACCAGCTTAAGGGGGGCAGCGGCAGTATTGGGGCAACAAAATTATCGGAGATTGCCTTTAAAATCGAGAAGGCAGGTAAAGCCAATGAAACAGATATTATTCCGGATTTGATCAGACAACTGCGAGACGAATACCAGGCTGTTGAAGCTGAGCTAACACGGCTCAGTAAAACCTGATTATATTAATATAAACAAACAGTTACTTATATCGGCTAATAGCCTGTAGCAGACTGATTAAAAAATTTAAAACTTTGCCACAAAGGCACAGAGAACACAGAGTTTTTTATAAGTACGCTCTAATACAACCGCGACTATTTTCTCTGTGTGCTCTGTGACTTTGTGGCAAATCTTTTGATTTCAAGTTAGTGAACATCAGCTTCCGGGTGTCTGGAGCTACAACACTAATACACTGTCTACTTCATTCTTTGACGCGCATCCTGTATAGCCTTACGTACCTGCTCAGGTGCTGTACCACCGATATGGTTTCTCGCTGCTACAGATCCTTCCAGTGTCAGCACCTCAAATACATCCTGCTCGATGCTATCGGAGAACTGTTTCAGCTCATCCAGACTCATCTCACTGAGATCTTTTGACTGCGCCACACCATAGGCCACCGCTTTTCCTACCACTTCATGAGCATCTCGGAATGGCAGGTTCTTTCGGACCAGATAATCCGCCAGGTCGGTGGCCGTTGAAAAGCCCTGTTTTGCGGCCTGATACATGTTTTCACGTCTGGCGATAATGGCCGGAACCATATCTGCAAAAGCCCTTAATGAACCCAGCAGAGTATCGATAGTGTCGAAAATGGGCTCTTTATCTTCCTGGTTATCCTTGTTGTAAGCCAGTGGCTGGGACTTCATCAGTGTGAGCAAACACACCAGATGGCCATTAACCCGACCCGTTTTGCCTCGAACCAGTTCGGGCACATCGGGGTTTTTCTTCTGAGGCATAATTGAGGAGCCAGTGCAGAATCGGTCTGGCAGATCGATGAAATTAAACTGGGCTGAGGACCAGAGGACCAGTTCTTCTGAAAACCGCGACAAATGAGTCATGATAATGGCGGCATCGGCAATAAATTCTATAGCAAAATCCCGATCACTTACCGCATCCAGTGAATTGCGACAAACATCATCAAAGCCAAGTAACTGGGCCGTGTATTCCCTGTCCACCGGGTAGGTTGTACCAGCCAGAGCTGCCGCGCCCAGAGGCAGGCTATTAAGACGAGCCCGGCAGTCAGCAAGACGGCTGGCATCACGCTGCATGTTTTCAAACCAGGCCATCAGGTGATGGCCGAAAGTAACCGGCTGGGCCACCTGTAAATGGGTAAAACCGGGCATGATGGTATCGGCCTCTTTTTCGGCCAGTTCCAGCAATCCCTGTTGTAATCGACGGATTTCCTGGATAGCAAAACCAGTCTGCTCCCGCAGATAGAGTCGAATATCTGTCGCCACCTGATCATTACGTGAGCGACCGGTGTGCAAACGTTTGCCTGCATCACCCACGATTTCCGTCAGTCGCGCTTCTATATTCATATGCACGTCTTCACGGCTCACTGACCACTCAAACTCACCGTTTGCAATTTCCTGCTCCACCTGATCCAGACCCTCGAGAATAGCTTCACAGTCCTTATCACTGAGTACACCGACTTTATTCAGCATGCGGGCATGGGCGCGGGAGCCTTCTATATCCTGACGATACATGCGTTTATCGAATTCTACCGAAGCGGTAAACGCCTCCACAAAAGCATCCGTGGGTTCTGAAAAACGCCCGCCCCATAATTTCTGTTCGGTATCTTTACTCATGATGTCTCAGTTTGATTACAATTTGCGAAGTATATCAAACTCAATCACTGGCTGAATGAAGCAATAAGAGAAATAATCAACTGCATTAAAATTTCCACTACACTTAGGCCTATGGACACCAATAATATTCAAGGGGATCAAGGGTTTCTGCCCAATTTCTGTGACGTGAACGTTCTATTCATGCTCATCCTGCTGGTTGAGTTACTGGCGCTGATACTCACCCTGGCTTCCAGCGATATGAATGAATTCTGGGTAAGACTCTCTTTTTTTTCCATCTTTACTCAATGGCTGGCTCTCACTAACGCTGGTTTGTTATGTCTATGGCGGGACAAACTCAATCGTCTGTCACTGATTCACAATGGACTGATCAGTTTTTCCATTATGATGACGGTAACCCTGTTATTCAGTTTACTGGTCATTTACCTGGGCCAGTATGTTGGGCTCTATAATGCCCAGGAACTTCAATGGTCCCGGTATTACCTGTTACGTAACCTGGGGGTTTCTGCGGTTATTTATGCCGTGGTGTTACGTTATTTATATATCCATTATCAATGGGAGCATCAAATCAAGGCTGAGGGCATGGCTCAGCTCCAGGCATTAAAAGCCCGCATTCGACCTCACTTTTTATTTAATAGCATGAATACCATTGCCAGTCTGATCAGCATCTCACCGGAAAAGGCGGAGAAAGCAGTGGAAGACCTGTCTGACCTGTTCCGTGCCAGCCTGAAAGAGAAAACTGCACACAGCCTGCATGAAGAGATCGAACTGACCCGTAGTTATCTTGCTATAGAACAGCTCAGGCTGGGTAATCGACTCAGGGCTGAATGGCTACTGGATGTCGATAATGAGGAACTGCAAATCCCCGCACTGAGCCTGCAGCCTCTGGTGGAAAATGCCATTTATCATGGAATTGAACCCCTGGCTGATGGTGGAAATATTAAAATCTCCACACAGATTGATAACAATCTACTATGCTTATCTGTAAGCAACCCTTTGGGACCTGATAAAGGCCCTCAACATTCACGTAGTAATAAAATGGCACAGGACAATATACGTCAGCGTCTCTCGCTGATGTATGGGGACAGAGCTAAAATTGAAACTGAAGAACAACAAAATAACTACATAGCCAGGCTTTGGATACCGATCGACGCGGATTATGAAAATACTGATAGTTGACGATGAACCTCT
>CBDULX010000222.1:0-4888 GCA_965368175.1 uncultured Gammaproteobacteria bacterium | reverse complement strand
TAATCTTAAAAGCATGATTATGTTTTAAATTGCTCCAGGCAATTTAATCTGCGAGCATGTCTGACGAGCGCCGTTTGCGAGGAGTTGCGCAGCAGGCGCATTCATCATGTGGTGACGAGGGAACCCTTCATGCCTTTTATGAAGGGCTTGTGAACTGGGGCGTGTTTCTTTGGTTCGGTTTCTTTTCACGAGAAAAGGAAAAATTGCCTGGAGCAATTTTTAACATGCTTTGCATGGCCCGAAGGGTGAATGCCATGGACGGCATTCATAAATGAACTCGCCCAGCTGGGCGAAACCAATGCCAAAAGTGAACTCATAAAATCATAAAGTAGATATATAAAAAATAAACTATTAAACTCTAATAAAACTACAATATCAACTCCACTACCCTCTGCCCAAGCATAATCAAAACTCCACTGCGTCGGGAATCGCCATCCTGACTATATTCAAATTTATACATGCGTAAAATTTTCAGCCGACCATAATCATCGCGGCTCAGGCCTATACGAACCTGTTCTACGCTATCATCCAGAAACAGTACATCGGCATCTGTACAGGCTCGTTTTCCCGCAAGCCTTGCCAGTTCCTTGATGCGCATAGCCTGTAAACCATAATAGAGCAGACCGCTGATACAAAAAATAATAAAAACTTCAGTTAAGTACATGGAAATTCAATTTATAAAACATTATGAATAACAGAATTTTGCTCAGCTTTTGACAATAACATAACGATCACTCGGTTTTACTCATTTTGAAAAGCCCATTAATACCACTGTCGCTGCTAAAGTATACTGCCCCGTCCGGCCCCACACTTACGCCTACCGGTCTGGCCCAGCGCTGACCGTTCTGTTTCTGGAAACCGGTAATCAAATCCTGCACCTGGGCGGGTTTTGCGCTCAAATCGATCCAGACAATTTTAGGCGGTCGACGACTAGCAGGATCACCCAGGTAACTGCCACTGGGGCGTGTCCCCCAGGAGCCTCGCAGGGCCACTATGGCCGCATGCTTCAACTCCTTACCCAAATAGATGGAATCTACAAATGCCACTCCCATCGGGGCATTTCGCGCAGGGAAAGTGGCCACTGGTGTCGATACCTGGTTTATATCCCTGGGTGGAGCTATTCCAATGCAGTCGTCCCGTTTAAGTGTACGGCCATCATACTGGAACCAGGGCATACCGTGAAACGATCCCTCCTCGAGTCGGCTGAAATACTCCGGAGGCAAGTCAAAACCCCAGTGGTCCGGGCCATTATTGCTCGCATACATCACCCCGGTTTTTGGGTGCCAGTCAAACCCTACCGGGTTGCGCAAACCACTGGCATAGGTTTTCCATACTACAGGCTTAGCTGCCTCATCCAGCACCCAGACCCCGCCCCTTCGATCATCAAAAGCATAGCTATCATCCAGGTATTGATTACTGCAATTGCCACTGATTCCAAGGCTTAGATACAGTCGATTATCCGGACCTGTCCTCAGAGTGCGACTATTATGGCCCCTGCCCCCGGGTATTCTTGCCAGCAGTTGTAACTGTTCTGGATCAATCCTGGCCTGGCCGGTTTTATAAATAGCCCGATAAAGCCCATTGGTCTGGGCAATAAAAATATGTTTATCACGTACCAGCACACTGTGAGGGTAATTATCCAGTTCAATCAGCGTTTCAGGCTGCCGGTAAGGCGGTTTAAGGCGATAAACAGCACCAGAGCGAGAACCGATCAATAACTCCCCGTCGGCGCTGAATGAAAGCATTCTCGGGCCTTCCAGCTGATCGGTGAGCAACTCCAGTTGAAAACCTTCAGGCAATCTTACTGAATGCTGCTGACTACCCAGTTGCAGCAATTTAGTATGGTACTGAAGCTCTGCCTTAAGCGGGGTACTGCTAACACTGACCATCAGCAATAGCAGCCATAGAAATTTTTGGCGCATCAGCATCTCCTGTCAAATAACTGTTATTGAATCAACGAAGTAACCTTAACATGATAAAATTTTGTACTTTTCGTTGCCAGGTTTCAGTTTGAATCACTATACACCACCCCCTGATAATGGACTGGAGCTACTTTATCTGGATGATTATCTGATCGCCGTCAATAAACCCAGTGGGCTGCTCTCGGTGCCTGGCAAAGGCGCAGAAAAACTGGACAGTCTATCCAGTCGGGTGCAGAAGATCTACCCGGAAGCTCTGGTGGTGCATCGTCTGGATATGCCTACGTCGGGTATTGTGTTAATGGCCCGAAACAAAGACACCCAGAGCCGACTGGGGCAGCTATTTGAGCAACGCATGATAAGCAAATCCTACATAGCCCTGGTTAATGGCCAACCCGACTTATCAAAGGGTCGTATAGATTTACCCCTGGTCTGTGACTGGCCCAACCGGCCTCGGCAGATAGTCAGTTTTGAACAGGGCAAAGCGGCACAAACCGATTACCGTGTTCTGGAGTATGACAAAGACAATAATTGCAGCCGGATTCAGTTAATGCCGCTCACCGGACGTTCGCATCAACTGCGGGTACACATGCAGGCACTGGGACATCCCATTCTGGGTGATGAACTCTATGCCGAAAATGTAATAGACTCCAGGACCAGACGTCTGTTACTGCATGCTGAAAAACTGGAATTCCTGCATCCCTTCTATAACACACTTGTCCAGCTAAACTGCCCGGCCCCCTTTTGAATTATTGCCTGGTCTGGTCCTGATGACATTTACCAGGAATAAGCACCAGGGAACTTCTGTGCTGTCATTGGGCATATTGTCCACCACAATCAACTCACCGGGCCAATCCAGTTCTAAGATGACCTGTTTTAAGTTGCAAAGTGTGATGGACTGCCACTTATCTTCGTTAGAAGCCGGGATAATGGATTAGTTATTATCAATTATCTGGAAAACTTAGTCTAAATGCAGGGGAATTGAGCAATTGACACTATTTTCAGTCACTTTATAATGTAACGGCTAAGGAAATTAGTTATAAAAATTTAGGCACCGTACCGGCACCGATAATTTAACTGGGACAGAAACGGGATGTTTCTGATATTACAATGAAGTTAATCAGGTTATTTAAACCCATCTCTTTCAGGACTGATTTATCCCAGTCCTACTCCAGACTATTAATCTCTTCTGTTGCATTTATTTACCTGCTGTTTGCCAGTTTACAACAGGATATATACGCCGACCTGTTTTTCAAACCCGCTGTATTACCCGTATTCCTGTTTCTCAGCTTTGCCATTGCACTGCATATTTCAATCAAACTGCAACCCAAAGCTATTATCTGGCGTCGTGGACTGGCTATTGTGGCGGATACCCTGATCACCTGTTACGGCATGTACCTGACCGGACCTTTCAGCGGTGTACTTTACCCCATCCTGCTCTGGATCGTAATAGGCAATGGTTTGCGTTTTGGCACTCAGTACCTGTACTTTAGCATGGGAGTAGCCACCGCCGGACTGGTTCTCACCGTCTTCTATACTCCGTTTCTAATGAATTATATTCCGGTATCAGCCGGTATGATAATGGGCGTTTTTATACTCCCACTGTTCTTCGGCATACTGCTGCATGAACTGAAAGAATCCCATCGTGAATTACAGACACAGATCAAAAAAACCACCCATGCTGCCACTCACGACATATTGACCGGTTTACCCAACAGGCTATTTTTTATCGACCATGTGGCTGCAGCCATCAAACTGGCTCGTGAACAACATAAAAAACTCGCACTATTGTTTATTGATCTGGATGGTTTCAAAAAAATCAATGACGATATGGGGCATAAAACCGGTGACCAGTTGCTCCAGCTGGTAGCAATGCGCATTAAAGCCAGATTGCGCGATGGAGATACAGTTGCCAGACTGGGGGGAGATGAATTTGTGGTATTACTGAACAATGTAAACACCGCCGAAACGGCCATGGTCTTTGCAGAACGACTGATCGATATCTTCAACGAACCCTTTTATATCGACCATCGGGCTGTACTGGCGGCTGGCAGCGTGGGGATCAGCCTGTTCCCGGGGCATGGTGAAGATGTTGACACATTACTCCACCATGCTGATACCGCCATGTACAAAGTAAAACGCCAGGGCGGCAACCATGTAGAAACCTTCAATTCGGAAGTCGATCAACGACGCCTGTTTAATTAAAAACCTGTTCAGCCTTCTGACCAGTAATCGGTTGCTATACCGCTACCAAGATCAGCTTCAACCAGTCGATGCCGAACCTCCAGTAGTTTTTCAATCAAGGCCGGTTCCTGCTTTTCATAAGCCATTGCATCCGGCACTCGTTTAACCACCACACCCAGCAATTCGGTAATTGCGTTACCTATCGAATTCTGGCTAATGGTTACAATTAAGTTACCTGCATCATTACGATAAATTAACTGCTTGAAAGCCGGTTGCCAGCGAATAGCATTCGCATATCTGGCATCGGTGATACAACGATCGCGTACTTTCTTGGCGGTGCTCAGGAATTTATTATTAAACAATAGTCGATGCTCGATATGATCTGGGAAATATGCATCTGTGGGTACAGGTGCATTGCGGGTCGATACCTGGCTAAAGAAAGTTCGATAAAAGTCGATAAAGCCTTTCAGGATGACATCATATTCCTGCCAGAAAGTAATATTCTGTAATGATTCGACACCGCCCTGGATTTCCCAGCTGGGCAAGCCCTGTGGATAACCGGTCAATTCAATTTTTGATGAATCTCGACTTAATGGTTTCAATATCGTTAATTCCAGTGCATTAAAAAAACCGATGTACACATCACGCATATAGGACTGAAACAGGCTGTGCTGACCACCATCCGTAAGATTTGGGTTTTTCGGATCGGCAAGTCTGGCATTATGTAACTGAGTTTTATCGAATACCATGAAATGATTGTGCAGCATACGAATACTGGGCACACC
>CBDULX010000221.1:0-4923 GCA_965368175.1 uncultured Gammaproteobacteria bacterium | reverse complement strand
GTCCTGGGACGTGCCTTTAAACCTGATTGCCACAGAACAAACAATTTACGAAACGTAAAGTCGTAGGTCGTAGGTCGTAGGTCGTAGGTCGTAGTCAAAAGCATACTTCAAACACTCCAGAATGATGTCAAGGAATGTGGAGTATTTGATATTTATAATTTTTCAGCATTAGCTAAGCATTGATTAATTCATTTTATGTAATCCCAACTAAAGTGGATTTATACCCTATTGGTATTTGCCCCCCTCTGTGTCAGGATAGTTGTCGAGGATGCGAAAGGTTTGACCTACGACCTACGACCTATGACTTAAAACTTATAACTTGAAACTTATAACTCCTGAACCACTGGATTTATCATGAATTACTGGTTAATGAAATCTGAACCGGATGCATTCAGCATCGATGATCTGAAGGCCATGCCCAACAAAACTGAGCACTGGGATGGTATTCGTAATTACCAGGCCCGAAATATGATGCGCGACGATATGAAAAAAGGAGATCTGATTTTCTTTTACCACTCCAATGCCAAAGTCATTGGTATTGTTGGTATCGCAAAAGTAGTAAAAGAGGCCTATCCGGATTTCACCGCTTTCGAACCGGAAAGCCGGTATTTCGATCCCAAAAGCGATCCTGACAAACCACGCTGGTTCATGGTAGACATTAAATTTGTGCGTAAGTTAAAACGAACCATCACTCTGGGTGAACTTAAAAATTACAGTTCTGTTCTGGAGGACATGCCCTTATTGCGCAAGGGTAACCGGCTGTCCATTATGCCGGTTTCAGAATCACACTGGAATTTTATTCTTGATCTGGAATGATCCTGACTGCCCTGGCATCAAGAAAAGTTTTATACGCCAGGTTGTCAGTTTCCTCCCACCAGCGATAACCCAGAGTTTCCAGAAATTCTTTCAATGCCTTTCGATCTTTATCAGGCACCTGCAAACCCACCAGTACTCGACCGTAAGCAGCACCGTGGTTTCGATAATGAAATAAACTGATATTCCAGCGATCGCCAATTTGAGTAAGGAAATTCAGTAGCGCCCCTGGACGTTCTGGAAACTCGAAACGATACAGGACTTCATTTTCCAGACCCGGCACCTGACCACCGACCATATATCGGATATGCATCTTGGCCACTTCATTGTCGGTCAAACACAATACTGGATAACCTTTATCCCTGAGTTTCTCCACCAGCAACTCCATTTCCTGCGAGCCTTCCGCCAGCTTAATACCCGCAAATACATGGGCATCTGAATCATCCGCATAGCGATAATTAAACTCAGTAATTCCTCGTTTGCCAATGGCCTTACAGAAATGTCGAAAACTGCCCGGCTTTTCCGGGATGGTCACTGCAATCAAACCTTCCCGATGCTCACCCAGTTCAGCTCGCTCAGATACATGACGCAAACGATCGAAATTCATATTGGCGCCACTGTTAATAGCAATAAAGGTTTTATCACTAAGCTCATTGGCTTCAATATATTTTTTGATGCCTGCCACTGCCAGTGCACCTGCTGGTTCCATAATAGAGCGGGTATCATCAAAAATATCCTTGATCGCCGCACAGATTTCATCCGTGCTTACGGTGATCATTTCATCCACAGTTTTGCGAGCCACCCGGAAAGTTTCCTTGCCGACCTGTTTTACGGCAACTCCGTCGGCAAAGATGCCAACTTCGCTCAGAGTTACCCGACGTCCTTTTTGCAGGGCCTCGGTCATACTGGCAGCATCCTCCGGTTCAACTCCGATAATTTTCACATCTGGACGTAAATATTTCACGAATGCAGAAACACCGGCCAGCAAACCACCGCCGCCCACAGGTATGAATATGGCATCGATGGGTTCCGGGTACTGGCGTATCAGCTCCATGCCGATGGTACCCTGGCCAGCAATCACATCAGGATCATCGTAAGGATGAATAAAACTTAAGCCTTCTTTTTCCGCCAGCTTATAAGCATGTTCACTGGCTTCATCGTAAGTATCACCAAACAATACAGCCTTTGCACCATAAGATTTCACCGCGTCCACTTTGATCCGAGGCGTAGTTTTCGGCATCACAATTACCGCTTTCTGACCCATTTTCTGCGCCGCCAGGGCCAGCCCCTGAGCGTGATTCCCGGCCGATGCAGCAATGACTCCATTCACTTCACCTGCCTGCATCAACTGATACAACTTGTTATAAGCGCCACGCAACTTGAATGAAAATACCGGCTGCAGGTCTTCTCGTTTCAGCAGAATCCGGTTGTTCAGCCGTTCACTCAGACCTTTGGCCAGATCCAGGGGTGATTCGCTGGCCACATCATAAACCCGGGCAGTAAGTATTTTTTCTATGTATTTCTGTGTCATATCGTTTTAGCTGACTTGGAGCCCTACAAAAGGTATCATGCTGCAAAATTAATTGAGGAAGGCGTACTATGACTCAAGATGAAATGAAACGCAAAGCAGCTGAAGCTGCTATGGCCTATGTTGTTGAAGATGAAATCGTGGGTGTCGGAACCGGATCCACTGTAAATCATTTCATCGACTGCCTGGCAGGCATCAAAGGTAAAATCAAAGGTGCTGTATCCAGCTCTGAAGCCTCGACAAGACTGATGAAAGAAAAAGGCATTCAGGTACTGGAATTAAACAATGTGGACTATATTCCCGTTTACATCGATGGTGCCGATGAATCCAATCACAACCTGTCACTGATCAAAGGTGGCGGCGGCGCGCTCACTCGTGAAAAAATCATCGCGGGTGCCAGTGAAAAATTTGTATGTATCGCCGATGAAAGCAAACTGGTAGACATACTGGGCAAGTTTCCATTACCGGTGGAAGTAATTCCCATGGCTCGCAGCTACATAGCCCGTAAACTGGTTGCCCTGGGTGGTCGTCCAGTCTGGCGTGAGAGTTTTATTACCGATAACGGCAACTACATCCTTGATGTTCACGACATGGACATCATGGAGCCGATCAAAATGGAAAATGAAATCAACAGCTGGGCAGGTGTAGTAACCTGCGGCCTGTTCGCCAACCGCGGTGCTGATGTGCTGATCCTGGGCACACCGGATGGCGCAAAAACCGTTATGCCAAAATAATAACTCGCCACAGAGTCACTAAGAACACAGAGGTTAATGAGTTAAATCCTATAAACATTAAATTTCTCTGTGTTCTCTGCGTCTCTGTGGCAAACAAATCTACAGCAATACCTTCTCAATCCCGCCATCTTTTGCAGATTTAATAAACTGCTTCTGCCAGTCGTTGCCGAGTTTCTTATTGGCCAGCTCTACCACGATGTAATCGACTTCCATTCCGGTATCTTCGTTATAACGTTCCAGGCCCTGCTGGCAGGCTGGACAGGAAGTCAGCATTTTCACTTTACCGCCCAGTACCTTTTCATGACCGCTCAGGGCCTTGATGTCTTTCTTTAGTTCCTGCTGCTTACGAAATTTCACCTGGGCTGCAATATCAGGTCGCGAGATTGCAAAGGTACCCGACTCACCACAACAACGATCCGACAGTGTTACTTCTTTACCCATCAGACTGCTCGCCACTTTAAGTGGATTGTGGATTTTCATCGGTGTATGACAGGGGTCGTGGTAGAGATACTGTGTACCACCAACCCCATCCATACTAATGCCCTTCTCCATTATAAACTCATGAATATCCAGCAATCGACAACCGGGGAATATCTGCTCGAACTGGTATTTCAATAACTGGTCCATGCAGGTACCACAGGACACCACTACTGTCTTGATATCCAGATAATTCAGTGTGTTGGCCATGCGATGAAACAACACACGGTTAGCGGTACTGATCTGCTGGCCTTTTTCGATGTCCCCTGATGAGGTTTGTGGATATCCGCAACACAGATATCCCGGTGGCAATACTGTCTGAATATTCAGTTCATACAGCCAGGCCATGGTAGCCAGACCAATCTGGCTAAATAATCGCTCTGATCCACATCCAGGAAAATAAAATATGGCTTCGCTATCGATCGTGGTTGATTTTGGATTACGTAAAATGGGCACCGTCTTGTCGTCTTCCACACCCAGTAAACCGCGCATTGTTTTTGCAGGTAAGCCCGCCGGCATAGGTTTACTAAAGAACTGAATCACCTGCTCCCTGACTTCTGGTTTTCCGGTGGTTGAAGACGGACGCTTTGTTTTAGGCAACACACCGGGCAGTAATTTCAATACCCTGCGTGCCATACGCTGCCCCCAGTAACCAAACCGAATCATGCTGGTGCGCATCAGGTTAATGGTGGCCGGATCGGTTACATTGAGGAAGGCCATGGCCATTTTAGTGCCCAGGTGACTTCTTCTCTGTCCCTGTGCTTTCAGGATATGACGCATCATAATGGTCACATCACCAAAATCTATATCCACCGGACAGGGATTAAGACACTTGTGACAGACCGTGCAATGATCGGCTACATCGTTCATTTCATCGAAATGACGAACCGAAATACCGCGACGAGTTTGTTCCTCGTAAAGAAAGGCTTCGGTAATCAGTCCCGTGGCCAGAATTTTATTACGCGGCGAATAAAGTAAATTGGCCGATGGCACATGGGTGGTGCAGGTGGGTTTACATTTACCACAACGCAGGCAGTGGGCAATGGAATCATTCAGCTCACCCAGCTCACTTTCTTCCAGAATGATAGCTTCCTGTTTCAGCAATCTCAGTGAAGGAGTATAGGCACGTTCCAGGCCACCGGTTTCGGCCAGTAACTTACCTTTATTAAAGGCACCGTCGGGGTCCACCTTCTGTTTATATTGCGCAAAACTGTCGATAGTCCGCTGTTCCAGATACTGAAATTTGGTTATGCCAATACCATGTTCACCGGAAATCACGCCACCCAGTGAAATCGCCAGCTTCATTACCCGATCCACGATGATCTTTGCATCATGCATCATGGCGTAATCATTGGAGTTCACTGGAATATT
>CBDULX010000220.1:0-4942 GCA_965368175.1 uncultured Gammaproteobacteria bacterium | reverse complement strand
AACTCGCCCAGCAAGGCGAAACCAATGCTCAATATCAGTATAAAAAATATAAAGTAGAATAAAAAAGCCGCGTTTAAAGCGGCTTTTTATACAACATAAAAACTCAAAAGTTACCACTGCCCTGCCTTAACCCCTTCACCCTGTGGCGCATCTGGATTAAACCATTTTAGTTTCTCACGCATTTTCACTACTTCACCAACAATAATCAGAGTGGGTGGTTTGAATTCATGGTTTTTTACTGTTTCTTCCAGTGTATCCAGTGTAGCTACTATCGTTTTCTGTTCCGGTGTTGTACCTTTTTGCACCAGTGCAACTGGTGTTGAGGGCGGCATTCCGTGGGCAATCATTTCTTTACATAGTGTAGGCGCACCGTGTAATCCCATATAGAACACTACAGTCTGATTGGGTTGCGCTAAGGCTGGCCAGTTCAGATCGATGGTGCCGTCTTTTAAATGACCGGTCACAAACACAC
Source organism: uncultured Gammaproteobacteria bacterium (assembly GCA_965368175.1). GTDB lineage: Bacteria > Pseudomonadota > Gammaproteobacteria > SZUA-229 > SZUA-229 > CBDULX01. The sequence goes on along the minus strand of CBDULX010000220.1, from coordinate 4,470 downwards.
AGGCCTGGGAGTAATCACGATGCGTCAGAGGAATACCGGAATAAGAAGCACAACCGGCGGCAGCGGTTATTCCGGGAACCACCTGGAAGGGCACCCCTTCCTGGGCCAGCAGTTCGATTTCTTCACCGCCACGACCGAAGATGAAAGGATCTCCGCCTTTGAGGCGCAGGACACGTTTACCTTCTTTGGCCAGCCGCACCAGTAACTCGTTGATGTTCTCCTGTTGCATGGTGTGTTTGTCGCGTTCCTTACCGACATAAATCATTTCCGCATCACGCCGGACCAGTTCACGAATGGGCGGTGACACCAGTCGATCGTATACCACCACATCGGCAGCCTGCATCAAACGCAGGGCACGGAAGGTGAGCAGATCCGGATCACCGGGGCCCGCCCCCACCAGATATACTTCGCCCACTTCATTGGCATTCGCACTGCCCTTTTCAATGGCCTGTTCAAGTTCGGCACGGGCTTCATCTTCCTTGCCGGAATAGATCCGCTCAGCCACTGTACCGTCCAGAATTCCTTCCCAGAACTTACGTCGCTGTTCAACATTACTAAATTTTGTTTTCACTTTTTCACGGAAATCCGAGACCAGGGCCCCCAGGCGTCCATAAGCTGCAGGGATACAACCTTCTAACTTGGTACGAATCATTCTAGCCAGTACCGGTGAAGCCCCCCCGGTGGATATGGCAATCTGTACCGGCGAGCGATCGACAATGGAAGGCATTATAAAACTGCCTAACGCTGGATTATCCACCACATTGACTGGAATACCCCGAGATTTAGCCAGCTCGGAAATACGGCGATTCACCGCCTCATCATTGGTAGAGGCAATTATCAGCACCGGCTGCGTTATGTCAGCATCTTCGAACTTTCGCGCCAGATGAGTGAAATCCCCTTTTTCTGCCATTTCCGCAAGTTCGCGGGCCAGTTCCGGAGAAATTACCGTCACCCTGGCTCCGGCTTTTAGCAACAGCACTACTTTGCGGGCCGCCACTGCGCCACCCCCGACGACCGTACAGGGCTGTTGTTTGATATTGACAAAGATTGGCAGAAAATCCACGTAGGAATCCTCGTATTCTGGACAGGACCGGCCATTTTAGAGCCTTGTCGATAGCCGGTCTATATCTCTTTGGAAAGAGCTAAAAACATGAAATTATTACAGTTTTTAGCCTGTTGGATGAGTTTACTATTTTTTACCCAGCAGCTTGTCCAGCTTGCCTGAGATATCCAGTGCGGTTAAATCATCGAATCCACCCACATGATAATCATCGATGAAAATCTGTGGTACGGTATTCCGCCTGGTCAATTTTTCCATTTTCTTCCACAACTGAGGTTTACCCCCAACATCTATATTTTCAATTTTTACACCCTTGCTTTTAAACAGGCGTGTGGCTCGAACGCAGTAAGGACAGGTTCGGGTACAGTACATCAGGACTTTGGGCATCGGGACCTCAGATAATTTCGACGCAAATGAATACAACTAAAGATTCATGCAAAACGACGATTATATCCCAGAAAGCATCTTAGCCATAACACAGAAAACATTTAGAGCTTAAGCTGAAGCAGCAGAATCTGCTTTAATTCACGACAAAGCTCGCCGCCAGCGTACCTATGACCAGCGACCAGCCATCAACCAGGACAAATAGCATCAGCTTGAAGGGCAAAGAGATAATTAGCGGAGACAGCATCATCATACCCATGGCCATAAGCACACTGGCTACTACAAGGTCGATAATGAGAAAGGGAATAAACAATATAAAGCCTATCTGAAATGCGGTTTTCAACTCCGAAGTTAGAAATGCCGGCATCAGGATATGGAATGGTACCGAAACTGGATCTGTGTATGGGCCATCATTAGCAATCTCTGCGAACAGACCAATGTCGTCTTCTCGAGTCTGCGCCATCATGAACCGATGAAACGGGGCTTTTAATTGCTCCAGGGCCACTTCACCACTGATCTTTTCATCCATATAGGGCTTTATGGAATCACTGTAAGCCTGGGTAAACACCGGCGCCATAATAAACAGACTCAGAAACAGAGACAGGCCGATCAGAATCTGATTTGATGGAGTCTGCGCCGTACCCATTGCCTGACGCAAAATCGACAAAACTATAATGATTCGGGTAAACGAGGTAAGCATCAGCAACATGGCCGGTAACAGCGACAATACTGTCATCAGCGCCAGTATCTGGATCGACAATGAATAAGATTTGCCACCACCAGCGGTATCTTCCAGAATTAAAGCCGGTAGAGCAGGCTCTGCCCAGACCGACGCTACCGGAATTAGTAATAACAGCAGCAGACCTGTTAGCTGGTTTTTTTGAATGCGCAAATTCACAGTTTTTCGTCCATCACCTGTGACAGGGTATTCTCAAATGGTTTGATATCGACCTTATCCAGCACATGCAATGTATCCACCCTACCGGGGGCCACACCCAGCAATATACGATGGCCTTCAACCTGTACCAGTATGGCTCGTTCACGAGTACCCAGCGACAGTCCGCCCAGTATTTTCATATCAACCTGATTATTAACAGGCAAGCGACCATATTTTCGCAATACCCAGGCCAGTCCAAGTATTAGAGCAATAACCACCACTAGCCCCATCAGCATGTTCAGGACATTCATTAGAGACAGGGGTTCGACCTGGGACATTTTATTGATTTGACCAGGAGATTCCGCAGCCAGCGACTGGGGAAGCTCAATCAACATGAACAGCAAAAATGCATAAAATTTCAACATCTGACCGCCTCTTAGCGCAGTTTCTTGACCCGCTCTGCCGGACTGATGATGTCAGTGAGGCGAATACCAAATTTTTCATTCACCACCACCACTTCACCGCGCGCAATCAAAGTGCCATTGACCAGCACATCCATAGGCTCACCAGCCAGTCGATCCAGCTCCACCACCGACCCCTGATTCAACTGCAGCAGGTTTCGAATACTGATTTTGGTACGGCCAATCTCCATCGAGATATTAACTGGAATATCCAGCACCACATCGAGGTTTACATCCTTACTGGAATGACTTTTTCCGTTCCCCTCAAATGTGGTTGCATTAGCCTGTACCTGCATTGCTTCTGACCAGGCATCTTCAGTGGATTCACTATTATCTTTATCACTCATGGCTTTACTCTGTGTCTTCTGACTGTGTGAAATTCAACTCTGAACGTTTCACCCGTTCAGTCACCTTGACGGCAGTATTTCCTCGTGAAACACCGATAGTGCCTCTAAATAATGGGATATCTTCCGCATCAAGAACGATGCTTTCAGGCATATCGAATGGAATAATATCCCCTCGTTTCAATCGATTGATCTCGAACAGAGTCATTTCTTTATGGATCAGATTCGATTTCACTTCCACCTGGGCTTCGAAAATTTCATCTCGCAGAGCTACCGCCCAGCGTACATCGATATCAGCGACATCGGACTGCACACCCGCATCCAGCAGGTCCCGAATCGGTTCAATCATGGAGTAAGGGAATGTGACATGGAAATCTCCGCCACCACCTTCAAGTTCCACCCGAAAACTGCTCACGACAACTACTTCGGTCGGGCTAACAATATTGGCAAGATGGGGGTTTACTTCCGATGACTGATATTCAAATTGCAGATGTTTTACCGGGTTCCAGGCATCGACTAAATCATCAAAAGTCCTGTTCAGCAACATACTGATGACACGTTGCTCAGTTGGGGTAAATTCACGGCCTTCTATTTTGTTATAAAAACGCCCCTCTCCCCCAAAAAAGTTATCCACTATGATGAATACCAGCTTGGGATCAATTACAAACAGAGCAGTACCCCGTAGCGGCTTGACTTTGACCAGGTTCAAACTGGTCGGCACATACAGACTATGGATATACTCTGCAAACTTGAGCATTTGTACACCACCCACTGCGATTTCAGCCTGGCGACGTAACATGTTAAACATACTGATACGAAAATTTCGTGCAAAACGCTCATTAATCATTTCCAGTGTGGGCAAACGCCCTCGGACGATGCGTTCCTGCGAATTAAAATCAAATTCGCGCGCTATACCATCCGTTAGATGCTCATCGGTTTCCGTCTCAACATCACCGCCATCGACCCCGTGTAACAGGGCATCGATTTCATCCTGACTCAGTACGTCTTGAACAGCCATGGTTATTGCATAACAAAACTGGTGAAATACAGGGCTTCAATACCGGAGGGTGCACCTGCCTCATCCAGCACTCTCCGAATTTCCTTGATAGCTTCCTGACTCAGTTTTCGTTTGCCCTCTCTGGTATTGATTTCATGATACTGCTTACCACCCAGCAACAGCAGTAGCTCATTGCGGACCACAGGCATATGAACCTTCAAAGCCTGCTCCACTGAAGAATCATAGGTCATCACCTGAATATCCACTTGCAGGAAACTCACCAGATCCTGATTTTCAAAATTCACTATAAATGCGGGATTTAACGGTATATAAATTGGAGTTCCACC
>CBDULX010000219.1:0-4963 GCA_965368175.1 uncultured Gammaproteobacteria bacterium | reverse complement strand
GACAGCTGTTTTTCCAGGCGTTCGAGGCCATCATCCGATAATCGTTCGGATCTGGATACCCCCGGTGTTGGCAGTTGTTCACTCATGTATTTTCATTACCCGGAATTATTCCTCTATTCCATGTCCAGTTCTTTGATCTTACGCGTCAGTGTATTACGCCCCCAGCCTAACAATTTAGCCGCTTCCTGTCGCTTACCGCTGGTCCTGGCCAGCGCGGTTTCAATCATGATGCGCTCGAACCTGGGTATGGCATCATCCAGTATGTTCTCTTTGCCCAGGGCCAGCTGTTTTTCGGCCCAGTGATGCAAGCCCTGTTCCCAGCTCTGATGGCTGGATTCGGAGTGTTCAGCAGTATCGCTTACCAGTTCCGGTGGCAGGTCCGACATATGGATTTCGCGGCTAGAGGCCATCACGGTGAGCCATCGGCAGGTATTTTCAAGCTGTCGTACATTCCCCGGCCAGTCGAGGCTGGATAAATAACTTTCGACGTCGGGCAATAGTACTTTGGGCTCAACCGATAGTTCAGTGGCTGCCTGTTGTAAAAAAAGGCGCAGCAAGGCGGGGATATCTTCTTTGCGATCTCGTAAGGCCGGTATCTGTATTCGGATGACATTTAAGCGGTGGAACAAATCTTCTCGAAACAGACCTTTTTTTACCCGTTGCTCCAGGTCCTGGTGAGTGGCAGTGATAATGCGCACATCGGCTTTGATTGGCGTGTGGCCACCGACCCTGTAAAACTGACCATCGGCGAGTACGCGCAGTAATCGGGTTTGCAAGTCGGCGGGCATATCACCAATTTCATCCAGGAACAGGGTGCCTCCATCGGCCTGTTCGAATCGACCTCGGCGTTGAGAAGTTGCGCCTGTGAAAGCGCCCCGTTCATGGCCGAACAACTCCGATTCAAGTAGATCTTTAGGGATAGCAGCAGTATTGATGGCGATAAAGGGACGGTCCGCTCGTGGGCTATGTTTATGCAGAGCGCTGGCGACCAGTTCTTTACCGGTGCCGGATTCGCCGTTAATCAAAACCGTGATATTGGATTTGGATAAACGACCAATGGCACGAAATACTTCCTGCATGGCTGGTGCTTCGCCGATGATTTCAGGGGTATCTTTCTGTAATTGATTGCTGGACTGTTGTATCTGTTCAGCACTTTTTGTACAGGCGCGCCTGGCCAGGTCGACGGCTTCATCGATATCGAAAGGTTTGGGTAAATATTCAAATGCCCCTCCCTGGTAAGCCGACACGGCACTGTCCAGATCAGAATGGGCGGTCATGATGATGACAGGGATATTCGGATAGTGTTCGCCCAGATGTTGCAGAAAATCCAGACCATCCATGCCAGGCATGCGAATGTCGGTGATGATGGCGCTTGGTGTGTAAGTGGGCAGAGCTTCCACGGCCGAATCGGCGCTGTCGAAACTGCTAACGTCAAGGCCGGCCTGTTTCAGTGCTTTTTCAAGCACCCATCGAATAGACTGATCGTCGTCAATGACCCAGATGTGCTGTTCAGCCATTGCTGGTCTCCAGAGGTAAGTAAATAGTAAATACGGTATTGCCTGGTTCACTGTGGCATTCGATCAATCCTTTATGCTGAGTGATCAGTGACTGGGCAATAGATAATCCAAGCCCGGTACCATCGGCGCGGCCAGTGACCATGGGGTAAAAAATCTGTTCAACGAGTTCCGAGGGAATGCCTGGGCCGTTGTCCATGATATCGATCTGCATCACCAGGCGATGGTGTTTATGGCCAATGGTGAAATGCCTCTGTGGTCTGGTTTTATAGGTGATTTCACCGCTATTGTTCAAGGCTGCTGCTGCATTGCGGGTGATGTTTAAAAAAGCCTGAATGAGTAAGTCAGGATCGGCGTTCAGCTCCGGCAAACTTGGATCATAGTCGAGTTTGAAATACAGTGTTTCCGGGCTTTCGGCCTGCACCAGATGTCGCACATGCTCCATAACCTGGTGTATATTAATGGTCTGGAGCCGTGGCAGGTTACTGGGCCCCAGCATTCGATCAACCAGGTTTTGCAGGCGGTCGGCTTCCCCGATGATGATCTGGGTGTATTCTTTCAGATCTTCATTGGGCAGCTCACGTTCCAGTAACTGGGCGGCACCGCGAAGACCTCCCAGGGGATTTTTAATTTCGTGGGCCATACCGCGAACCAGATTACGGGTAGCGCTCTGCTCGTTTAATAATTTTTCTTCACGGGCAATGCGAAGCTGTCGATCCATGTTTGTAATTTCAACCAGCAACAATGTGTCTTTACCCTGGCTGATGACGGGTGAAACCTTGTAATCGATGATAATGGTTTTGTCGGCACTGATTTGCAGACTAACTTCATGTTCGGAGAATGGCTGAAAGTCCCTTAAAACCTGCTGCAGGCGATTAATAAAATAATCTTCTATGAAGATCAGACTGTTCAGGTTTAGATTACCTGCCCGTTTGTTACTGATGTGAAACAGATTCTCACCGGCAGGGTTTAGATATTGAATAGTTAAATTATGATCCAGCAACAGCACCGATGTATTTAAATTGTCGATTATGGTGCGTTGAATACCATCTATGTGTTGCAGGTCATTAGTCATAATAAGCCCTTACTGCAAAAAACAAACCAAAAATGATGTGTGTTATAAAATTGTGCATAGAGGCTTGCTAGTTAAGTTAATAACAATAATTTCAACAAGTTACATTACAAAATGATTGAATTATAAGACGCTTGGAATTATTGTTGATACAAAATGACTCATACGGTGTTACTTATTGAGTAGTGTGCATCATTTTGGTGCGGCAAAGCAATGAATCTTGTGACCGCACAGGGCCAGGGTCCAGTGCGGTCAACTAAACAATATTCAATCACTAAATAAAGATCGCAAACAGTCGTAGAAAAATATTAATTCGTGGCGCAGGGAGAGTGGTCAGGGTTTTTTATGGAGTATGGAATGACGATTAACCGTGATGCTGACACTGTTGCTGGTTTTCAGGATTTTTCCATTGAGGTCACGAATTTCGGCGGAGACGCTGTGTGTGCCTCGGTCAAGATTGGTAATCATCACAGTGGTTTGTTGGCTGTTAGCAAGATTAACCTGACCGTCTATCAGGATGCTGACGCTATGGCCAGCGTTGATATCCAGTTGAGGCTCAATGCTGAGCTTGATTGGTACATCGCCAGTATTATCGGTAAATACGGCGTCATTAACGGGTTCGATTAGTGTGAAATTGGTGTAATAAGCAACTTTATCCGCAGTGGGCTGGGGCTTTGCTTTAGCTTTGTATTTAACGGCCGGAGTGGTGGTGAGTATCGGTAATTTGAGTTCATCGGTATCTTCACTGGGTGGCGTATCGGAGTAAATAGTTTCACCCGCGCTGTTAGTCCATTTGTACATGGCTCCATGACCCAGGTTAGGCAGCATGATGAGAAACAGCAGCAGTAAAGGTGTTTTCATAGCACTAAGAATAGTGTGAATTTGTTTTTCCCGCAAATAAAAAACGCCCCGATTAGCGGGGCGTTGATATACATGCATTTAAACTAGATCGAAAACCCGGAGGCTGACTTCAATGTATCTAAAGTTTATACAGAATAGTACATGTCGAACTCTACTGGGTGAACCGCCAGACGAGAGCGTTGTACTTCTTCATCTTTCAGTTCGATGTAGGCAGAAATTGTATCATCTGTGAATACACCACCTTTGGTCAGGAACTCACGATCTTGATCCAGCGCGTCTAGTGCTGCATCCAGAGAGAAAGCAACCTGTGGGATTGCCTTTTCTTCTTCTGGAGGCAGGTCATACAGGTTCTTGTCCATGGCATCGCCAGGATGGATCTTGTTCTCGATACCGTCCAGGCCCGCCATTAACATAGCCGCAAAAGCCAGATATGGATTCGCAGTGTTGTCAGGGAAGCGAACTTCAACACGACGTCCCTTGGGATTGGTGACAAAAGGAATACGAATAGACGCTGAACGGTTACGGGCAGAATAAGCCAGCATAACAGGCGCTTCAAAACCAGGTACCAGTCGTTTGTATGAATTGGTTGATGCATTAGTGAATGCATTCAGTGCCCTGGCGTGTTTGATGATGCCGCCGATGTAGTACAGGGCAGTTTCTGACAGGCCACCGTAGAGGTCGCCCGTGAACAGGTTAACACCGCCTTTTGCCAGAGACTGATGAACATGCATGCCATTACCGTTATCACCCACCAGAGGTTTAGGCATGAATGTGGCCGATTTGCCATAGGCGTGAGCAACATTGTGAATGGCGTATTTCAGCTTCTGAACTTCGTCGGCTTTCTTAACCAGTGTATTGAATACGGCACCGATTTCACACTGACCGGCAGTGGCTACTTCGTGATGATGCACTTCAGTGAGTACGCCCATGTCTTCTATAACCAGGCACATGGCTGAACGCAGATCCTGCAATGAATCAACAGGTGGTACTGGGAAATAACCACCTTTTACGCCTGGACGGTGACCCAGGTTACCGGTTTCAGTCTGCTCGCCTTTGCTCCACTCGGCCTCTTCAGAACCGATCCTGTAGAAAGCTTCGCCCATGCTGTCTCTCCAGCTAACTGAGTCGAAAACAAAGAATTCATTTTCCGGACCGAAATAGGCGGTATCTGCAATACCGGTAGATTTCATGTACTCTTCAGCACGTTTGGCGATGGAGCGAGGGTCGCGCTCATATCCCTGCATAGTGGCTGGCTCGATGATATCGCATGAAATATTCATGGTGACTTCTTCGCAGAAAGGATCCATGACTGCCGTGGATGCATCAGGCATCATGATCATGTCGGACTCGTTAATGCCTTTCCAGCCTTCGATAGAAGAGCCATCGAACATTTTACCTTCTTCGAAAGTACTGTCATCAACAGTGTGAGCCGGTACAGATACATGCTGTTCTTTACCACGAGGGTCGGTGAAGCGGAAATCAACGAATTTTACTTCGTTTTCTTTCATCATTTTTA
>CBDULX010000218.1:0-4991 GCA_965368175.1 uncultured Gammaproteobacteria bacterium | reverse complement strand
ATTTGCAGCCAAAATCCTGTAATATTCACTACACTCTGGATAATATTAATATCTATCTTCAAATAATGATAAAAAAGCTGGATCTGTTCAGCAGGTAAATTGATGAAAGTTGCATACTGGTTCGTTGCTGTAACCCTGTTCCTGGTCATGATCACAGCGATGGTTCTATATGATTCCATGACCATACGGGAGTTCGACAAAGAGAATCGATTATATGTTTTTGACAAGACCAGCCAGTTAAAAGCTAATCTTCAGAGTGCACTCAATTCTAATCTGATGCTGTTACAGGGTATATCCTCGATTGTCCATGCAAACCCAGATATCAGTAACAATGAATTCCAGACCTTTGCAAAACACCTTATCCCCCCATCCACATCAGTGAACAATGTTTCCATTATTTCCGGTATGGTCATTCGTAATGTTTTTCCTGTGGAAGGCAACGAAGCCGCTGTTGGTTACGATTTAAGTGCACAGCCAGAACAGAGAGATGCTATAAATTACATTAGAGAAACCGGCAAGCAGATGGTCTCCGGCCCACTACAGCTGATTCAGGGTGGCACGGGTATCATCGGACGTTCACCTGTTTATTTAAATGGAGACAAGCAACATATCTCAGACAGAACTTTCTGGGGCAGTGTATCCATCGTCATTGATTTTGAGAAATTACTTGAAGAGGCCCAGTTTACTCAATTCAGTAATGAACTTAGCATTGCCTTACGTGGCAAGGATGGGCTAGGCGCTTCCGGTGACATGATGTTTGGTTTAGCATCAGTTTTCCAGGCCGACCCTGTATTACTCGAAATCCAGCTACCACAGGGTAACTGGCAAATCGGAGCAACACCTAAAAATGGCTGGACACAACTTCCATCCAGTATCTGGTTAAGCCGCATTGCCAGCCTTGCCGTTAGCTTACTAACAATTTCCATTGTATTACTCGTGGTTAAATATAATCGCGATAGAAGACAATCAATACAGGTACTGAAACAGGAAAAAGATTTCAGTAACGCTGTATTCGATACTGTCGGCACCGTAATCACTGTTCTGGATAAGGATGGAATCATAGTCAAATTTAATAGAAGCGCCGAAAAAATTACCGATTACAGCGCTAAGGAACTATATGGCAAACCTGTCTGGAATTACCTCATTCCCGATGAACAGATCGAAAATGTAAAAAATGTCTTCAAAGAACTCACCGCCGGTCACTTTCCCAGCCGTTATGAAAACCACTGGAAAACCAGGGGCGGTGACAAACGACTGTTTTCCTGGTCCAATACTGCGCTGCTCAATAGCCACAATGAAGTAGAGTATGTGATTGCCACAGGTATCGATATTACCGAGCAAAGGAAAGCCGAGCTGGACCGTGAACAATTACAGCATCAATTATTACAAACCCAGAAAATGGAAGCCATCGGGCAACTGACTGGCGGTATCGCTCATGATTTTAATAATATACTGGCGTCCATTTTAGGTTATACCGAACTCGCGGTAGATAAATATGCACAACCTGGCACGGGTAAACTGGCTGAATATTTACAGCACGTTATGAAATCGGCAGAACGAGCCAGGGAACTGGTTGCCCAGATGCTGGCATTCAGTCGAGGCGACGACTCACATACAGAAAATATTAACCCTGTTGCCGCCATTCATGAAGCAGTGAATATGTTGCGCTCCATTATCCCTGCGTCCATTCAAATGGATACCGAGTTTGACGAGGACTTGCCTGAAATTGTAGCCAACGCAGTTGAACTCAACCAGGTAATAATGAACCTGGCCATAAATTCACGTGATGCCCTGGATAATCAGGGCAAGATTGCTATCTGGACAAAGAAACGTAAAGTCGATGATCATTGTGATTCCTGCCATGAGAACGTCCATGGACAATTTATTGAAATCGGTATCGAAGACAATGGCTCTGGCATAGAGTCTGATTTAATTAGTCACATATTTGAGCCGTTTTTCACCACCAAGGATGTTGGCAAAGGCACTGGCATGGGGCTTTCCATGGTGCATGGCATTATACATAGCTGGCGCGGACATATATTAGTCGATTCCAGTCCAGAAACTGGCACCACTATACGCCTGCTAATTCCTGCAGCTGATAAAAAAAGCAAAACAGGAACCAGTATTTCAAGCATCAGTAAGAAACCGATAACAGAAAAAGCCAAAAAAATGTCAACCGAATGTCACAATATCATGGTTGTCGATGATGAAGTCTCAATTGGCAACTTCATGGAAGAACTACTGGAGATGCACCATTTCTGTGTAGATTATTTTTCCGACCCTAAACAGGCATTAACCAAGTTCAGACAAAACCCGGATCAATATGACCTGATTATCACCGACCAGAGCATGCCAGGTATTACAGGTTTACAATTGATTCAGCAAATTGCCATACTGCATCCTGATATTCCTGTTATCCTTTGCACCGGACATAGCGAGCAAATAGACGAAAATATCGTTGTGCAAAAAACGGCGAATATATGCCTGCAAAAGCCACTGGATACCAAACAGCTTATTTTATCTATTAATGATCTAATTGAAGGATAATTGGCTACATTTGTTTCAAAAGACGGTCCACAACTGATAAAACGATAGTTTTCAGTCTTTTCTGAACCCATTATCATAAAAATGTGAACTGTTACACAGCCAGTTTCATGCTTCTAAAATATTTTATGCCTGAATTACTCCCACAGTTGACATATACCAGCACAATCAGAGATTCTCTGATTAAGTCATTACTTCGGGCACCTGCATTGCCAACTACCTACACCCCTGCAGGCGTTTACACGCAAAAACGGTATGACGATGAAGACTTGATCAGTGGTTACTTAGCTTCAGGGCTTACCCAATTTTAACCGCTTATAGGCAACTTGATATGATAAAGCAATTCCGTTTTTTGTTTTTGATCCTGCTAGCAAGCTACTACCCATCGGCTAATGCAAATACAGATATGGATTGCACTTTGATGAATCCAGAAAATGAAAAATGCCTGATTCAGTTGAAATCACAATCTTATTCGATAACGGCAGAAGGCACTTTGACCAGAGATAAAGATCATAAAACAACTGTTTTCAGTCTGCCAGCAAACTTTAGCATCGAATCTGTTCAGTTCAAGGCTTTTAATAATAAAATTATATTTACTTTTTCGATCACTGATGGCGATACAGGCAGCATCTTTGTCACCCTGTTTAATGAAGACGAATTTAATTTTGAATGGAAAACCGAATTATTTGCCTTTAATACATCCCCTGTATTAATACACAATAATTCAATTTACCTGGGCGGTATTGGTGTGGTTGCCAAACTTGATCTTTATGATGGCAGAATCATCTGGCGACATACAGGTTTATATAATGCAGAAACCCAGGCATTCAATTCTTTTGAAATACCCGTAATAAAAAATGAGTATGTTATTTTCAGAGAACAGAAAGTACAGGGCGCTAGCTACCCTGGCGTAAAAGATATCCATGTACTGGATAAAACAGGAAAAATCATCAAAAAATAATCGTATGCAAACGGTCACAACATAAACGACTGTTGCTTATATCCGCAATTATTCACAAGCGGATGTTTTAAGTTAAAAGCCTTGTCGCAGAGTCGCAGAGAAAAGCAATAATTTTAGTAGTTTTTTATTTGTACTAACCTGTCATCCTAAGCGCAGATTGGAGAGTTTTAAATATCGGCATAGTTAGTCGATCCATCGGATTTTATCAGGATGGCAGTGATAATATTTAAAATAAGCTCTTTTCAATAATCTCTGCGTCTTTGCGTCTTTGCGTCTTTGCGTCTTTGCGTCTTTGCGTCTTCGCGACAAGGCTTTTGGTTTTAATATACTGAACGACAGCAAGAATGCATGCAGACACACATAAGCCTGTTTACAGGTGGCCATCTTTCTGGTCCCATATCAGCTGCAGCAAATCGACCTCATCCATGCCTTGAGTGACATCGCAACGTTCACATATTTTTCGCCGGGGTGACTTTTTACAGCTCGCGCATTGTTCTAGCAATAACAGACTCCTGTCAATTTCTGCCAGATTGTGTACAAGTGCTTTTTGCATTTCCTGAAACTGCTGTTGAATCAGCTTCAGTTGTGCACTGAGCTGTTCACTGGCCTGATGACCGGTCTGGCTATTTAACCGGGTGTCGGCTATTTTTTTCAACTCACCATAATGCACCCCAAGCTCATTAAATGAGCGAATTGCCCTCAACCGACTCAATTCTTCATCATTATAATATCGAGTACCGTGTGACGTTCTTCGGGACTTGATCAAACCATGACTCTCATATAACCTTAATGTCTGAATTGACGTGTCCAACGCTTCTGAAACTTCACCGATTTTCATTTTTATCCCCCCAATGACTAACCTATATCTTAATATAGATATAGAATAATTTGCGAGTAAATTCAAATCTGAATTCAGCCATGCCTTCTGACAATATCCAAACTGCTTCTGATGTCATTGAACAAACCCGATGCTGGATAAAAAAAGTCATTATCGGGCTCAACTTCTGCCCCTTCGCCAAACGCGTATTTGATCGAAATACAATCCACTATGTCGTAATCGACTCGGATGACCTCGACATCTGTCTACAGGCATTAATCGACGAGTGTATACAGCTGGATAGAGATGAAAACATTGAGACCAGTCTACTGGTGTTTCAGAATGCCTTCGCAGACTTTTACAGTTACCTGAATTTTGTGGATCAGGCCAATGCCTTACTGGCTAAACAGGGTTATGAAGGGGTCTATCAACTGGCCAGTTTCCATCCCGATTATTGTTTTGAGGGTGAGCAGGATAATGATCCGGCCAATTTCACCAACCGATCGCCCTACCCCATGCTGCATCTGATCCGGGAAACCAGCATTGAAAAAGCTTTGCAACATTACCCGGACCCTGAATCCATACCTGAGCGAAATATCGAGTTGGCCCGCACCAAAGGATTAGCTACAATGCGTCAACTGCTGGACAGCTGTAAATAATATCAGACCA
>CBDULX010000217.1:0-5058 GCA_965368175.1 uncultured Gammaproteobacteria bacterium | reverse complement strand
TTCAGCACCGCCTTTGGACTGGATCAACCGGCTAACTTCGAAGGCAAATGGCACCTGCATCGTTACTATACTGATGACCAGCTGGCTGATACATTTGCTGATACTCGAGAAAATATCAACAACCGCATAACAGCCACCGCCCAAACCCTGCTTCAGGATCGCAGCCAGAGAATTCCACCGGGGGTGGATGACAAAGTTCTTTGCTCATGGAATGCCTTGATGATACGCGCTATGGCCGAAGCTGGCCGCATCTTCAATCAACCAGAATTGATCAGCTCAGCCAGGAACGCACTGGATTTCATACACCGGGAAATGTGGCAGAACAATCGCCTGCTGGTCAGCTATCGCGATGGACGTTCCCAGCTAAATGCCTATCTGGATGACTATGCCTATTTACTAATGGCACTGATTGAGTATCTGCAATCCGACTGGCGTGATGAATATCTGGACTGGGCCTGCCAGCTCGCCGATGCCTTGCTGAAAAATTTCGAAGACCCGAAACACGGCGGTTTTTATTTCACCAGCCATGACCATGAACAACTGATCCAGCGTAATAAAACCTTTGCCGATGATGCCATGCCTTCGGGTAATGGCACAGCCGCTCTGGCACTGCAACGACTGGGATGGTTACTCGCTGAACCCAGATATCTGCAATCTGCCGAACGCTGCATAAAACTCGGCTTTAGTCAGCTGGAAATGCAGGCCATCACCCACTGCACATTGCTGCATGCGGTTGAAGAATACCTGAATCCGGCGCAAGTGATTCTAATTAGGGGAGAAGCCGATAAAGCCTTGCACTGGCAATCAATAGTGCAGGAGCATTACGCCAATGCCCTGCTTTGCTTTGTGATTCCAGCCAGCAGTAAGCTACCAGCATCGCTGGCCGATAAAAAAGCCCGTGGCTCAATTTGTGCCTATATTTGTGAAGGCAGCCATTGCCTTGCCCCGGTCACCGATGAAGGTGCACTGATAAATTACCTGAATCAGTTCAGGACTTTGCCGAGCAGCCAATGAAAACGCATACACATTACCAGCAAATAGACGCTTTCATTACTCGCGATGGTTCCAGCATCCGGGAACTCATGCATCCCGAACTACATGGTAATCGCAATCAGAGTCTGGCTGAAGCTACTGTTGAAGCAGGGCAGGAAACCCGATTACATAGACACCATCACAGTGAAGAGCTGTATCACATAACTCGAGGGCAGGGGTTAATGACGCTGGGAGATAAAGTTTTCGAGGCTGGCACCGGTGATACTATCCAGATTAAACCAGGAACCGCCCATAAAATTCGCAATATGGGCAATGAGGAACTGGTGATTTTATGTTGCTGCGCACCCGCCTATAACCATGATGACACAGAGCTACTCTAAAACCTGAACACAGACAGGCCGACAGCGTTGCCGATATATTCTACTTTAGTAAATAAATACTTACTGTATCAAAACGGCCTGTAGAGACCCCATGGAACGAACCCAGGGTGTTGTATCGAGTCGATTTCTGACACCTGCCAGGGCACTAACTGCTTCACCACGTGTTGGGTAAACACCCAGCAACAATACGTACCAGTATCTACCATTCACATTGGTACGGGCCGTCCATTGATCCGACAAATTATGCTGGCGTGCGAAGAATCTGAGATTTTCCATACTGCTTGATGCACATACCTGTACCGTAAAGTAATTAGCCGGTACAGAACGCAAATCACCCATCTCTGGCTGCGCATTCATGGTTGACTCGACCATCGCGGCATCGTCCATACCAGCGACTCCAACCGGACCACCCGGATCTTCAATCATGTCAGGTTGATTAGCATCGACCACTTCGTCGCTTAATCCATCCTCCCAGGGCGATGACTTTTCAGCCCATGGTGAGGGTTTGCTGGAGCAAGCAGCCAGAATGCCAAACAGGACTAGTAGCAACAACGGTTTTGCTGATGATGTGATCAGTTGGATGTTCAATGTCATTTCCCCAATAACGGTATTTTACTCGGAGTGTACCTTAATGTACCTCCTGAGCAAAACCGACTGAACCAGGATTTAATTTCCTGACTCAGTTATAACTGAGTTCTATCTTAGGGCACCAGTTTCTGTATAGAGCCTACTTTTCGTATCCAGGGCTTGTCGGGCAAAAGGCCTTCCATTTCGGCGGCACCGGCTTTTGCAGACGCAAAATCAGGATATACATCCAGCAGTAATACATGCCAGGTTACACCGTCGCGCACGGTTGGAATCACATATCGCACAGACAACTGATTACGTTCTGCAAATTTATAGACTCGGTCTATATCCACCGATGCCATGACCTGAACTGCATAATAATTCGATGGAAGACTCATGATGTCACCATCTGAAGGCGCCTGACCGCCAAGCTCCATTGGAGCCACTTCTGGCCCATAAGGGTCAACAGGTTCCGCAAAGCGTGAATCCATATCACCTGCTGGAGCTGCCAGATCGTCTTTATATTCATCCGTTGCCGAAGCTTCTCCACCTAGAGATTTACCACTCTGACCCCAGGGAGAGTCTTTTTTGGTCCATGGAGATGGCTTGCTTGAACAGCCAGAAAACATTGTCACCAACATTACCACGCCAAGGCTTATTATCAATTTTTGGATTGTTTGAGTTTTCAAAACAGCACCCTCGTTAATTTAAATTTACCCATATTTCACTCAAGTTTAGCTGATTATAGTACATTCTTAAAGTAATACATTAAGTATAATCGATCACTATTTCCCTATATAAACACCAGAAAAATCATCGCTACTATGAAATATTCGTCTGCTTACCCAGGCAAGGTAACACATTTCTATTAATTCATAATATTTTCAATAACTTATCAACATGCCCCATATTCTGCGGCGCACATACCTATAACATAAATTTAAAAAATATTGCCTGAATACCATTCCTAAATAATTGCACAACCCCAGCTCTTCGACATTTTGTGAGCCAAATAACATACTTCACGCCGACAATATCGCTAAAAAATGAATAATTACATTGTCTGGCGGTTAAATTGGGCCTGGTTATACATCTCTTAAGATAACTATAAAGCTTTCATAAACAGGCCTGGATCATCAGCTAACCATATAGCAGTGAGCCTCAGGATAAAGCTGCATAAATTTTTTACATTAACAGGATAATATCTATCTTTAAGCATTCAATTTGAACAAAAACCGTTAGGGAACCTCTGATAAAATAAACAGGCTTTCGAGGATACAATATCAGCCCAAGAATGCGTTAGTGAATATAATTATGTCCCAATTTAGCTTGAATTTTAGCCATTTGAATAATAAAACAGTTATGATCCAGTACTGATCATGATGAAAAATATATTTTCAAAACAGTTTTATATAATTGCCTTTACAGTAATAGCACTTGTTATAGTATCGCTATTCATTCTACTCACAGAAGATAATCATCTTCCAGTAAAAGTCATCGGACTGCCCAGCAATTACCAGATAAATCAAACCTATCAAGTTTACTCAGGCACTCATCCTTCAAGACTACAACGGCCTGAAGAAACATTTTCCTTCCCGATCAAACCCGGCAAGTCTGGCCCTGTACAGCCACTGTTTGCTGGCCCACTACAATACCCTTATTTTTGCCGGACAGAGCAAGCCGGACTTGGACAACCTCTGATTGATAACCAGGAGGCCGCGGGTATAACGATTTATGAAATGGATGGTAATCGTAAAACAGATAAAATTCTGGGCTACAGTAAAGATTGCTCACTTCCTACAAAAATCCACTATTACTATAAAAAAATTGATGTCGATAATTTTTATCCCATTGAACAGGCCCATCAGGATATTGAAAAAATCATTATCGCCGGTCAGGCACAGGATTTTATTATTCGCGTCGAAACCGGCACCATAAACCGACACCCTTATATTATTTACCTCCTTAAAGGACCGGACGACCAGCTTCAACAGCCTGACACCAGATTCTGGAACAGGAAACTAATTTATCAGTTTCGAGGCGGAGTTGGCATTGGTAAAATTCAGGGTCGCCTTCAAATTCCAAAAATGTTAAATCGACGACAGGCTCAACTGGCACAGGGTTATGCTATCATTCACTCCACTGCCAACCAGACCTCAAATCATTACGATATCTGGTTATCAGAAGACACAGCACTTAGGCTCAAACGTCAGTTCATATCTCAGTATGGCGAACCCGATTATACGGTAGGGCTTGGAGGCTCGGGTGGCGCTATCCAGCAATATCTTCTTGCCCAGAACAACCCATCAATTCTGGATGCTGCCGTAGCTCTTTATTCATACCCGGACATGATTACCCAAACACCTCATGTACTCGATTGCGAACTACTGGAATATTATTTTGATGTGAAGGATGCCGACAATCCAAGATGGAGTGACTGGGGTGAGCGAAAGCTGATCGAAGGCATGAATGCCATAGATGGTCGATTCAATAAATATACCTGGCTCACGGCACTGGCCAATCTACTCACAGGAAAACCCATCCACATCACCACGGGTAATTCAGAATGCATCAATGCGTGGCGAGGTCTCTCACCATTAATTTTGAATCCACACTATCCCTTGTTCAGTGACAAAATCGCACAGTCTATCCTTGATCAAAGCCAGCTCAACTACTGGGATAGCATGAAATACATTTACGGAACTTCAGACAATAATTATACCCATGTAACATGGGATAATATAGGCGTTCAATATGGTTTAACGGCACTAACACAACGCCGTATTTCGATAGATGAGTTTCTCAAACTCAATGCCTCAATCGGGGGCTGGAAAACACCGGAACATATGCAAGCTGAATCTTACTGGTTTCTAGGAGCTGAACCCTCGCTCAGCCCCTCGGGATATTCGGCATGGAGCCAGCACAACATGAATCATAGTAATGACCCATCCAGTCAACCGGCCCCGAGGACTGAGGGCTATTTACCTGCCATTCAGGCAGCCTATCGTTCAGGGCAGGTATTCCTTGGACAGATTAACATTCCTGTTATTGACCTTCGCCATTACATGGAAGATGAACTGGACATGCACCATAGTGTAGCCAGTTTCTCAACCCGTGC
>CBDULX010000216.1:0-5071 GCA_965368175.1 uncultured Gammaproteobacteria bacterium | reverse complement strand
GGGGCTTTCTGCGAGGATGTCTGAGCAAACAATGATTTTTATTGTTTGTGAGTTCCGCAGCAGCCTCATAAATCGCGAGTGACGAGGGAACCACTATACGCTTTTATCTTTTGCATAGTGGCTTGCGATCCGGGGCGGCATTTTCTTGGTTACCTTCTTTGTTGCTGCAGACAAAGAAGTAACTCGCCAGGAGGCGAAACCAATGCCAAAAAATCAGCAAACTAATTAAAATCAGTAAAGACTCTTAAAACTGGATTCCAGCATTCGCGGGAATGACGACCCAGACATGTAATGGTTTATTCGACTCACTCTGTTCAAGAAATCAGAGAGATAGATCTCACCATTTCACTCGAGATGACAAAAAAATAAAAAAAACTAACCCACTTCCCAAACCTGCTTCCGACACAAACCCTTCATATCACAATAAGCACAGGCCTTTTCATCACCCTGTGCCGGTAAGGCACTACCCTGTTGCATCTGTTGATGAATCTCAATCAAACGTTGCGTACTCATGTCTCTCAGCTCATGCAACTGTTCAGCTTCCAGCTTAGCCGCCACTTTCACCACACCATTATCCAGTGACAGATAAGCAATTTTGTTTACCTGTTCCATCAATGCTGCATAGCTTAACAACTGTACGTCTTCACCCTGCTCTATGTCTTTTTGGGTGGCGGTTTTGCCGGTTTTGTAATCAATTAAAATATACCCATCGTCATCCTTGTCGATGCGATCCAGGCGGCCGTTAAGTTCCAGG
The DNA here is from genome assembly GCA_965368175.1 of uncultured Gammaproteobacteria bacterium. Taxonomy (GTDB): domain Bacteria; phylum Pseudomonadota; class Gammaproteobacteria; order SZUA-229; family SZUA-229; genus CBDULX01. Next base: position 4,317 of record CBDULX010000216.1, on the reverse strand, counting down.
CCATTGGCTAATTGCTGAGTTTTACGTTGTTCCAGTTGATAGATACTGGCCTGCTGTTGTTGTTTGATTTGCCAGTCGATATATTCGGGTATGGTTTTGAGCCAGCGTTGTAACCAGCCTCGGTGCTGAACCGTGTCTTCCAGGTCCTGCTGAAAAATAATGCGCGACAGATTTTCCATATGACTGATGGCCTGTTCACGGTGCTCTTTATTGATAGGTTTGATAAACGGCTTTGGCATTTTATCTACCTGCTGGTGAAAAGCCTGCAGTATTAAATGCACCTTCTCACCATAGTCCGCTTTCTGTAATTCTTCGGATATATCTTCTCTCGCTTTCAGGCCCAGCCCATCGGTGGCGAAAAATTTATAGGGGCAGTCGATGAGTCGTTGATGGCGACTGGCGGAATATTGATTGGGCAAACGTTCGGGTTTCATTACCGGTAAGGGTTGTACCTGTTCGCTGGCAGGTAGCCGAGTGTCGCACTCGGTAAGTGTGATATTTTGTGCCAGCAATTGTGCGAGTTGCTGATCCTGTAAACTGCTATTGAGGGCCAGTTCGGCAAAATCCTGCAAGCTGCTTACCCAGGGCGAGGGTTGCAACCATTCGCCGTCCTGTTCGGCCTTGTAACTCACCAGTACCCGCGGTGCCGATTCCAGCAGGCATTTGAACTGGTAGAAGGCGTAGGCTTTGTCTTCCGGCCAGGACCTGAGGCCGAGTGACTGACGCACAGTCTGGTTAAAAAACGGTGACTGTTTCGGTGATCCAGGCAGGCTGTCTTTATTGGCGGCGGCAATGATCAGTGCATCGAACTGGCAGTACTGGGCCTGTTTCATATTCATTAACTGTACCGGAGCTGTTAAATCCTGCAGGGTGAATTCCGCCTGTTCCAGACTGTTACCCAGCCAGCTTCGAAAATCTGCCCAGTCCATATTGGGACTGGCGTGCTCCAGCCCCTGTTGCATATTATCCAGCACTTTGAGGATACGAATGCCTGCACTATCCAGTTCCAGGTTCTGGAAAATATTGAGGATTTTAAGGCTCTCCAGCAGGCCGTTTAGGTAGTCTGCTGGAGCACAGGCAGTATTCTGCTGGCAGAGTTTCATCAGTGGTTGCGCTGTGTCGGCCAGCAATTCCAGCATAGCCTGCAGCGACTGGTAGGTAGCATCGGGCCAGTGGCTGCTCATACGTCGGGCGCGATCATGCAGGGCCCGGATATAGCGCTGGATGTCACCGGCAATATTCTCCCGCAATATCACATCCTGCTCCAGTCTATAGACCTGGGCCAGGTGCTGATCCCGGGTTTCTGGATCACTGAAAAAAGGTGATTTGAGTAAATCCAGCAGGGGCTGATAGGCAAAATCCTGTTCGATGCATTCCAGCCAGCGTTCAACCACGGTGGCGGAACTGGTGGTGGCCAGTGACCAGCCGGCGGTGTCCTGTATGCGTATGCCGGAACGTTCCAGCAAGGCCCTTACCCTACGTGCCAGTTTTCGATCTTCGGTAACGATACCGATATTCTGCACACCATCCAGTAACCAGATGCGAATTTGCAGTTCCAGCGCCAGCGCTTCCTGTTCGGCGTTTTTGCCTGCAAACAGACGAAGCTGCCATTGCTGGGTGCCCGTTTGTCTGTAAACACCGGACCTTTCTAGCAAGGGCAGATCCAGCTCAAAGGCGGCGCTAATAAAATCACTGTGCGGGGCCTGCTGTTGAATGACATGCGCTTCTTGCTCCAGTGTAGAGTGTGGAGGCTGATTCAGCACGATGGGCTGCATATGACAATGATTCGATAAGCGCTGAAGCCACTGGGTTTCTGAAGCTGACAACTGTTCCGGACCCACCACAAAAAAACGCGCATCGACAGAAATAACCTCCAGTCCCTGAGCCAGCCGTAACTGGTAGGCACGGCTGTCATCCAGTATATCCATGTCTCTGGTCTGCTGCTGCCAGGCCTGCCACAGAGTATGTACGATACGGGCTTCATGGTTGAGTTGATTCAGTTCAAGGCTGGAACTGCCGTAAGCCTGCTGCAGGCGCTGACGCCAGGCCTGCTCGCTGTCATCGATCTGGCTGTTATTGATCTCATTACTGCTGGCCTGATTCAGCTCATCGAATAAACTGAGCAGGCTGTCGCAGACCTGCCAGGCGTTTTCTTCACGGAACAGATCGGGATGTCGATACAGGGCCTCCAGTAATAATAACTGGCGTGCATGCTGATTAATGAGCTGGCTGGAGGCACTGGGTAAAGCAATGTGCTGTGTTAGCCATTGCTGCATGCTGCCGATATAGGGCCCAATTAGCCCACGTCCCGCCTGCTGGCTTAGTTGCAGGCGCAACTGGTGAGCGGACAGGGCGTTGGGTATAAAAATATGAACCTGGGTTAAATCGGGCAGAATAGTTTCACATTGCGCCAGAATATAGCCGGCAAGTTGCTGCATAAAACTGTGAATTTCCGGTTGCCTGGGTGGTTTTTCCACATCCTGCCTTAATCGTTGTTTTCACTGACCCATAGCATAACTGTACTTAGATTTAATTTCACAGGATAATACGCACAATTATGTTAATGGATAAAACTATGAAATCGATACGAAAAGTGGTATTTCCCGTCGCGGGCCTGGGCACGAGATTCCTGCCAGCCACCAAAGCCAATCCCAAAGAAATGCTGCCAATTGTGGACAAGCCGCTGATCCAGTATGCCGCGGAAGAAGCCATTGCGGCGGGTATTGATACCCTGATTTTCATTATCGGCCGCAACAAACGTGCCATCGCCGATCATTTCGATAAGGCCTATGAGCTGGAAATAGAACTGGAAAGCAAAAGCAAACATAAACTGCTGAAAATCGCTCGCGATGTAGTCCCCCCTCATGTGAATTGCATTTTTATACGTCAGGCGGAAGCCCTGGGCCTGGGCCATGCGGTACTCTGCGCCGAGCCAGCCGTGGGTAACGAACCCTTTGCCGTTATTCTGGCCGACGACCTGATAAAAACCGAAGGCCTCAACACCATGGAACAGATGATCGGTGTCTATAACGAGTATCAGGGCTCGGTAATCGGTACCGAAACCATCGACATAAAAGACAGCTCCAAATACGGCATGGTTGCCGGATCTGAAATTAAAAAAGGCATCAGCCTGCTGGAAAAGATTGTTGAAAAACCGGCACCTGAAAACGCCCCATCCAACCAGGGTGTGGTGGGACGTTATATATTAACTCCCGGTATATTTGAAAAGTTACGCACCACAGGCCTGGGTGCGGGGGATGAAATCCAGCTCACCGATGCCATTGCTGAATTGATCAAGGATGAGAAAGTTTATGCCTATTCGTTCGAAGGCCGTCGCTATGACTGTGGCAGTAAACTGGGTTACCTGGAAGCCACCGTTGACTATGCACTGTGCCATGAAGAACTGAAGGATGAATTCTCTGCTTATCTGAAATCCCTGAATTTGTGCAGCTAATCAATTAACCCGGCAGTCCTTCCAGGGACTGCCCTTATATCTTACTCAGCTATTTTCACCGCCATTACATCGCAGGGCATTTCATGTAACACGCCATTGGCGGTGGAACCCAGTAACAGGCGAATACCATGACGACCGTGGGCACCCATAATAATCAGATCACAGCTATGCTCACGGGCATATTCACAAATTTCATATTTTGCACCCCCCACCATCACTACCGGCGTTACAGCTTCCAGCTGAAAGTTTTCGCATATTTTCTGCAGATTGTCAGTCGCCTGTTTTACCAGCGCCTCTTCATCCACCGCCCAGCTTGAGCTCATTACCGGCTCATAAGCTATATCCATGGGTGGCAGGTATTCCACCACATGCAGCAGAGTAAATTGTGTGTGGTTGCGTTGCGCCACATCCACTGCTCGTTTGATTACCGTGTTGGCAGCATCTGAGAAATCAACCGCGACCAGTATGTTTTTGTAGTCTGTCATGGTGTTTTCCTTTTTTTTGGCCCTAGGGTTGGAGCCGGTATGGGAAGGCCAGCTCCTTTGATCAGTATAGCTGTTTCGGTTATGAGATGTCATTGGTGATATTTTTTGATTTGTTTGTTCTTTTTAGGCATTGAATTCATACAGGCGACTTAAGTTGTTTGATAAAATGATACTGTTTAATGATTAGTTTGCTAATGTTTGGCATTGGTTTCGCCTCGCTGGCGAGTCACTTTTCTGTCTTCAGCAACAGAAAAGTAACCAAAAGAATGCCGCCCCAATACTATTTGCCCTCCGGGTACCCGTGCATTGTTAACTTATTGCTCAATTAAATCCTGCTAGCATTATGTGCAGTAGTTTCGCTATCGGGTCGTTTTGATT
>CBDULX010000215.1:0-5094 GCA_965368175.1 uncultured Gammaproteobacteria bacterium | reverse complement strand
TTGGATACCGATCGACGCGGATTATGAAAATACTGATAGTTGACGATGAACCTCTAGCCAGACAACGACTGGCTGGCATCATTCAAAATTTAGACGGTTATGAAGCCTGCGGTGAGGCCTGTAATGGCGCTGAAGCCTTGCAGCGTACCCAGGACCTGAGACCGGATATCCTGCTGCTGGACATTCGTATGCCAGGTATGGACGGCATCGAAACAGCTCATCACGTCAATCGCATCAGTAAACCGCCGGCAATTATTTTTACCACTGCTTTCAATGATCACGCTCTGCAGGCCTTCGAAACACATGCCGTAGACTACCTGCTTAAACCCATCAAACAGGAACGTCTGGAAGGTGCCCTGGAAGCAGCCAAGCGACTTACGCGCCCACAGTTGCAGGAATTAAAAGACGCTGAACAAACCGACAGCATGCGTAGCCATATTTGTGTCAAGATCCGCGGCTCACTGGAACTGGTGCCACTGGAAGAAATACGTTATTTCCTGGCTGACCATAAATACGTCACCCTGCGTACCCCCAGCCATGAACACCTGATCGAGGAGTCTTTAAAATCTCTGGAGCAGGAATTCAGTCAATTATTTACTCGTGTACATCGTAATGCTCTAATTGCAGATCGTCATATGGTTGGCCTGGAAAAAAATAACGATGGACACTGTGCCGTAATTATTAGTGATATTGATGACAAATTAGAAATCAGCCGCCGCCACCTGCCCCATGTCCGAAAAAAACTGAAAACCCTTTCCACCTTTCGCTAGGAAAATCTGGACGCTTTTAGTCGGCATAAAACAATCGCGACTTGATCCGAGGCTTCCAGGCACATTAATTTAACCATGCATTTTTTCTTAAGCGGCGGCTAATGCTAGAATACAGCCATTTTATCCCTTGAGAAAAATTTTATGGCCAAGCTCATCCGTATCGCCACCCGAAAAAGCCCTTTAGCCCTCTGGCAAGCTGAAGAGGTTAGCCGGCAATTAAAATTGCTTCATCCGGATATTAATATCGAGCTGGTAAAAATCAAATCAAAGGGCGACAAAATACTGGATGCGCCACTGGCCAAGGTCGGTGGCAAAGGCTTGTTCGTAAAAGAACTGGAACAGGCCATGCTGGACGGTGATGCCGACATCGCTGTTCATTCTATGAAAGATGTACCCATGGAGTTCCCTACAGGGCTCCACCTGCCAGTGATCATGGAACGGGAAGACCCTAGAGACGCCTTTGTTTCCAGACAATACCAGTCGCTGTCTGACTTACCCGACAATGCCCGCATCGGTACATCCAGCCTGCGCCGTCAGCTGCAGATCAGGGAAGCCATGCCCCATGCCAAAATGCTGGATTTAAGAGGCAATGTTAACAGTCGGCTGGACAAACTCGACCGAGGTGATTTCGATGCCATTATCCTCGCTGCTGCAGGCCTGATTCGCCTCGGCTTTGAGGATCGAATCACCTCACGCCTCGAACCTGAGCAAAGCCTGCCGGCGATTGGCCAGGGTGCGGTCGGCATAGAGTGCCGCGAAGGAGACCAGACCATGATGGATTTAATACAGGCTTTGAATCATCCTTTTACCCACACCCGACTGCTGGCTGAACGAGCCATGAACCATCGACTTCATGGTGGCTGCCAGGTGCCTATTGGCGGCTATGCAACACTGGAGGGTGATGAGCTATATCTGCGTGGACTTGTCGGTCGCCCTGATGGCAGTGAAGTTGTTCGTGGTGATATCCGTGGACCTGCATCACAGGCCGAACAACTGGGCAGTAGCCTGGCTGATCAATTACTGGCCAGGGGCGCAGAAACCATACTCAAGGATATAGGCCTGCTCTAGTGACTCAACTGGCAGCCGGTAATTTAACCGGCACAGGCGTACTGGTCACACGGCCAGCGCACCAGTCTCATCAGTTTATCGACATGCTGCAACAGGCAGGAGCAGAGGTCATCGCCTGCCCAACCATCGAAATCCAGCCTCTGGCCATCAATGATTCTCTGCAATTAACGCTACAGCATATCGCCGAATATGACATTCTGATCTTTATTAGCGCCAATGCAGTAACTCACGCGCTTAAATGGCTTGCGCCGGAACAGATCAAAACACAAGTGCTCGCCGCCATAGGCCAGGGTACGACTCGTGAATTGTCAGTGTATGGTCTGGAGCCAGGTCTTTATACCACTGCGGGATCTACTTCTGAGCAGCTACTCGAACATAAAGACCTGCAACAGGCGGCTATTGCAGGCAAACGTATACTTATATTCCGAGGTGAAGGTGGTCGTGAACAACTGGCTAATACACTCACTGCACGGGGTGCTCAGGTGCACTACGCTGAAGTCTACAGAAGAACTATACCCAGAACCAACATTGGGCCTATACTAGAGCAGTGGGCGAATGGTGCAATTAATCTGATTACAGTAACCAGTAACCAGACACTTGAAAACCTGTATCATTTACTGAGTAATCGGGGTTCAGCTTACCTGAATACAACTGCTCTGATTGTGCCAGGGAAACGTTGTTATGAACTTGCTCGTCTACTTGGACACAAAGCTAAGGTACAGATAGCCAGCTCTGCCATGGACAAAGATATGTTTCAGGCAGTACTGGATTGGCACAGTGTAAATAATAAACACTAACAGATACTGAATATGGCAGACGAAAATAATAAACAATTGACAAAAACCGAGCCCACTAAACCTGGCAATACAGATGAGGCAGTCACTGGAAAAAAATCCAGGTTCCTTTCCATCCTGTGGTTTGTATTAATAATACTGTTATTTTCTGCCACGGGCGCCGGTGCTTATTACCTGTGGCAACAGCAACTAAAACTGTCGCAGCAACAACAGAACAATCAGGATCTGCAGCAGTCACAGGTCAGTGAATTGCGAACGAAAATTGATGGTCTGACACAATCCATAGAAAAACAGGCCGGCTCCATAGAATCCAGCAACAGTCAGATCAAAACCCTGCAGGAGCAGCAACAGCTAATTGCAGAAATTTCTCAGAAAGCCATAGACATCACCAATCGCCAGCAAAAAGACTGGATACTGGCTGAAATTGATTACCTGCTAAGAATGGCCAACCGTCGACTGCAAATTGCCCGTGACATCAATGGTGCAATAGCTGCCATGCAGTCAGCAGACCAACGCCTGCACGACCTGGCAGACCTTAGCCTGTTTGGAATTCGTCAGCAATTGAGTAAGGATATTGCTAATCTCAAGGCCTTGCATGAGGTTGATGTTAATGGCACAGCCATGGCTCTGGATCAAATGCTGGTTCATTTATCGGAACTGCCCTACAAGTCGGTGATTGATGAAGTAAAAACCCAGCTGGAAAACGACCAGAAATCCAGCGACCAGCAAACTGAAAGCACTGGGTTTGTAGATTCTGTACTCAACACGGTTATGAAAATCGGGGACATTAAAATTCATGATCGTAGTATTGAACCTGCCAGTTCACGTGAACAACAACAATTTATAGAACAAATGCTACGAACCTATTTACTCGGAGCGCGCCTTGCAGTATTGCGTTATGATCAGACACAGTACATCCATGATCTAGAGCAGGCCCAAAACCTGTTACATGGACATTACAAAGCCAGTGATAATCGAGTCAATCAGATGAAGAGTGATCTGGCCACCTTTGCCAGTCTAAATTTAACCCCCGATTTACCCAATATCAATCAGTCATGGAGCATGCTGCAGGATACTATGCGTGATATGAAAGCCAGGCAGGAGCTTAACCGATGAAGCGGCTGCTTATTATTTTTGTCGTTGCGGCCACTGTTGCAGTTGCCATTGGCCTGCTGGCCTACTATATCGGACCTGGATATGTTGTTTTCAGCTTTGCAGATTATAGTGTTGAAACTTCGTTTATTTTCATGCTGGGCATGGTGATAATTGCTTTTTTTCTATTCTATTACCTGCTACGTTTAATCACTACTCTGCTTCACCTGCCCAATTACCTCGGCTTTCGTTATAACTCTCGGCAGTCAGAAAAAGCCCGTAATGCACTGGTAAAAGGGCTTATCGAAATGTCTGAAGGTCGATTTGCACAGGCTGAAAAAATCCTGTTAAAACAGGCTATTCATAGTGATACGGGATTACTAAATTATTTAATGGCCGCCCGTTCCGCCCAACAACTCGGTGCCTATGACCGACGAGATGAATATCTGCGGATGGCCCATGAAACAACACCTTCCGCCGATATCGCCATTGGTATTACACAGGCTGAATTACAACTGGCTCACAAACAATACGAGCAGGCATTAGCTACTTTAAATCACCTGATTACTGTGGCTCCAAAACACGGTTATGTCAAAAAACTTCAGGCGCGTGTTTATCAAAATCTTGGGGATTGGGATAATCTGGCAAACTTGCTGGAACAGGTACGAAAGCAAAAACTCATTTCACCAGAAAAACTGGCTGAAATTGAAACCGAAACCTATATCGGCCAACTGGATAATCAAATCAAACTCCAGGATTACGATGCCCTGCATAATACCTGGTTACAAATACCCAAACACCAGAGGGATAACTATCAACTGGTTTCTAAATATGCCCACTACCTGATAAAACTGGGTAAGGATGAAGAGGCAGAAAGTTTATTACGTAGCTTCCTGAGTCGTCATTGGCGTGAATCACTGGTGTTACTATACTCCCGGCTAAATACGAGCAACCCTACTAAACAACTGGAGTCGGCAGAAACCTGGCTGCATGGGCATAGCAGGAGCGCCGCTTTACTGCTGGTTCTAGGCAAGCTCTGTATTCGAGCCAAACTCTGGGGTAAAGGGCGTGGTTATCTCGAATCCAGCCTGGGCATAAAACCTTTGTCAGAAACCTACTTACTGTTAGCCCAGTTACTGGAACAGCAAATGGAAGACAAGGCCAAAGCTCAAATATATTATAAAACAGGATTGACACTGGCGGTTGAAGAATCGATGAATCAACTGGACTACGACATAGATAAACCCTTACTGCAATCCAGCGATCGCAGTATCAACTCACCCGTACTTCGAGCCATCCAGTAAAATATTTAATTCGAACTTAAAAAGACATAATTTAAACTTTGCCACAAAGGCACAGAGAACACAGAG
>CBDULX010000214.1:0-5103 GCA_965368175.1 uncultured Gammaproteobacteria bacterium | reverse complement strand
CCGGTGCCATGATCGTTGATGGCAAGAAAATCCGTCTCACAGCTGAACGTGATCCAGCCGACCTGAAATGGGGCGATGTGGGCGCAGATATCGTTATTGACTGCACAGGATTCTTCCTGACTGAAGAAAGCTGTCAGAAACATATTGATGCCGGTGCCAAAAAAGTTGTTCAATCTGCACCTTCTAAAGATGGTACCCCCATGTTCGTTTATGGTGTAAACCACAATGAATATGCAGGTCAGGCAATTGTTTCTGCAGCATCCTGTACCACTAACTGTCTGGCACCTGTTGCCAAAGTTTTGAACGACAAATGGGGCATTAAACGTGGCCTGATGACTACTGTTCATGCCGCTACAGCTACTCAGAAAACAGTAGACGGCCCTTCACAGAAAGACTGGCGTGGTGGTCGTGGTATTCTGGAAAACATCATCCCATCCTCAACCGGTGCCGCTAAAGCAGTAGGTGTTGTTCTGCCTGAGCTGAATGGCAAGTTAACAGGTATGGCTTTCCGTGTGCCTACTTCAGATGTGTCTGTGGTTGACCTGACCGTTGAACTGGACAAAGAAGCATCCTACGAAGACATCTGTAAAGCCATGAAAGCGGCTTCAGAGTCTGGTGATATGAGCAAAACTCTGGCTTACACCGACGAGAAGGTGGTATCTACTGATTTCCGTGGTATTGGTCACTCATCTATTTTCGATGCTGGTGCTGGTATTGCTCTGGATAAAACCTTCGTTAAGGTGGTTGCCTGGTATGACAATGAATATGGCTATACCTGTAACATGATGCGTTTCGTTGAGCATGTTGCAGCTAACTAAGACATACTAGCTTTAAGATTGTAGGGTGGGTAGAGCCCACCCTATGAGCTTAAATTAATGAGATTAGAGTGATTTGCCAAACTTATAGCTGGGTGCTGGTTTGGCAAATCATTTTTTTCAATTTCCAGCCTGGCCTGGTATCGGATTGCTGGCCTGGAAATGGATCGGGACACAGTTATGGCTATCAAAATAGCAATTAACGGCTATGGCCGTATTGGTCGTAATGTATTACGTGCTATTTATGAAGCTGATCGTACAGACGAAGTACAGGTAGTTGCTGTAAATGATCTGGGTGATGCATACACCAATGCACATCTCACGCAGTATGATTCAGCACATGGCCGATTTCCTGGTGAAGTGACAATTGACGACGATTATATGATCGTTAACGGTGACCGGATACGTGTACTGGCGGAGCGTGATCCATCTAATTTGCCCTGGGCCGAAATGGACGTAGATGTGGTTCATGAATGTACCGGTTTTTTTACCAGCAAGGATAAAGCATCTCTGCATCTAGAGGGCGGTGCTAAAAAAGTAATCATTTCGGCACCCGGCGGTAAAGATGTAGATGCAACTATTGTATATGGTGTAAACCAGGGTGTTCTAAAGGCGACAGATACGGTTATATCGAATGCGTCCTGTACGACTAACTGTCTGGCTCCAATGCTCAAACCGCTGCATGAAAAAATTGGTGTTGATGCCGGTTTAATGACAACGGTACATTCCTACACCAATGACCAGGTGCTAACAGATGTTTACCATCCTGATCTACGCCGCGCTCGTTCTGCAACACAGTCGATGATACCGACCAGGACTGGTGCTGCCGCAGCAGTGGGTCTGGTGTTACCGGAGCTTAATGGCAAACTGGATGGTTTCGCAATAAGGGTGCCAACCATTAATGTATCGCTGGTTGATTTAACTTTTACCGCTTCCCGCGATACCACGGTAGAAGAAGTAAATGCTGTTGTAAAGGAAGCGTCGGATGGAAAAGTGTTGGGTTATTGTGATTCACCACTGGTATCTGTGGATTTTAATCATACCAGTACAACTTCCAATTTCGATGCGACCTTAACCCGGGTAACTGCTGGCAATCTGGTTAAAGTGTGTGCCTGGTATGATAATGAATGGGGTTTTTCAAATCGTATGATTGATACTACCATTGCATTAATGAACGCTCAATGAGCGGATCTTTTATCCTCTGGCGGCGTTGTCGGAGAATTTTGAATGATCGCGTACTGATGTACGCTTAACATCTCAAAATTATCCTCCGCATTGCCTACAGGACGTAGGTAAGGGGCGAGAGCACGACTGTATGGATACAGGAGGTAGAGCAACGCAGGAGCAGTTGCCGAGGACGCGGAAGCTTAGCCAGTGAATAAAATCTCTCGCTCATTGTTCAATAACTGAGAGCTGTTTGTTAAGTTAAGATTTAACAAACAGTTTTTATATTTAAAAAATTTAGGAGACTCCGATGTCTGTTATAAAAATGACTGATCTGGATCTGGCTGGCAAACGTGTATTGATTCGCCAGGATCTTAATGTACCTGTGAAAGATGGCAAAGTTACCAGCGATGCACGTATTCAGGCATCAATACCAACCATTGAGCACTGCATCAAAGCCGGTGCAAAGGTAATGTTAATGTCTCACCTGGGACGCCCTACTGAAGGCGAGCCATCTGATGAGTTTTCATTGTTGCCAGTAGTTAACTACCTGAGCGATGCCCTGGGTAAAGATGTGAAGCTGGTTAAAGATTACCTGAGTAAAGCACCTGCCCTGAATAACGGCGAGGTAGTTGTTCTGGAAAATGTGCGGTTTAACAAGGGTGAAAAGAGCAATGACGAAACTCTGTCCAGACACTATGCCGAATTATGCGATGTATTTGTGATGGATGCTTTTGGTACGGCTCATCGTGCCCAGGCTTCTACTCACGGTGTTGCCCAGTTTGCACCTACAGCCTGTGCAGGACCTTTGCTGGCGGGTGAGCTTGAGGCCCTGGCCAAAGCTCTGGATAACCCGGCGCGCCCTATGGTGGCGATAGTGGGTGGTTCCAAGGTGTCGACCAAACTTACGGTTCTGGAATCGCTGTCTAAAATTGTTGACCAGCTGATTGTCGGTGGTGGTATAGCCAATACCTTTATTGCCGCGGCAGGCCATAATGTAGGCAAATCACTATATGAAGAAGACCTGGTGGACACAGCGAGGAAGTTGAGTGCCGATGCACAGGCCAATGGCGGAAGCATCCCGGTACCTACGGATGTAGTTTGCGCCAAGGAGTTTTCAGAAACAGCTGAAGCTACTTTAAAGAATGTAAGCGAAGTGACAGACGATGACATGATTTTTGACATTGGTCCTGACACAGCTGCAGCCCTGGCAGAAATTCTGAAGAAGGCGGGTACAATCGTATGGAACGGGCCTGTAGGTGTTTTCGAATTCGATCAGTTCGGTGAAGGTACCCGGGCGATTTCCATGGCGATTGCCGAGTCTGATGCTTTTTCAATTGCCGGTGGCGGTGACACACTGGCGGCGGTGGATAAATACAATATCGCTGACAAGGTTTCCTATATTTCGACCGGTGGTGGAGCATTCCTGGAATTTCTGGAAGGTAAAATACTGCCTGCCGTGGCCATCCTGGAAGAACGCGCCAAAGGCTGATTGAGATGAGGCCCTCAGGGGCCTCGCATTAACTGAAAGCAGTACTTATATTCGGTAAACACATTAAAACTTACTGACAAGTCGCAGAATTAATCTCAGCTGCAGGTAAAATCGCAGCTTTTTAAGCTTTTAATAGGAGTTCTTCCTTTGCGTAGAACCAAAATAGTCGCAACCCTGGGTCCAGCAACTGACAGCCCTGAAATAATTGATGAGCTGGTTGCTGCAGGAATAGATGTTGTACGATTGAATTTTTCTCATGGCTCCTTTGAGGAGCAAAAGAAGCGTGCCGATATGGTGCGGGCCAGTGGTGAAAAGCAGGGCCGGGTAGTGGGTGTGCTGGTTGATTTGCAGGGCCCCAAGATTCGTACCCAGAGATTTAAAGAGGGCAAGGTCCTTCTGACCAGGGGTGACAAGTTTATCCTCGACGCCGACATGGATCCTAAGGCCGGTACGCGAGAATCCGTAGGTATTACCTATAAGAGCCTGCCCAAAGATGTAAAGCCGGGAAATACACTCCTGCTGGATGATGGACGTATGATTCTCGATGTTGAGAAGGTCGAAGGGGCAAAAATTCATTGCATTGTCGCCCAGACAGGCTTTCTGTCGGACAAAAAGGGTATTAATTTGCTGGGTGGCGGTCTGTCGGCGCCCGCGCTGACGTCTAAGGACAAGGAAGACATTATTTCAGCAGCCAGAATCCAGGCAGATTATGTAGCCGTGTCTTTCCCAAAATGTGCAGCGGATATATTTTTAGCCCGTAAGTTACTGAGGGATGCCGGCGGTTATGGAGGTATTGTCGCCAAAATTGAACGTGCAGATGCCCTTGAAGTTATCGATGAAATTATTGAAGCGTCTGATGTTATTATGGTGGCCCGGGGCGATCTGGGTGTGGAAGTGGGTGACGCTGAGTTACCGGCCATCCAGAAAGACCTGATTGCCCGTGCCAGGGCCAAGGACAGGGTGGTGATCACCGCAACCCAGATGATGGAATCGATGATCGAGAATCCGATTCCCACACGTGCAGAAGTATTTGACGTTGCTAATGCCGTGCATGATGGTACAGATGCGGTCATGCTGTCCGGTGAAACGGCGGCGGGCAAATACCCGGTTAAAGTGGTTCAGGCCATGAGCAGGATCTGTGAGTCGGCTGAACAGCACCCACGGGCCAAGATATCGGATCACCGTATGGCGCTGACCTTTGGACGTGTCGATGAAGCGATTGCTATGGCGACTATGTATACTGCCAACCATCTGGCCGTGGACTGCATTGCTGCATTAACTGAATCCGGTGCAACTGTATTATGGATGTCCCGGATTAGCACTGGAATACCGATATATGCCCTGACCCGTCATGAGCAAACTCGACGTAAAGTAACCCTATATCGTGGTGTATATCCGACCAGTATAGACTTTGAGAAAGTTGGCCCTTATAACATGAGCTCCAAAGTGGCAATGTTACTTGAAGAAAAAGGAATAGTAGTGGATGGAAACCGGATTATAATTACACGTGGCGATATGCTGGGTGATGAAGGTGGTGGCACGAATGCAATGAAGGTCATCACCATTGGTAATGTAAAAGATTCTGACGATTAAACTTAACCAGGAGAACTAGAATGGCATTAGTATCACTAC
>CBDULX010000213.1:0-5148 GCA_965368175.1 uncultured Gammaproteobacteria bacterium | reverse complement strand
CATCTTAAAGTTGTCATTACGGCCCGCACCCAATAACTGGGCGGCACCTGCCAGGCGTTCACTGGTCTGGGTTCTGAAATTAATACCGTATCGGGAGTCATTAACAAAGGAGATATTTTCGTCTATCGAGTCCAGGTAAATTGCATTAGCAGGAAGTGTGGCTGGATCCTGTTCAAAGCTGGATGTGGCCATGCCAACGGTCAGAAAGCTGTTCAACTCTACATTATCTGAAGCATTGACGGTGGCGATCGGGACTGACAGGCCTGCCAGGCAGATCAAATGACTTAAGCGCATGTTCGACTCCTCATGTTTTTCTATAAAAAACATATAAATACGTGTGTTTTTTAAGGTTTCATTTGAATATAGATCAGATTGTTGAATAAAACAAGGCAATTGCCTACAGACATGGAGCCTGATTTATTCATAAGGTGTACGGGTTTGTTGTGCATTTTAAATAGATTAATTGTTAAATCGTTTTTTATTTTTATTAACACCTGATAACAATCTCATGTTTTGTAACATTTTATAGACTATCTATCTAGTATTTTCTAGGGATGTTCCTGCTGAATTTGAATTAAATAGATAATAATCGTCCTCTAAAAGCTAATTTTCTGTGTTTTTCGGCCTCGATGATCAAATCTCAATAAGAATATGGTTATTTATTGATGGACATCGTTTAACCTTGAACTACAGCGGTTTGATACCATATACCTATTCTACAGGCTGGTTAAGTTGCATGGGCGTAGCCCTTGAATACTGGCTAATGTTAGAATTAGCCCATCAAAAATAATCAATTAATCAGGAATACATTAATGTCCTACCAGAATATCCAGATTCCAGCCGATGGCGAAAAAATCACCGTTAATGCTGACTACTCCCTTACTGTGCCCGTGAAGCCGATTATTCCTTATATTGAAGGCGATGGCATAGGGGTGGATATTTCACCGGTCATGATTAAAGTCGTCAATGCAGCAGTGAATAATGCCTACGGTGCCAGTCGGGCCATTTCCTGGATGGAAATATATGCGGGTGAAAAAGCCAACAAGGTATATGGCGAAAATACCTGGTTACCTGATGAAACACTGGATGCTGTTAAAGATTATGTGGTCTCCATTAAAGGCCCTTTGACCACGCCGGTCGGTGGAGGTATTCGGTCTCTGAACGTTGCGCTGCGTCAGCAGCTGGATCTGTATGTTTGCCAACGTCCTGTGCGCTATTTTGAGGGTACACAAAGCCCTGTGAAAGAACCTGAAAAAACCAATATGGTCATTTTCCGTGAAAATTCGGAAGATATTTACGCCGGTATTGAATGGGAAGCCGGAACACCCGAAGCGAAAAAAATAATCGATTTTTTACAGAATGAAATGGGTGTCACTAAAATTCGTTTCCCTGAGACTTCGGGTATTGGGGTTAAGCCTGTGTCATCTGAAGGTACTAAACGTCTGGTGCGCAAGGCCATTCAGTATGCCATCGATAATAACCGTGACTCCCTGACCCTGGTGCATAAGGGTAATATTATGAAATTCACCGAGGGTGCATTCAAAGCCTGGGGTTATGAGCTGGCGAAGGAAGAATTCGGTGCGGTGGAAATAGACGGTGGCCCCTGGTGTAGTATGAAAAATCCCAATACCGGCCAGGAAATCATCATTAAAGATGTGATTGCGGATGCCTTCCTGCAACAGATTTTATTACGCCCGGAAGAGTACAGTGTGATTGCAACACTGAACCTGAATGGTGACTACATTTCTGATGCGCTTGCTGCGCAGGTGGGCGGTATCGGTATAGCACCGGGTGCCAATCTGTCGGATTCTGTGGCTATGTTTGAAGCTACTCATGGAACAGCGCCAAAGTATGCCGGAAAAGATAATGTGAACCCTGGTTCATTGATTTTGTCTGCTGAAATGATGTTGCGTCATATGGGCTGGACCGAAGCTGCGGATTTAATTATAAAGGGTCTGTCAGGGGCGATTAAAAGTAAGCATGTTACCTATGATCTGGCCCGAATGATGGATGCTCCGACTGAAGTTAGTTGCTCTGGTTTTGGAGATGTTATTATTGCTAATATGTAACATGTTGCTGATGGCTTATTCAGAAATCAGGCAACTGATGAACTACACTAGAGATATGGTATGAGTGATCAACAATCTGACTGGGACCATGATGGTAGTCTGGCGGTTGAAGAGGCAAAACCCAAACTCAAACCGCCTAAAAAATATAAGGTTGTGTTGTTGAATGACGACTACACACCTATGGAGTTTGTGGTTTTAATACTGACCAGTTTCTTTGGCATGAATCAGGAGCTGGCCACCAAGGTTATGTTAACTGTACATACCAAGGGCAAGGCAATTTGCGGCGAATACGATTACGAAATTGCTGAAACGAAGGTAGAACAGGTGAATAACTATTCCAGGAAACATCAGCATCCATTGCTATGTACAATGGAAGAAGTATGAACTAAAAGTGAATTAAGGGATCTTCATTATCAGGGATATTTTCGATAAATTTATGAGGCTAAGTTGCAATGCTAAGTAAGGAGCTCGAAGCTTCGTTAAATGTCGCATTTAATGAGGCTAGAAACAAACGGCACGAATACATTACAGTGGAACACCTGCTGTTGGCATTACTGGATAACTCCAGTGCTAACTCAGTGCTCAGGGCTTGTGGTGCTGATCTGTTACGCCTGAAAAATGAACTGGCCCAATACCTGGATGAAAATACTCCAGTATTCAATGAGTCGCTCGATGGTGAGGTTCAGCCCACACTGGGTTTTCAGCGTGTACTCCAGAGAGCCGTATTCCATGTGCAATCATCAGGCAAGAAAGAAGTCACCGGCGCCAATGTGCTGGTTGCTATCTTTGGCGAACAGGAATCACAGGCGGTCTATCTTCTGCAGCAGCAGGATGTCAGCCGCCTGGATATAGTGAATTATGTATCCCATGGTATTTCTAAAGTCTCTGATGAGAATGAAGGGCACGAGGTTGAGAGTGGGGAAGAGGCTCCCAACGAAGCTGAACGTCAGCCGCTGGACAACTTTGCCACCAATCTGAATATGCGAGCGTTGCAGAACAAGATCGATCCGCTGATTGGTCGTGAAAATGAAATTGAACGTACTATCCAGATTCTGTGTCGCCGTCGCAAGAATAATCCCTTACTGGTCGGTGAGGCCGGGGTTGGTAAAACAGCCATTGCCGAAGGTCTGGCGAAAAAGATTGTGGATGATGAGGTGCCGGAAGTACTGTCCGGTTGTACCATCTATTCGCTGGATCTGGGTGCCCTGGTAGCGGGTACCAAATACCGGGGTGATTTTGAAAAACGCCTGAAAGGTCTGCTCAAGCAGCTGGAAAAAGATCCGGGTGCCATTCTGTTCATTGATGAAATTCATACCATCATCGGTGCGGGTTCGGCGTCAGGTGGCGTAATGGACGCCTCCAACCTGATCAAACCCATGCTGGCCTCTGGTGAGCTAAAATGCATTGGTTCCACTACGTACCAGGAATTCCGGGGCATTTTTGATAAAGACCGTGCACTGACTCGTCGTTTCCAGAAAGTAGACATCGAAGAACCGAGTGTGCCAGAAACCATTGAGATCCTGAAAGGACTGAAAAGCAATTTTGAGGGTCACCACAATGTTAAATACAGCGCTAATGCGCTGAAAGCCGCGGTGGAATTATCGGATCGCTACATTATGGATCGTTTCCTGCCCGACAAAGCCATTGATGTCATCGATGAAGCCGGTGCCAATCGCCGTATGAACAATGCTGATGGCAAGCTGAAGAGCATCAATGTGCATGATATTGAAAACATAGTTGCCAAAATTGCACGTATTCCCGCCAAAACGGTATCGACTTCCGATTCCGAGGCGCTGCAGAGTCTTGAGCGTAACCTGAAGCTGGTGGTATTTGGTCAGGATCAGGCGATTGCGACTATGACCGATGCAATCAAGATGTCCCGTTCAGGGCTGGGTAATGTGGATAGACCCATTGGTTCATTCCTGTTTTCAGGCCCTACCGGAGTCGGTAAAACCGAGGTGACCCGTCAGCTGGCGAAAGTCATGGGTATAGAGCTGATTCGTTTCGACATGTCGGAATATATGGAACGGCATACCGTATCACGTCTGATCGGTGCGCCTCCGGGTTATGTTGGTTTTGACCAGGGCGGTTTGCTGACTGATTCCATTAACAAGCATCCTCATTCAGTACTGCTGATGGATGAAATTGAAAAGGCGCATCCCGATGTATTCAACCTTTTGTTGCAGGTGATGGATCACGGCACCCTGACAGACACCAATGGGCGTAAAACGGATTTCCGAAATGTCATCATCATTATGACCACTAATGCGGGTGCCCAGTTAATGAGTCGCCGCACTATGGGCTTTACCAAACAGGATCATGAAACCGATGGCATGGAAGAAATCAAACGTATGTTTTCTCCGGAGTTTCGTAATCGACTTGACGGTATTATTCAGTTTAAAGGACTGGATGAGCGCACCATCGCCAATGTGGTTGATAAATTCATCATCGAGCTGGAACAGCAACTGGAAGAAAAACGTGTGGTGCTACAGGTTGAACAGCCTGCCCGTGACTGGCTGGCCAGAAAAGGTTATGACCCAACCATGGGGGCAAGACCAATGGCCAGGGTTATCCAGGAACATTTGAAACGGGTGCTGGCTGAAGAGCTGCTGTTTGGACAGCTTATCAAGGGTGGTTCGGTTAAGGTGCGCCTTAATGAGGCCGGCGATGATCTGGAAATTCAGGTGCTGGAAAAGGAACAGGCAGTTACTTAATCTGTTCTCTCATCACGAAACAAAAAAGGGCTATGATTTTTCATGGCCCTTTTTTATGACATGCAATTTGAGTTATTTGGCGCGGTAAACAATCCGACCTTTCTCAAGATCGTAGGGAGTGAGTTCTACGGTTACAGTATCGCCGGTCATAATACGGATATAATGTTTACGCATACGTCCTGAAATATGGGCGGTCACAATATGACCATTTTCGAGTTCGACTCGGAACATAGTATTGGGCAGTGTTTCTACCACCGTACCGTCCATTTGTAATGCTTCTTCTTTAGCCATTAAGCTTCTCATGTTTATATCTTGCGGCACAATTATCAATAAAATGACGAGTTAAGCAAGTGTTTTAACTATTT
>CBDULX010000212.1:0-5170 GCA_965368175.1 uncultured Gammaproteobacteria bacterium | reverse complement strand
TATTTGCCTTCTTAACCGATTTAGGCACAATAGCAATCCATGATTCGATTCGATAATGTTAATAAACGCTACCCAGGTGGACATGAAGCCCTGGGCAATGTCAGCTTTCATCTCCCCCGTGGTGCTATGGCTTATCTCACCGGTCATTCCGGTGCTGGTAAAAGCACCCTGTTAAAACTGATCGCACTGATCGAACGCCCCAGTCGAGGCAATGTTATTCTCGATGGCGTTAACCTGAGCAATGTTCGCAACAGCAAAGTACCTTATATCCGTCGCAACATTGGCATTATTTTCCAGAACCATCACCTGCTCCACGACCGTCCGGTATTCGACAATGTGGCACTGCCACTGGTCATCGCCGGTTACCAGCACCGGGAAATAGGCAAACGTGTGCGAGCGGCACTGGACCAGGTAGGCCTGCTTAACAAGGAAAAATCTGCACCCATTACTTTGTCCGGTGGTGAGCAACAACGTGTTGGTATCGCCCGAGCCATCGTCCACAAACCATCATTACTTCTTGCCGATGAGCCTACCGGCAACCTGGACCCTGATCTATCACTGGAAATCATGGAATTGTTTGAGCGTTTTCATCAGGTGGGCGTAACCGTACTGATTGCCAGCCATGATCTTGACCTGATTAAGCAAATGGGTAGCCCGGTGATTAGCCTCAACCAGGGCATGCTGGTACACGATGATTACAGGAAGCAATAACCATGGCCCGTGCTGACTCTGGCAATCAGGTATTTCGCAATGCGCCGATGAAGGCCTGGATGATCCATCATATCCGCACCCTGATCGGCAGTCTCGGCTTTCTCACTCGCAATGGTCTTTCCAGCTTCATGACCATGGCGGTGATTGCAATCGCCCTGGCCCTGCCCAGTGGCATGTATGTAGCCCTGAACAACCTCAGCACCATCAGCGTCGGCTGGGACAACAGCACACAGATTTCAGTGTTTCTGAAAACCAGCATTACGGAGCGCAGGGCTCGCTCACTAAGCAACAAACTGAAACTCTATGAAACCATCGAGCAGGTTAAATTCATCCACAAAGACGATGCTATGAAGGAATTCCAGCGGGTATCCGGTTTTGGCGGTGCCCTGGAGGCACTGGGTGAAAACCCCCTGCCCTTTGTCATAACCGTACAGCCTCAGGTCGATCCCCAACGACCGGATAAAATTCAACACCTGCTCAAAGAACTGGAGCGATTGCCGGAAGTGGATCTGGCTCAACTGGATTTACAGTGGGTAAAACGACTGTATTCCATGCTCGAAATTGGCACCAGACTGATCTGGCTGATTGCCAGCTTACTGGGTCTGGCGGTTCTGCTGGTTGTAGGCAATACCATCCGACTGGATATTCAAAATCGACGCGAAGAAATCGAAGTCACCAAACTCATCGGTGGCACTAATGCCTTTATACGAAGGCCTTTCCTGTATACCGGGTTCTGGTATGGCCTGACTGGAGGCCTGTTAGCCTGGATACTCATCGGCCTGTCAACAGGTCTGCTGGATAACTCAGTATCACAGCTCGCAATTCTCTATAATAGTGGCTTCCAGCTCAAAGGATTGCCACTCAATGAGGCTTTACTCCTGATTGGTTTCAGTTGTATGCTGGGATTACTTGGCTCCTGGCTGGCGGTGACTCGACACCTGCATGAAATTGAACCCAGTTAACACAAGTTTGCACCAGGGCTTGTTAAGCTTTGTCAGTCATGGGCCGTATTCAGTAATGTGATATTTGCTTTAGCAGGATATTTGGATGTCAACAGACAGCACTTCAAAAGAGTCGTTCCTAAAAGAGCTCATCCGGGAAGGTAAACCCAGTGAAAAAAAAACCGATCAAAAAGTGCTTTTGATCGACCGCTCGGGAACCGCCGTAGCCATTATTAGCAAACTGATCAGCAAGCACATGGCACAGGTAGAAGTCGACTCCGCCAGCACTGCCGACGAAGCACTGGAAAAACTCAGCAACCATCATTACAGCCTGATCACCATATCTAAAAACATGCCTGAAATCGGCTGTGCTGAAATGATCAACAAAATACGTCGTGATATGAATATTAGTGACACACCCCTGATTGTTATCTCAGGTGAAGATAGCCGCTTCCCCGAAGATGAAGTGCCCCCTGAATTTATCAATGGCTATTTCGACAAAAAACAGGGACAGAGCGAACTGGCTCGCTATATCCAGTCCTTCCTCAGCTAAGTCTGGTGACACTTTTTTACCCGTCAAATATTAAAATACAGCAATAACCACACTTAAAGAACCTGAATTAAGCTCATATTTTTCAATAAGATAAAACACTGCCAAATTTTAGTTAAAAATTATTTGCGGGAACTTAGCACAAAATTAGCACTCTCATTTCAGGAGTGCTAAAATCACTAGAGCAAAAAATTCTGGAGTTAAAATGTCCAAAGAACTGATACTCGCTGTAAATCACTTACCCATCACGAGTGGGAGCCTGGAGCAATATATCCAGCAGGTGAATACAATTCCCATGCTGACGCCTGAGGAAGAGTACGAGCTGGGTACACGCTTACAGAATGAAGGCGACCTGCAGGCTGCGCAACGTATGGTTATGTCCCATCTACGTTTTGTAGTACGCATTGCCAAAGGCTATCAGGGTTACGGCCTGGCTCTTGCCGACCTGATACAGGAAGGCAATGTAGGGCTGATGAAAGCAGTAAAACGCTTCAAACCCGATCGCAATGTCCGGCTGGTATCTTTCGCTGTGCACTGGATTCGCGCTGAAATTCATGAATTTGTTCTGCGCAACTGGCGAATTGTTAAAATTGCTACCACCAAGGCTCAACGTAAACTGTTCTTCAATTTACGCAGCTCTAAAAAACGCCTGGGCTGGTTTAGCCAGGAAGAAGTGAATGCAGTCGCTAAAGACCTCAATGTAAAACCGGAAACGGTGCTGGAAATGGAAGCTCGGCTGAGTAATTATGACATGGCCTTCGATGGAGCCCAGGATGACGATGATGACAGCAGTTACCTGTCACCAGCAACCTACCTGAAATCAGGCAGTGATCCAGCTGCCGAACTGGAAAAAACTGACTGGCAAGGCCAGCAACTGGAAGCCCTGTCAGAATCCATGGAGGAACTGGATGAGCGCAGTCGTGATATTTTAATGTCGCGCTGGCTGGATGAAGACAATAAAGCCACCCTGCATCAACTGGCCGATAAATATCAGGTGTCTGCAGAAAGAATCCGCCAGCTGGAAAAAAATGCCATGAAAAAACTCAAGCTAGCTATGGTCGCCTGAGAACAACCCAACCTCTAAGGAACCTCTGATCAAGTCGTGATTGTTTTACGCTGGCTAAAAGCGTCCAGATTATCCCCGAAGTTCGTTGCAATAGAATAACTATTACGCCTCACTTCGTGAAAAATCTAACCACTTTTATCGCAGCCTAAACTCAACCAGACTTAATCAGAGATTCCCTAACAAAAAAAGCGGCTATTAAGCCGCTTTTTTATGCCCGCTAAAGCCAGAAATTTACTTCTCAGTTTTTTTCAAACTATCCAGTGACACCCTGTATTCGTTCACACCTGCAGCTTTCGACCGACTTTTCTGGACTGGTTTAAGCGGTTTCCAGCCATGCCCATAAATCACCTCAAAACTGGCCGGTAGCACACCTTCCCGTCTGAACTTTTCATAGGCATCCAGCACCTGCTGAAATTTTCGAGGCGTAAGCAAACCCCGATACTGACCATGCATCGGGGTATTGGCACCGATGGCTTTCAGGTCTGTCATCACCATACGGGCATCCTGATAAGTCAATTGCATCATATCCATGTCCATCACTGGCTCAGCAAAACCACTGTGCAGCAAACTGTCCCCAAGATCGTGCATATCGATAAAACTGTTTACGTGCTGTGCCTGATCCAGCTGTGCCCAGCAATGACGCAATTCTTTCAGGGTATCCGGACCGAAGGTGGCAAACATCAACAAACCACCAGGCTTGAGTACCCGTTGAAATTCATTAAACACAATTTGTGGATCACACCATTGCAGCATGAGGCTGGAAAAAATCAGGTCCACCGACTGGTCGGCCAGTGGTAGCGCTTCGGCATCCCCACAAATCAGACCCGGTTTACGAAACCATCGGCTTTTTTTGCGAGCCTGATACAACATGGGTAAAGACAGATCCAGCGCCATCACTCTGGCTGAGGAATATTTTTTAGACAGTCCCTGTGCACCCCAGCCAGTACCGGCGCCGACATCGAGGATAGTTTCAGGTTTCATCTTCACCCAGTCCAGCCGGTCCAGCATGCGAACGCAAACCTCCCGTTGCAGGATAGCTGAAGACTCATAGCACTCTGCCCTGGCACCGAAATGCTGACGAATCCGCTTTTTATCATCGTTCACTGGTTGAGTCATAAATCTCTTCTACAAATGTCGCCAACGCCTGAATGAATTGATCCCTGTGCGACAGAAAGGGGGCATGGGCCGCTTTCGGAAACACCGTCACCCGGGCCCTGGGCTGCAAGATTGCCAGCTGTTGCTTAAGACTGGATTTCACCAGACCATCCTGACCGCCCAGATACCAGTGCACGGGCATGGTCATCGTTTTTAACTCAGCTCTAATGTCCACGGTTTTTAATAATTCAAGACCACTACGCAAAGCCTGGATATTAGCCGCCGGCTGCTCCAGCACTCCCTGACGTAATTGCCGGAGCAGCTGCCGTCCAGATTCCGAGCCCTTAACCTGTAACGACAGAAAGCGACGGATTGTACCTGAAAAATCCATCTCAAGCTCCTGAGCAAAATTATCGAATACCGACGCCGGCATGGCGCAGTTCCAGTCATCACGCTGCACAAAGCAGGGGCTGCAGGCCAGCAACACTATGCCGGACACTTTTTCTGGCTGCTGCAGGGCCAGCTGCATCACCGCCAGTCCACCCAGTGACCAGGCCACCCATAACGCAGGTTCATCAACCACATTCGACAAATCATCAACCAGTTCACCCAATGATTGAAATGTTTCCTGCGCCCTCTGCCCGTGCCCTGGCAAATCAATAACTACCGGCTCAAGTATCTCCGGCAACTGCTCCAGCATGGGCGCCCAAACTGCGTGATTCATCCCCCATCCATGAACAAACACACATTTTATTTTTGTCGAATTCATATTCGCCTGCTTAAACATTTCATGGTAAGTTTCGCTAT
>CBDULX010000211.1:0-5170 GCA_965368175.1 uncultured Gammaproteobacteria bacterium | reverse complement strand
TATCAAAGCAAAAACAGATTCTCGGACTTGTAGGTTGGCTGGTATTGAGCTTTGCTGCTTCTGCCGTTGGAGCCGTGGCTTCAATACAGGCCAAGGTTTTCTACGGCCAACTTATCCAGCCAAATTGGGCGCCTTCGGCAGGGATATTTGGTCCGGTGTGGACGGTTCTGTATGCCTTGATGGGCATCGCCGCCTGGTTGGTATGGCGCTCAGGTGGATTCCGCACCAATCGACAAGCGCTCATGTTATTTCTGTTACAACTTACGCTCAACGCACTATGGAGTTGGGTTTTCTTTGCATGGCACCGCGGCGCATTGGCGTTCGCCGACATCCTGGTGCTGTGGTTCCTGATCTTGGCTACCCTTGTCTCTTTCTGGCGCGTACGTCCGCTTGCTGGTGCGCTACTTATCCCATATTTGCTGTGGGTTAGCTTCGCATCTGCGCTAAATTATTCTCTCTGGCAGCTTAACCCGCAGATTCTTGGTTAGTGGTATCCTTGCCTAATAAATCGTTCAATCCTGACCGCGCATAAAGACGCGCGTCAAGATAATTCGTCCGTTAATAACTCACTCTGTTTATTTGGGAAAGGTTGAATAACGGTACTGACTAATAGTGAGAATAAGCAACAACCAGTTAATAATGTTTATTTTGATTTTTTTTGAGCTGTATTAAGTACTGATTTATACAATTTAAATCAGTGGCCAGATTATTGTCCTGTAGTTACTGGTTAAAATCTCCCCAGAGTGTTTGTGATAAAGCCAGGGCAGTGATTGCTGCGGTTTCTGTTCGTAACACTCTGGGTCCCAGTCGTATGCCTTCAAACCCTAGCGCTTTTGACTGCATGAGTTCTTCATCGGTTAAGCCGCCCTCTGGTCCAATTAAAAAAGTGAGCTGGTTATTCTGTGGTTCAAGATTTTTTAATGATTGTTTCGAATGCGGGTCAAGAGTCAGTTTTAGACCTGCGAGATCCTGTAGTGGTAAATCCTTGAACATGATGGAGGGTAATAACTGAGGAATGGCGGTACGCCCGGATTGTTCGCAGGCATTAATTAAAATACCCTGCCAGTGTTTGAGCTTTTTTTCCTGTCTGTCGGCTTTTAAATTGACTACGGTCCTCTGGCACATCACCGGAATAATACGATTGACACCCAGTTCAATGGATTTTTGAATCACAATATCCATTCGTTCGCCCTTCGATATGCCCTGTAATAAGGTAATATTTAAACTGGATTCACGGTTAACCGGAAGGTGCTGTTGAATAATAGCGTAAGCTTTTTTACCTGCTAATTTAAGTTGTGAATGGTATTCGCCACCCTCACCGTTAAACAGAATGAGTGGGTCGTCCTGTTTAAGCCTTAAAACTCGAGACAGGTGATGGGAGGATTGCTGATCAAGTTCATACTCGGAGCCGGGCAGTAATTCGCCCATATAGTAGATGCGTGGAATTCTCATCAGTCTTTAGTTGCCAGATCTATACCCTGCCTGGCGATTTCAGCCATGTCATGAATTTGCTGTTCATCGATAACATAAGGCGGCATGAAATAAACCACATTTCCCAGTGGTCGTAGTAACATTTCATTTTTAAGGGCATGCTGGTAGACCGTGAGTCCGCGACGTTCCTGCCAGGGATAGGCTTCTCTGGTGGTTTTGTTTTTGACCATTTCAATAGCCAGTATCATACCAGTCTGGCGAACTTCAGCCACATGGGGATGATCTTTGAAAGATTCCGTCGCTTGCTGCATGGCCTGGATTAAAACCTGATTATTTTCAAGTACTTTATCCTGTTGAAAAATATCCAGGGTGGCTAAGGCCGCACTGCAACCGAGGGGGTTTCCAGTATAGCTGTGAGAATGCAGGAACGCGGTCTGTTTGTCATAGTCATCGTAGAATGTCTGGTAAATGTGATCACTGGTTAAGACTGCCGACAGTGGCAGGTAACCACCGGTCAGGCCTTTGGATAAACAGAGAAAATCCGGAGTGATACCGGCATGTTCACAGGCAAACATTTTACCCGTGCGTCCAAAACCAACGGCGATTTCGTCGGCGATCAGGTGCACATTGTATTTGTCACAGGCTTCACGAAGTTTGCTGATATACACTGGATCGTACATGCGCATGTTGCCCGCGCACTGAACCAGAGGTTCGATAATGACGGCACAGGTTTCATCGGCATGCTGCTGTAACAGTCGATCCATTTCTTCGAAGCTGCGTAGTGCATATTCGGAATAGGTTTCACCGGGTTCAGCGAGATAACCGTCCGGTGAGGGCGCGGTGATTACATCCAGTAATAAAGGTTTATAGGTGTCTTTATAGATCGCGACATCCCCTAATGACAGAGCACCCAGGGTTTCGCCATGATAGCTGTTGGCGAGATTGATGAACCGGGTTTTTTTATGCTGGCCTTTGTTATGCCAGTAATGGAAGCTCATCTTGAGTGCAACTTCTACCGCAGAGGATCCATTGTCGGCATAGAATACATGTTCCAGGCCTTGCGGTGTAATTTCTACCAGCCGGCTGGATAAATCAATCACCGGCTGATGAGTGAAACCCGCCATGATGACATGCTCCAGCTGGTCGAGCTGGTCCTTGATCGCCTGATTGATGCGTGGATTGGCATGACCAAATAAATTCACCCACCAGGAACTGATGGCATCCAGATAACGATTACCCTCAAAGTCTTCCAGCCATACTCCTTTACCTTTTTTGATTGGGATCACTGGCAACCATTCGTGGTCTTTCATCTGGGTGCAGGGATGCCAGACGTGTGACAGGTCGCGTTGAATCAGGGATGAATTGTCCATAATGGTGTTTAGTTTCTGACCGAAAGACGATCCCAGATCTTTAGCGTGGCTTCAGCCTGATTCAGGGTATAAAAATGTAAACCGGGCGCGCCAGCATCCAGTAGACGTTGACAAAGATCAGTGACGACATCGGCGCCAAAAGATTTTATCGACTCTATGTCATCACCGTAGGCCTGCAGGCGCTTTTTTAACCAGCGTGGAATTTCTGCTCCGCAGGCTTCGGAGAAGCGAGACAAATTGGTAAAATTGGTGATCGGCATAATGCCGGGCATGATCGCGATATCGAGCCCCATGAGTTCACAGCTTTCGACAAAACGAAAATAGGCATCAATATTATAAAAATACTGGGTAATGGCGCTGTTGGCACCTGCCTCGATTTTACGTTTAAAATTTAACAGGTCCTTGCTGGCTGATTCGGACTGGGGGTGGAATTCCGGGTAAGCAGCGACTTCCAGTTTAAAATGATCGCCGTATTCCTGGCGAATAAAACTGACCAGTTCATTGGCGTAGTTAAATTCACCGGCAGACACCATGCCCGATGGCATATCACCACGAAGTGTAACTATTCGCCGTATACCCTGTTGTTTGTAATCATCCAGCACTTCGGTGAGCTGTTTTCTTGTTGAGCCAATACAGGATAAGTGTGGCGCTACATCTATATCCGAAATCTGATTAATCTGCTTCACAGCCTCGAATGTGCGTTCACGGGTAGAGCCGCCGGCACCGAAGGTAACAGAAAAATATTCGGGCTTGATAACAGCATTCAGTTGCTGGCTGGTTGCCTGTAATTTTTCCATACCCTGTTCAGTTTTGGGTGGAAAAAACTCGCAGCTGAAACTGGGTGTAAATTTCTTTTGTGATTTCATTATTTTTTTCGCCTGTATCAGTTTAAAGGCAGATTTTTTTACCTTATAACAGTGAAACAGAGCCGGGGTTCAGGTTCAAGTTGAACCCCGGTGTTTGTATTATCGTACTGAATTAGTAACGATAGTGATCTGGTTTGTATGGGCCATTAACCGGTACATTGATGTAATCAGCCTGTTCCTGGCTGAGCTGGGTTAAATTGACACCAATCTTTTCAAGATGCAGGCGGGCGACTTTTTCGTCGAGTACCTTGGGCAGGATATAAACCTTGTTCTCGTATTTATCCGCATGCTTAAAGAACTCTATCTGCGCCATTACCTGATTGGTAAACGAAGCCGACATAACAAAGCTTGGATGACCGGTAGCGCAACCCAGGTTCACCAGGCGACCTTTCGCCAGAATAATGATACGTTTTCCATCAGGGAAGATAACGTGATCAACCTGTGGTTTGATTTCTTCCCACTGGTATTTTTCCAGTGACGCTATATCAATTTCTGAATCAAAATGACCAATGTTGCAGACGATGGCTTCATTTTTCATCGCTGACATATGATCATGGTTGATGACGCTGACATTACCGGTGGTGGTAACAAAAATATCACCCTGGCTGGCCACATCGTTCATGTCCATCACGCGATAACCTTCCATTGATGCCTGTAAGGCGCAGATGGGATCAATTTCAGTAACCCAAACCGTAGCACCCATGCCGCGGAATGCCTGGGCACAGCCTTTACCCACATCGCCGTAACCCAGTACCACGCATATTTTACCGGCGATCATAACGTCAGTGGCGCGTTTGATACCGTCCAGTAGAGACTCACGACAGCCGTACAGGTTATCAAATTTTGATTTTGTTACCGAATCGTTGACGTTCATGGCAGGAAACATCAGTTCACCGGCTTCCATCATCTGATACAGGCGATGTACACCGGTAGTGGTTTCTTCGGTTACACCTTTGATGCTGTTGACCATATCGGTCCATTTACTGGAACCGTTGCTGATGGTGCGCTTTAAAACATCGATAATGGCTTTCCATTCTTCGTTGTCACTGGCTTTTGCATCGGGAATGGCGCCGGCTTTTTCAAATTCTGCACCCTTGTGTATCAGCAACGTGGCATCACCACCATCATCCAGAATCATGTTGGGTGTCTTGCCGTCTGGCCAGGTCAGTGCCTGTTCGGTACACCACCAGTATTCTTCAATGGTTTCGCCTTTCCAGGCAAATACGGGAATTCCGTTATCGGCTATGGCTGCAGCCGCCTGATCCTGGGTAGAGAAAATATTACAGGACGCCCAGCGCACTTCTGCACCCAGGTCAACCAGGGTTTCGATCAGTACAGCGGTCTGGATAGTCATGTGGAGGCTGCCAGTGATTCGGGCGCCTTTAAGTGGATTCTGGCCGGCGTACTCTTCACGCAGGGCCATCAGGCCGGGCATTTCGGTTTCCGCGATGCGGATTTCTTTGTGGCCCCATTCGGCCAGTGACATGTCGGCTACTTTGTAGT
>CBDULX010000210.1:0-5231 GCA_965368175.1 uncultured Gammaproteobacteria bacterium | reverse complement strand
TCGACTTTGTCTCCTGAGTCGTTCTACCTCCTGCATCCATGCAGTCGTGCGTTGCCTACATGGATGTAGGTAAGGGGCGTGAGCAGGATGCGGAAGCTTTGCTCTACTTACCCACATCCCTGTGTGCATTCACACGCAGGAACGGCGGAGAGACAGGTTCGCTAGGAACCGGCCTTTATGCTTGCTCAAATAAATCCAGAATAAAATACAGTTAATTCCATCATCATAAAGACTATTATTGAGCTTAAAGACTGGTATCCAGTCAGGGCCTGAAATTTGAGCTGCTATATTTGATTGCCATCAACAATGGATAAATACCCATCTAGTCCATATTGATTAATATCGTATTAGGTTTATATTCCAGACATTAGAAAAGTCTAATGTAAATGAAAATCATCAACCATAAGGGATTAATTATGTCTCTGGTAACTGCATTTGGTCTTGAGAAGACCTATCAGGCAGGTGATGTATCTGTGAAGGCAATCCGCGGTGTGGATTTTGCTATTGAGCCTGCTTCTTTCGTCAGCTTTGTCGGCCCCTCCGGTAGTGGAAAAAGTACTCTGTTGAATATGATCGGCTGTCTGGATCAACCCAGTAATGGCCAGTTATCGGTTATGGGAACCGATATATCAACACTCGACAGGAATGCGAGTGCCCGTTTCAGGGGCAATAATATTGGTTTCGTATTTCAGGACTTTAATCTGATTCCAGTGCTTAGTGCATTCGAAAATGTGGAATACCCATTGATGATGGTGCAGAACTGGCCACGAATGAAACGCCGGAAGCGGGTAGAGGAAATGCTGGAAGCGGTGGGTATGGCTGACCAGATGAAAAAACGGCCTGATCAGCTATCCGGTGGCCAGAAACAGCGAGTAGCGGTTGCCCGGGCACTGGTCACCCACGCCAGACTGGTGCTGGCCGATGAGCCGACCGCGAATCTGGATCACGATACTGCCTATCGCATTATTAATCTGATGAAGTCCATGCGCGATGAATTTGGCAGCAGCTTTGTGTTTTCAACCCATGACCCGAAAATCATGTCTGAAGCCGAAGTGACATTTACCCTTGAGGATGGTTTGTTATCCAGTAATCACCCACAGGAGGATGCGTCATGATCAATGTACTTCGTCTGGCCGCATTGAATTTGATGCGCTATCGCCGTCGCACACTGTTAACCACCCTGTTGATCACTCTGAGCATGGTGGCGGTGCTGTTATTTATTTCCATATCAGGGTCCTTCAAAGCTTTAATGGTAGGGCAGATCACCGATTCCATGCTGGGCCATATACAGATACATCGTAAAGGCTATGTGGCCTCCATTGATAACCTGCCGCTGAATTTGAATATGAAAGAAAAAATGGTGGCCAGGGTCCATGAAATGCTTGCTGATATCAACGGTATAGAGGCGGTGGCAGAACGGGTCAAGCTGGGTGCCATGTTCAGTAATTTTACCGAGACCACCAACATCCGCCTGAATGGTGTGAACCCTGAACAGGAAATCGCCGTATCACCACTTTTACCCAGTCGATTGATAGAAGGCCAGATTGATTCGTCACTGGTTGAAAAGGGAAGCATTTTAATACCAGAGTTGCTGGCCAAAGGTATGAAAGTAAAGCTGGGTGATAACATTGTACTGGTGGCCAATAACAAAGATGGTTCAGTGAATGGTAAAACCTTTGTGGTTCAGGGCGTGCTGGAAGGTATTTCCGGCCCCGGTGGCCGCGATGGTTATATCCACATGGATGATGCACGAGAACTGTTGCGCATGGATTCGGCCGAAGTCAGTGAAATGGTTATTCGATTGAAAAATCCAGCGCAGTTGAAAGAGATTAGTCAGCAATTGCTAGAGTTGTTCGAACCGATTAAAAACCAGCAGGGCAAACCCGCCTTTGAAATTCACAGTTGGGAAAAATTGTCACCCTTCGCCAATATTGCCAAAATGATAGACATGCTTACCCTGTTTATTAAAGGAATGCTGATTGCTGTGGTATTGATCAGTATTATGAATGTGATGATTATGGCGGTGTATGAACGCATTCGGGAAATCGGCACCATCACGGCAATTGGTACATTACCGTCCAGGGTGCTGGGACTGTTCCTCAGTGAAGGATTGTTGCTGGGATTGCTCGGTAGTTTTATCGGTGCTGTTATCAGTGTAATAGTAATTCTAATTTTAAATTCGGTGCAATTAAGTTTTGATTTTGGACGACAGGAAAATCTGATACTCACACCGGTTATCAATTTTATGGAAATAATGACCATGAGTGGCATAGTGGTTGCGGTATCGGTGCTCGCCACTGCGCAACCGGCCTGGAAAGCATCACGTATGGAACCCATTGACGCCTTACGTCATGTTTAATATCTGGAAAAATAAATATGATTAAATATATATTTTATCTAATCGGTTTAATGTTGTTAGGTCAGGAGGCAGCAGTTGCTATCGATGGCAACGAGCTATTAAAAAAAATAGATCGTAATATGCAGCCAGATAGTTATGAGATGTATCGTAAGCTGATTAACATAGAGCCCGATGGTGATGAAAAAGAGTTTGTACTCTACAGCATCAAGAAGGGACGTGACAATATGCTGGCCCTGTTCCTGTCACCTGCGAGTGAGAAAGGGCGATCCAGTTTGCGGCAGGGCGATAATATGTGGCTGTACATTCCCAGCGTCGGCAAGCCAATTCGTATTACCAGTTTACAATCAGTAGTTGGAGGGGTGTTTAACAACTCGGATATCCTGAGGCTGGATTATCACGTGGAATACAATGTCATCGATGTGCAACAATCAGCCAGTGATTATAGCCTTACTCTTAAGGCAAAAACCGTCAGTGTAGCCTATGACAAATTACAGATGACGGTTGATAAACAATCACTGGTGCCGACTGTGATTGATGCTTATGCCTCGAGTGGTATGTTAATCAAAACTCTCCGTTATAAAGATATTAAGGATTTTGGAGATGGCATAAAGCGTCCAGCGGTGCTGGAAACCGACAGCCCCCTGTATAAAGGCTACAAATCGGTGATGCTGTTTGCAAAAATAAGCAAACGTGAATTTGCCGATGAAGTTTTTACTCTAAATTATATGTCCCGTGTGGATGAACTGCGTCAATAAGCTATACCCATTCTGGGTCAGGGTTTTGTTTACACTGTTTAGCCTGATCAGTTCACAAGCTGCCTGTTCTGATGAATTCAGTTTTGATTTATCGGAATTTGACAAGCAGCCATTTGAGCTAAACAGTTTTATTGAGTTGCTGGCCGAGTATCAGTGGCTGGATGAAGCCTCCGCCGGTTATTTCCTGAAATACCCTGATGAGAACAACCTGGATACACTGGATAGTTACAGCAGTGCTTTTGAAGTGTCTGCCAGTTATCAGAAACAAAACTGGTTACTGGATTTCACGGGCCATGCCAGTTCAGTTAACAGTGAGTTTGAAGACCAGCAGGACTTAGAGATTTATGAAGCTCTGGTGAAATGGCAAAGTAATGAGAAGCTGTTATTTGAACTGGGTAAAAAAGCTGTTAAATGGGGTAAGGGTTATGCCTGGAATCCAGTCGCTTTTCTGGAGCGTCCGAAAGACCCCGGTGATCCTGAGTTAACTCGTGAAGGATTTGTTATGGCTGGTGGGGAATGGATTCGCAGTGGTGAGGGAGCGTTGAAAACAATGGCCCTAACGCCCGTGCTGGTACCGGTTGAAAACCAGGTAAATTCGGATTTTGGGGTGGAAGAATCTCTTAATCCAGCGTTCAAACTCTATTTACTCTACCGAGATATAGATTTAGATTTCATGTATCTGGCCGATGGCAGCCGAAGCCAGCGATGGGGCTTTGATTTTTCTACCAATCTGGCAACCAATCTTGAAATTCATGGCGAGTTTGCACATGTCTATGCACAATCGAAATCATTGCTGCAATCCGATAATACTCTGTTAACTGAGGAATCAGATATCAGTCGTTATTTGCTGGGCCTGCGTTATCTGACAGATAAAGACCTCACTATTATTGCCGAGTATTATTACAATGGGGCTGGATACAACCAGCAACAGGCTGAGCAATATTTTCAGTTACTGCATGAGGCCGCAAACACGGGTGACTCCAGTCTGGAGCAGTTAGCGCGGGCCGCAGCCAGTGCTGGATTCAATAACGCCAATTTCATGGAATCTTATCTTTATCTGAAGTTCTCGCAGAAAGAGCCATTTGATATTGTTTATTTGACCACCAGCCTTATTCTTATTGGCAATCTGGAGGATGGGAGCTATAGCATGACTCCAGAGATAATCTATACTAGAGTGACCAATCTGGAATTACGACTGAGATTGAATTTGAATTCCGGTGAGCAAGGGACAGAATATGGCGAAAAGCCTGTGCAGGACAGACTGGAATTTCGTGCACGATATTATTTCTAGGGAATCTCAGATCAATTATATGATGACATCTGCGTGACCTGAAGCTTGGCCAGGCTCAGATGAATAGATACGCCAGTCATATAATTAACTGACGAATGGTCGATAATTATGGCGTAAACCTCTGTAATTGCGGTGTTTGCAATTAATTGATTTATGGTGAATTTCTATTCATGCTGTGTGATAATACGCATCTTACTTAGCAATATAACCATATACTTATATGTTGAAATGGGCCGCTTAATGTTTTTAGCGTACTTTATATATGAATAATAAATCACATTTGGAGAAAGATTACGATGTCTGAGCTGTTTTCGGCCGACTGGACGTTCAAGTACCAGCAAATGTGGAACAGTCATGATGGTATCGCTGATGAGCTTGGACGAATGGGATTTAGCTCTATAGTTGCTTTTGGTATTGAGGGTGAGGAACAGCCACGTTGTGTACTTCAAATTACCGACGGCAAGGTAGTTGCTGCCGGTCCCCCAAAAGGTGAGGATATCAAATGGGATTTACGTGCCAGTATGGATAACTGGAATCATTTACTGGAAAAACCACCCGGCCTGATGAAGCTGGGCATGGCATATACTTCACGTAAAATCAAATTCAACAAAGGTGATTATGCGGTGATGGTAAAAGATCCCGGGTTATCCGGTGCATTCGTCAAATGCTTTGCACTGATGAGCAGAGCTTTGTCTTAGGTCATAAGTCATAAGTCATAAGTCATAAGTCATAAGTTGTAAGTTGTAAGTTTGGCAATTTAAAAAAAGCTAACCAGGGTTAGCTTTTTTTATGCCTGAGATATAAGGGAGCCTCTAATCAAGTATAT
>CBDULX010000209.1:0-5235 GCA_965368175.1 uncultured Gammaproteobacteria bacterium | reverse complement strand
GGTAAAGAACTGGCTGGGAAGAATGCCTGCTTTACATTGCCAAATCCGATGATCGATATCACTAATGCAATAAACATAACAGCAATGGTTGACCAGCGATAGCGTAAACAAAAATGCAATAAATCTTTGTAAACCTGATAAGCAAAGCCTTTATAAGGATCAATCTTTTCTTCACCTGATGTGTTCTCTTCCTTGAACATCAGATAACAGAAAAAAGGTGTCAGTGTCACGGCTAACACCCAACTTAAGAACAGGGAAATCAGTAACACCCAGAACAGGCTACCGGTAAACTCACCACTGGCATCAGGCGATAAGCCTATGGGTGCGAAAGCGGTGATGGCAATTACGGTTGCTCCCAGTAACGGCCAGCGAGTATGACCGATGATCGTTCGTGCAGCTTCAAGACGACTGTAACCTCGCTTCAGGCTGATCATGATGCCCTCTGTTACCACGATAGCGTTGTCCACCAGCATCCCTAGTGCAATGATCAAAGCACCCAATGAGATACGGTGTAACTCGATACCGTAAATCGACATTAGAATAAAGGTGCCAAGAATAGTCAGCAGTAGGACACCGCTCATTAGCACACCGGGCCGCAAACCCATGGTGAACAACAACACCAGAATCACAATCACGACAGCCTGGGCCAGACTGATTAAAAATTCATCCACCGAATCGGCAACCTGGGCCGACTGATTGTAGATGGTGCCAATCTCCATGCCCACCGGCCGTATATCATCCAGTTCCTGTAAACGGGCTTCGAGTGCTTCACCTACTTCCACCACATTCACGCCAGAGGAAAATGAAACCCCAAGAGTCAGTGCATATTGTCCGTTGAAGCGATACAAATGCTGAGGTGGATCGGCATAGCCTTTGCTGATGCCGGCAATGTCCTGTAAATACACCAGTTGGCCATCAATATTACCCACCAGCATATTCTCAAGGCTCGATAATCCCGGAGTCTCCTCGGTTTTCGTACTGATGCGTAAATACTCACTGGCAATACGGATGTGTCCGGCATCGGTCACCAGGTTTTGCGCACTCAACAGACTCTGGATGTCGGACATGGAGCCGCCAGTAGCTGCCAGTTTGGCACGATCAATTTCGATAAAAATCTGTTCGACACGCCGGCCACCGATATTCACCTTACCAACACCGGGTACCAGTACCAGTTCACGTCGTAGATAATCGGTGTAATCGGCGATTTCATCATAACTATAACCTTCGCCAGTTATAGCTAGAAACATACCGTACACATCACCAAAGTCATCAACGATGATCGGGTCGGCTACACCCGGCGGTAACTGGCCGCTCATGTCGTTGATCTTGCGTCGCATCTCATCCCAGATTTGAGCCAACTGGTTTTTACGGTATGTGCTTTTCATTTCCACCATGATCTGGCTTTGACCATGGCTGGACGTGGAAGTGATATTGTCGAGATAAGGCAGTTGTTGCAGTGCATTCTCAACCGGCAGGGTAATTTCTTCTTCCACCTCCAGTGCAGAAGCACCAGGATAATTGATAAAAATAACCGCCTGCTTGATGGTAAAGGCCGGATCTTCCAGTCGCCCCAGATTATTAAATGACAGGATGCCGCCGAAGATGAGCAACACTACAACCATCCAGCTGATGGATCTGTTTTGAATTGTATATTCGGTGATGTTCATAGCAGCTTTATAAACCTCGTTCTTTGATTAGAGGTTTCAGCAACATACCTTCACGAACATAACTAACACCAGCAGCCACCACCTGATCCTTAAGCTTAAGGCCTTTGGCGACTTCAATTTTATCCACCTTTAAAGCGCCAACCTCAACCATTACCTTTCTTGCCCGTGATTCATCATCGACACGCCACACCCATAGCTGTCCATCCTGCTCGAAAACTGACTCGACCGGTATCAATAAGCTCTTAATCGCATCGTCGGGCAGAAATCGAGAAAAATCCAGTTCCATGGTGACACTCATACCGGGCAAAATAGCAAACTCAGTGATTCGTTCTAGAGTAAACACGACCGAGTAATTTCGGGTCAGGGCATCGGGTACCGATTCATGTTCTTTATGGCAAGCACGAAATAATCTTCCAGGATGTGCCGAAAAATAGACCGAACCACAAATTGAATTGAGTACCGTCGGATCATCTTCCTGTTTCAGTTGACTGACCAGCGACTCGGGTACACTGAATCGAATATCCAGTTGTTCGATGTTCTGTAATCGAATAATCGGAGCCTTGGCCTGTACTGCCTGAAAATTCTTAATGTCGACTCGCGCTACGATGCCTTCGAAAGGAGCTAGTAGACGGGTGTATTCCAGATTATCCCGGGCCTGATCAAGGGCAGCACGGGACGATTTCAACTCCGCCGCAGCCTGGTCGTACTTTAACTGGCTAGAAAGTTTCTGCTTCAGCAATTTACTGGCCTGATCATGCTGAATCCTGGCCAGCTCAAATCGGGCCTGACGCTCTTTCAGGGTGTTTTGATAATCGGTATCATCCAGTCGAGCCAGTAAATCCCCCTGCTTCACTCTCATACCCGCCTGTGCCGGAAGCTCGGCTAACTGTCCACCGACACGAAACGCCAGATCGGCCTTGTTCGAGGCCTCCAGAGTACCAGGGAAACGGCGCAATACATTGATTCCAGCTGCCATCACCGGCACGATTTTGGCCGGCCTGGCCACCTCCGCCAAGGCCTCCGTCGATTCAGTATCAGCGCTATCGCAGGCATTCAATGACAATAGCATCAACATTAAGGGCGAGATAAAACGAATACTCGATGATTTCATAAGGGTTGCGCCTATTTACATACATTCGTGAATGTATAATAATACAGGGTATCAAAAATTTCCATAGACCCGAACAAAATATGGCCCGAAAAACCAAAGAAGAAGCTGAGCGCACCTATCACGCAATACTGGATGCCGCTACAGCGCTGTTTATCCGCCAGGGGGTGGCCAACACCACCCTCAAGGACATAGCCGCTGAAGCCGGCATGACCCGCGGTGCTATTTATTGGCATTTCGACAACAAAGACGCCGTCATTCAGGCTCTATGGCTACGTAATGCTGACACCCTGCACCAGAATTTCAGCGATATGCTGGAGCACATCACTCCCCCCCACGCCGCGGCCAACTTCCGCCAGGGCATAAAGAAAATGATCCAGAGCCTCGTCAACGAACCCGAACTGGGCCAGATCCTCCGCATCGTTATCCACAATGTCGAATACACCGACCAGCAAACCGAATTGCAGGAATTTCTAAAGCAGAAAAAAGAAAGCTTCGATACCGCCATGACCACTGCTTTCACCGCCCTCAAAGAATGCCATGCGCTCAAAGTCGATCTTCCACCCGATTTACTGGCTCAGAGTTTACTCAGTTATATTCATGGCCTGATTCACACCTACTTATCACCCGTACACCGTAAGCTGGACCTACGAAAAGACGGCAATGTATTGATTGACCTGTTTCTGGATGCATTGCTAGTTAAGTAAATACTATCGCGTAAGCTTATAGATAGAAATTGATTGAAAATAGCCATCTATCACTCTATATATCTGTTTTAGTATCCTAATATCATTTATATTTACTACTGAAAATCAGGGATTTTTAGGTCAGAGTAAAACTAAGGAGCTGGTCAGGCAACTGCCTCATATTTTCATTTCAGCTCTCAATGGTTATAGGAATAAACTATGCCTATCTCGATCGAATATGACAATAACGAAAATATAATTTATACAATAGCCGAGGGCGTTGTTAGACTGGAAGATATAATCTTATACTTCAAATCGGCTGCAAGCTTATCTCTACAACCCGGCTACCGTGTCTTTGCTGACTATTCTGGTGTTGACCTCAAATTAAGCAGTAAAGACATCCACAAAATGGCTCAAATCCGAAAAAGAATTCTAAATGTAGATTCACAAGATAAAATAAATATTGCGGTCTACTGTAAGAAGGATTTGATATTTGGAGTAGGCAGAATGTACAGGGCATTACTTGGTGAAGAACAATACAATGTAATGATTTTTCGTGATAAAAAAGAAGCTAAGAATTGGCTTGGTATCTGAATTACATCTACAAAGATAGCTAGTGGAGATATTAATCCCATCAACACCTTTTCTGTCCTCATAATTTATTAGTACTGGTGGACAAAATAACTAACACTAGAGTCTAACATTTACTGACCGAAGCTCCCAGACTAATCTAAGGAAATAGATCATGCCTAAAACCACAACACACTATTGGAACCCATTAGACCCTGAGCAGCAAAATCAGTGGCAAGCTATCGAAGGACTGGAAGGCCAGGCTGAAGAACTAACATTAAGTATCGACCATGATACTGGCGAGTACACGCGCCTGACACGATTCTTTCCTGGCGCCGATACCACTGCATTCGGCAGCAAAAGGCATGTATATCCCGAAGAAATTTTTATCGTAAGTGGTAGCCTGTATGATCAGGCTTTCGATATGTGGCTAGAATCCGGACACTATGCCAGCAGGCCACCGGGCGAATTGCACGGACCCTTTAAAACAGATACCGGATGTGTTGTACTTGAAGTCTCGTTTCCAAATAAATCCAGTGAATAAGATCATTCAGTTACAAACAGATCGCCTGATACTCAGACAATGGCAGGATGATGACTTAAAATCCTTCGCCAGGATGTGTGCCGATCCTGATGTGATGAAGTTTTATCCAAATACATTGACTAATGAAGAAAGCAACGTAATGGCCAATAAAATCAGAGGGCTAATTGATGAACAGTCCTGGGGTTTATGGGCAGTTGAATTAAAAGACAAGGATTGCTTTATTGGCTTCGTTGGACTTCATAAACCACACTATGAGTTACCGATAACCCCTTGTGTCGAAGTTGGATGGCGACTGTCCAAAGAATACTGGGGCAAGGGCTATGCAACTGAAGCTGCCAGGGAGTCACTCAAATTCGCGTTTAACCAACTCGAGTTAAATGAGGTTTACTCATTTGCCTCTGTTTCAAATAATAAGTCATGGCGAGTGATGGAACGCCTGGGAATGAGCAACACCGGCAATAATTTCGAACACCCTGATATTCCTGAAGGCCAACCGCTCAGGGAGCATGTACTCTATAAAATCACCAAAGCTCAATGGCTAAGTACTCATGCATAAAACCGACGCTAAATAGCGTTTGACACTAACATCTGAAAATTTTGCTGTCCGCCTCATTTTTTTGATTTACTACCTAAGTGACCCTGGACACGCCGCTCCTGCGC
>CBDULX010000208.1:0-5296 GCA_965368175.1 uncultured Gammaproteobacteria bacterium | reverse complement strand
ATGCTTGTGCTCGGCCTGGCTGTAGGTTGTGCATCAACATCTGACATGGTTGCCGATCAGGCAACTGCTGAACAAGCAATTGCAGATGCTAAAGCCTCCAATGCAGAAGCTGAGAAATTAGGCGCTGAATGGCGCGATACAGACAGTATGATTAAAGACGCCGAAGCCGCTCTGGCTGCTGGCGATTATGCAAAATCTATCGATCTTGCCAACCAGGCTCAACGTCAGGCTGATAACGCTATTGAACAGGCTCAGGCAGAAGAAGCCAGACTGCGCGGTGACGGTACTCTGACTGACTCATCTGATGACAGTTATGGATATGGATCCGGTTCTGCCAGTCAGTATGAAGTTATGGGTGGCGACAATCTGTGGAATATTTCTGGTAAAGGTGAAGTTTATTCAAACCCTTATCAATGGCCACTGATATATAAAGCTAATCGTAACAAAATTAAAGACGCTGATCTGATTTATGCCGGTCAGGTTTTTGATATCGATCGTGACGCTTCTTCTTCTGATATTGACTCAGCTATTTCTCACGCTAAGAGCCGTGGTGCATGGTCAGTTGGTACAGTTGAAGCAACTGATGAGGCTTATCTGGCTCAATAATGAATTGAAAAATTCATGTTTTTTTAAAAGGCCCGCTTGCGGGCCTTTTTTATTTGTGGCATTTTTGGAATATGTGTAAGTTAACGGAGAGTAATTCTATGCGCTGGTTTATATTGTTGTTCTGTTTGGTTGCACAAACAGCATTAGCCGTTGATCAGAAGTTCTTCGATGAGAGTTTTGGTGATTTCTCTGAAGAAATGACACTGGCGCGTGAGCAGGGCAAGAAAGGCATATTACTGTTCTTTGAAATGGATGAATGCCCTTTCTGTCATCGAATGAAAACCACTATACTCAATCAGCCTGAAGTGATCGGCTATTTTAAGAAGCATTTTCTTATATACTCTGTGGATATAGAAGGAGATGTTGAAATTAACGATTTTCAGGGTAATAGCATTACCCAGAAAGATTTTGCTTTTAAGGAGCATCGGGTGAGAGCGACGCCGGTGATCGCTTTTTTTGATCTTAATGGACAGAGAGTGGCTCGTTATACCGGGGCCACTTCAACGATCGAAGAGTTTATGTGGTTAGGTGAGTTTGTGGTAACCGAGGCTTATAAAACCACTAGCTTCAACCGTTTTAAACAGGAAAAGCGTAAAACATCTGGATGATCTTTCTATTTCGAGTACCAGGGCTTTTGCTACTTATGCCAGGTCTGCTGCTGGCTGAAAATGCCTTGCCACCATTACCTGATCCTCTGACACTTGAGTATGCTGTACAGCTGGCAGGAGATGACCAGCATCCTCAACTAATGCAGGCAGATGCTCGTTTACTGGCAGCGGATGCCGAACTCAGGGAGGCAGAGGCTGGTTATGCCCTGGAACTGGATCTGAGGCTGGAGGTCGCTCGAATTGAACCGTCG
This sequence comes from uncultured Gammaproteobacteria bacterium, assembly GCA_965368175.1. Classification (GTDB taxonomy): domain Bacteria; phylum Pseudomonadota; class Gammaproteobacteria; order SZUA-229; family SZUA-229; genus CBDULX01. The sequence goes on along the minus strand of CBDULX010000208.1, from coordinate 3,831 downwards.
GAGCTGGCAGCTAATCAGAATAAGGAAGATAATGCAGCCCTGCTTCAGTTGCATAAACCACTCTATGACTTTGGCCAGACCGGTGATAAAACTGAAGCTGCTGAAGTGCTTCGACAGGCGGTCGATAATGACCGTAGTTATGTTGTTCAACAGCGAAAAATCGATATATCAAGACAGTATTTTCAGGTGCTTCTGGCAGATCTGAAATATGCCTGGGACAACGAAGATATGTCCATCGCCTATATCCGTTATGACCAGGCGCAGGATCGTCATGCTCTGGGTGAAATCTCCGATATTGATTTACTGACAGCACAGAACAATTATGAAGAAGTGCGACATCGGCGTTATGTGAGCGAATCCAGTCAGTATCTGAATCGGGTAGCCCTGGCGGAAGTCCTAAACCGGCAAGGTCAGTTGTCTTCGAACCTTAAGATGCCTGATTTTTATAGCTGGCGTTATGAATTACCAGAATCTTCGGTTCTGCTTGAAAAAAGCCTTAAATTCAATCCTCAATTAAAATTACAGAATGCTCAGGTCCTGGCATCATATAAACGGCTGGAGTCAGCACGCAAACAAAATCATCCCAGGCTGGGACTGGATTTAGAGTATGCAGAATATGCCCGGGACACCTCATCCCGAGATGACTGGCGTGCAGAACTCAACCTGACCATACCGTTGCTTGAGCATGAGGGGATGCAGGCGAAAATCGCCAAAGCCAGGGCTAACTGGCTGAGTGACCAGGCTCGTTTATTGGTGGTACAGACCGAGGTCAGGCAGCGTGTATTGAGCTTATGGCAGCAGATTTATCTGCTCAAGACCCAGCGTCAGGTACGTCGTGTGGCGATGAATTTACGGGAACTGGAACTGGATCGTAACCGTGCGATGTATGAAATGGAGCTGAAAACTGACCTGGGTGATGCCATGGTGGCGGTGTCTGAAGTGCGTTACCTTCAGGCAAAGACTGAATTTGAACTGGCGCTGGCCTGGATGGAGCTGGAGCTGGTGATGGCTAATAAACTGGAGCAGGGTGTAATACAATGAAGCTTTCAAGTCATATAGGCGTAGTCCTGTTTTCCTGTATTTGTAGTCCGTTACTGGCCGAGGAACTGGTGGGTACTCTGGACTGGGCGAATCCTCGAATGCTGGCGTTTCCGGTTACCGGCGTAATTGAACAAGTGAATGTGCAACCTGGTGAGAGGGTAAAACAGGGACAGTTACTGGCCAGACTGGATCAGCAACCCTTCAAAATTGGCATTGATCGGCATCAGGCAAATGTGGACGCCATAGAGCCACTAATTGAAGATGCCCGGCGTGAATACCGGCATGCACAGGAACTGTTTGAGCAGACAGTATTATCAGAAGTTGAATTACTGAAGAAACAGGCTCAGCTAGTCCGCCTGCAGGCAGAGCAAAGAATGACTCAGCAGGATGTTGCTCTGGCAAACTGGCAACAACAGCGTTCTGTTTTGCGAGCACCCGGCGATGGTGTTCTGATTTCATCAAATTTATTGCCGGGAATGGTGATATCAGAGGAAAATCAGGCACAGGTCTTTGCCCTGTTTACAGAAACCTCGATGATGGCCGTACGTCTTGATTTGAACGCCACGCAACGGGGAGTATTTAGTCTCGGACAGAGTCTTGAAGTGAATATTGGCAAACAGCGGATAAAAGCGCAGGTATCATCTATAAATAATAAAGGTACAGTTCCAGGTGGTTATCAAATGGTTCTACAATTCATGCAAACACCGGATCAGCAATATATTGCTGGTCAGACAGCGACCGTGATGTACTGATGATCTGTCGACATTACTGGATAAAGGGTCGGGTGCAGGGGGTGTTTTTCCGCACCAGTGCACATAATCTGGCGCAACAGCTGGGCCTGTCGGGCTGGGTAAAGAACCTGGATGATGGACGTGTAGAAGCACTTGCCTGTGGCACTGAACTGCAACTGGCAGAGTTTGAAGCATGGTTACAGCAGGGTTCTTCCATGTCGCGGGTGGATGCGGTCGAAGTAAAGGATGAACCTGGTCACCCATCGATCAAGGGTTTTCAGGTAAGTTATTAAGCACAGTAAAGCCGATCAGGGGATGCAAAATTCAGAATGAATGCTGTAATCGATACAAAAGACCGGAAACTGGATCTCCATGAAGTGCTTAGCTGGCTGGAGCAGGATGGTATTGTTAGTAAGGATAATGCCCATATGCTGCGTACCATCGCCATCAGTAAGGAATATACTAAAAAACATCCTATTGAAGTCATTGCTGATCGGCAATGGCTGGATGAGCGAGATCAGATCACCCCAGTATCCCTGGAGTTACTCACGATCTGGTTATCAGAAAAAGCCAGCATGCCTTACTTTCGTATCGACCCGCTGAAAATTGATGTGTCTAAGGTGACCGGGGTGGTGTCCTATGCCTATGCCGCTCGTTTTAATATTCTACCGATTAAAGTAAATGCCGATTCCATCACAGTAGCCACATCCGAACCCTTCGAGCGGGAGTGGGAGCATGAACTAAGCCGAATCAATAACAGGGCTTTTAAGCGTGTTATCAGCAATCCCGATGATATTTCCCGTTATTTACTGGAATTTTATACCGTTTCCAAATCTGTGATAGGTGCTCAGTACGATGCCCAGGAAGGCACGACCAATATTGGCAATCTGGAATCCCTGATGGAGCTGGGACGTGCCGGCAAGCTGGATGCTAACGATCAGCATGTGGTTAATATCGTGGACTGGTTGCTGCAATACGCTTTCGATCAAAGAGCCAGTGATATCCATCTTGAGCCTCGTCGAGAGCAGAGCAATGTGCGGTTTCGTATCGATGGCGTGATGCATCAGGTGTATCAGATTCCCTCAACGGTCATGGCGGCAGTGTCCAGTCGAATCAAAATTCTTGGTCGTATGGATGTGGCTGAAAAACGGCGTCCCCAGGATGGGCGCCTGAAAACCCGAACTCCCGATGGCCAGGAAGTAGAACTTCGTTTATCTACCATGCCCACTGCCTTTGGTGAAAAGCTGGTCATGCGTATCTTTGATCCAGAGGTACTGGTGAGAAATTACCGGGAGCTGGGATTTGGTAAATCTGATGATGAGCATTGGCAGGCCATGATCGCCCAGCCCCATGGCATTATCCTGGTTACCGGACCCACCGGTTCGGGTAAAACCACCACTCTTTATTCGACCCTGAAACAGCTGGCCAGACCAGAAGTGAACGTGTGTACAGTGGAAGATCCCATCGAGCTGGTGGAGCCGATGTTCAATCAGATGCAGGTGCAGCATAATATAGGGCTGGATTTTGCCACCGGTGTTCGTACACTTTTGCGTCAGGATCCGGATATCATCATGATTGGTGAGATTCGGGATATGGAAACGGCAGACATTGCCATTCAGGCAGCGCTAACTGGTCATCTGGTGCTTTCCACGTTACATACTAATGATGCCCCTTCAGCAATAACCCGTATGCTGGATATCGGTGTGCCACCCTACCTGATCCATTCCACTGTGCTTGGGGTAATGGCGCAGCGTCTGCTCAGAACCCTGTGCCCGCATTGCAAACAGGAAACAGAGATCAGTGAAGAGGTCTGGAAAGAACTGGTAAAACCCTGGAAACCGGCAAAGCCAGGTAAAGTATTTGAGCCGGCAGGCTGTCTGGAGTGTCGTAATACCGGGTATATGGGCCGTATCGGTATATATGAAATGTTCACATTTTCCGATGAAATCAAGAATCTGGTGCAGGACAACTGCGATATTTCAGCCCTGCGACAGCAGGCTTTAAAAGAGGGTATGCGATCCCTGCGGTTGAATGGCGCTCAAAAAGTAGCCAATGGGAT
>CBDULX010000207.1:0-5340 GCA_965368175.1 uncultured Gammaproteobacteria bacterium | reverse complement strand
ACATCTATAAAGTAGACTGAATTCTTGCCGGTTGCTGCTACCGTAAGCATAAATTGTCCACCAAACTCGTATTCCCGAAGAATCAATATATAAAACACATCTATTTATTGTGCTGTTAATTAATAAAATTTAGCTCATCCTGATATAGATGAAGGAGATACAACTGAGACAGGGAATAAAAACACATAGCGTCTTCCACAACAGAAAACATTTAGTGCATAAATATCAATAACTTATAAATACTTAAGCGATGCCATTCTATCTAGCTTAAATTCAGAACTACTGTGTGAAATATAAAAGGCTGACTACTTTTTTAAGCGCGCATAAAAAAAGAGCGGATAAACCGCCCTTTTTTTGGCCCCAAACTTTTAAATATTAATCTCTAAGTAATATTTCTTCAGAAAAACCGTGGCTTTCCAGAATTTTGCGCAGATGACGCAGTGCATCCATCTGGATCTGACGAACGCGTTCACGGGTTACACCCAGCTCACGTCCGACTTCTTCCAGAGTGGTGCGCTCATAACCGTGCAAACCGAAGCGACGAATAACCACTTCACGCTGTTTTTCTTCCAGCTGATTTAACCACAGTTCCAGATTGGCCAGAACATCTTCATGCTGCAAAATAGAAGATGGCTCCGGATTGTTCTGATCCGGGATAATTTCCAGTAATGGACGATCATTATCCTTGCCAACAGGTACATCTACTGATGTGACACGATCACGAAGCCCCAGCATTCTTTCGACATTCTCCACGGGTTTGTCAACCAGAGCGGCTATATCTTCCGCCGTGGGTTCCATTTCCATGGTTTGTTCGAGTTTGCGCGCGGCACGCAGGTACACATTCAGCTCTTTGATAACATGGATGGGTAAACGAATGGTGCGGGTCTGGTTCATCAGTGCCCGTTCTACGGTCTGACGAATCCACCAGGTAGCGTAGGTGGAAAAACGGAATCCCTTTTCAGGATCAAACTTTTCAACTGCACGGATCAGGCCCAGATTACCCTCTTCAATCAGGTCCAGCAATGCAAGTCCACGATTCATATAACGTCGGGCAATCTTCACCACCAGGCGCAAATTGCATTCAATCATTTTCTTGCGGGCTGATTCCACACCTTTTCGAGACAGTCGAGAATAATAAACTTCTTCTTCCGCAGTCAATAAAGGTGAGTATTCGATTTCTCGTAAATAAAGCCGGGTTGCATCCAGCTCTTTTCGATTGGTAGTGGCTCTTGACTTAAATTTGGCAGGTGCCGGTTCGGCTTTCTTAACAACCGCTTCGACTTCTGCTTCAACTTTTGCTTCGGCTTCCTGCTGAAGATCTAAACATTCCAGCTCTTCATCTTCGACAACGTCATCCAGTAGCATTTCCTTATCATCCTGGATTTGCTCCTCGTTATCGCCAATGAACTTGTCGCCTGTTTTCTTAGTGCCTGCTTTCTTCTGGTGAATCGCAGTATTCATGATGACCTCCCCTCTTAGATCTCATGTTATTTGTATTTTAGGGAGTTAATAGCTGCATTAATCCCCGCCCCCCGATATTTTTATCAATTGAGAGCCTAAAAAAGACAGGCCTATTACATCTTTTAAGACAAACGGCTAAGAATTTCAAGTAAAATGTGAAAATAATCTCAGATTTTTGGCAAATAGTGCATAGGGTTCACCGGTTTTCCATTTTTACGAATTTCAAAATGGAGTTGCGGGGCCCCTGTTTCAACACCTCCCATTTGCGCGATAACCTGACCTGATTCAACGCTATCCCCTTCTTTTACAAGCAGTTTTTTATTATAAGCATAGGCGCTAAGGAAAGCATTACTATGCTTGATAATCAGCAAATTACCGTAACTGACAAGACCATTACCGCTGTATACCACTCTACCCGCAGCGGCGGCCTTAATAGTTTGCCCATGGCGCCCGGAGATGCCAATCCCTTTACGTAATCTATCTTTGCTGTTAAAGGTTTTCACCAGTTGCCCCCTCACCGGCCAGTGCCACTGGCTGACTTTAGCGGGTAAAGCTATTTCTTTGATTAAAGATTCTGTCTCTTGCGGTTTTTGTTCGCTTTTTTCAATGCTGACCATGTTTTGTGTACCGTAGGCATGAACCGGCAGTGACAGGCGTATTTCCTGCCCAGGATATATCTCATAGGGTGGGCGAATACCATTCCAGCGGGCCAGTTGCTGAGGCGTTAACGCATATTCACGAGCCAGTGAGTACAGGGTATCTCCTGTCTGCACCGTAATTTTTTCAGGTTGGACGGGGTCGGTTGCTAAATCACCCTCCGACTCGTCTATCGAAACAGCCTGTGTATCAACACGGCTATCATCTTTTTCAATCTCTTCCGCCAGTTCCCTGTCCAGAATTACCAATTCCCGCTCATCACTGCCAATGGTCCCATCCATACTATCCGGTGTCATTCGCAGACGTTGCCCGGGATAAATGGCAAAAGGGGCAGTAATGCCATTCCATTGTGCTATCTCACGATAATCCATTTCATACCGCCAGGCGATAGAGTAAAGCGTATCACCTCGCTGCACAGTATAATCCAGTGGATTCCACTGGGAACAGCAATCACGAAGTTCCGCGCAGCCATTCAGCCAGAACAGTATGGTCAGAAGATAAAGATATTGTCTGAATCGCTGATTAATGATTCTGTAACACATATATTATTATCGCCAGTGCCACCACTGACCAGCCTAGCCATTCTATGTAACGTCTGATCATCGGCTCCATCCTGGGTCCGGCCCAGGCGACCAGATACCCTATAAGATAAAAATGCGCTGACCGTCCCAGCAGGGCGGCCAGAAAAAACGGGAACAGTGCCATCGACAGGGCACCTGCGGAAACTGTAAACAACTTGAAAGGAATGGGTGTAAATCCGGCAATCGCGACGGCCCAGACGCCATACTGGTCGAACCAGCTCTGAGCAATCAGATATTTATCCCACCAGCCAAAACTGTGTATCCAGGGCTCAATCGCGGTAATGGCCAGGTAGCCCATCAAATACCCCACCAGCCCGCCTAACACTGACATCACTGTGGTTAAAGTGGTCAGACGGAACACCTTCTGGGGGTTTGCCACCACCATGGGTATTAACATTAAAGCGGTCGGCACTGGAAAAAATATTGATTCGAATACACTGACACCAATCAGATAGCGTTCGGCGTAAGGATGCGCCGCCCACTGCATGCACCGATCATATAAACCCTGAAATAGCACTAAACAATCCCTCCGTTGAGCATGGGCACAAACCGAACGCCCTCCAGTTCCTGCTCAACGAAACCATCAGACTCGCGAGTAATCTGCAACAGAGTCTGCTCACCCGACTGACTGCCTACGGGAATAATCATAATGCCTCCAACCGCCAGTTGTTCCAGCAAACTTTCCGGAATCTGTTCCGGAGCTGCCGTGACGATAATGGCGGAAAATGGCCCATATTGAGGCCAGCCCCAGGAACCATCGGAGTGTTTCAGAGAAATGTTATTTAGACCCAGCTGGTGGTAACGTTCACGGGCCTGCTTCTGCAGGGCAACTATACGCTCTACTGAATAAACCTGAGGCACCAGTCGAGACAACACAGCCGCCTGATAACCGGAGCCGGTTCCCACTTCCAGCACCCTGTCTGGCACCCCCCTGCTTAACAGGGCTTCTGTCATCCTGGCAACAATAAAAGGCTGGGAAATGGTCTGGCCATGACCAATAGGTAAGGAAGTATCCTCGTATGATCGACTGCTCAGGGCCTCATCCACAAACAGATGCCTGGGAATTGAGCCCATTACTTCAAGAACTTGCTCATTGAGGATACCTTTATCGCGTAGTCGCTGCACCAGACGGTCACGAGTGCGCTGGGAAGTCATGCCTATGCCCTGGACACGGGGATCAGATAAATTCACATTAAACCTAGGAAAAGAATAAATTTTATTTATTATGCACTAACTGGCTGACTTGTTTTAGATAAAATTTACTACCGCTTATTTTTCTATATTCGCCAGCCAGTTTGCCAGTGGTTCGAGACTATCATATCGGGTTAAATCGACCTGCAACGGGGTAACCGATACAAAGCCCTGACGGGTCGCTGCAAAATCAGTCCCCTCGCCTGCATCCTGTTCATCACCGGCCGGCCCTACCCAATAAAAGGGTAAACCCCTTGGATCCTGTTGTTTGACCACCCCTTCCGATTTATGACGCGCACCCAGTCGGGTAGCCTGAAAACCCCTGATCTGATCCCAGGGTAAATCCGGTATATTCACATTCAGAATGGTGTCTGATCGCAATGGCTGTCGTTGCAGAAGATCCAGTAGAATTTCGATGGTCCGACAGGCTGAGTCAAAATGCTGGGGCTCGAACGAACACATGGATAGTGCAATTGCCGGTAATCCCAGAAAACGTCCCTCAGTCGCAGCTGCCACGGTACCTGAATAGAGTACATCATCCCCCATATTAGGCCCATCATTAGGGCCCGAGATCACCATATCCGGTTCCTGCTCCAGTAATCCGGTAATCGCCAGATGCACACAATCGGTGGGCGTACCGTCAATCTTATAAAACCCATCCTCGAGCAGCTGTGCGCGCAATGGTCTATGCAAGGTTAAAGAGTTACTGGCCGCACTACGATTACGGTCTGGTGCCGCAATAGTTACCTTAGCCCGTTTTTTCAGGCAGTCGGCAAGTATTGACAGGCCCGGTGCCAGATAACCATCATCGTTACTGAGTAAAATGTGCATGGTGTAAATGTACACCAGAATTAAATGGTTTGGTTGATAATTATGAATGTTTGTACTGGCCAGGCGTCAAATTAAAATTATTTTATTCATCATTACCTTATAATCTTTGATCATGACAGCTTCAGATGACGATAATGAGAAAGACCTGTTCCAGCAGGCCATGACAGATGTGACTCCCATCAGGCAGGATAAGGTGTCCCTCAAGCCCAAACCGGGCCCAGTAAAAAAGCGCCCTCCTGCTAGTCACCAGGAACCCATCGCCGATGCCCTGAGCGATGATTTTATCCCGGAATGCGGTCAATTCCTGGAGTTCATGCGCCCGGGCATTCAGAAGTCACTGGTGAAACAAATGCGCAATGGCAAACTTCCGGTGGAAGACCATATCGATTTACATGGTTTAACCAGGGACAAAGCCAGAAACTATCTACTGAGCTTTATTCAGCAAGCACAACAGCAGGGATACAAAATCGTCTGTATTGTGCATGGCAAGGGATATCATTCCGACGATGGCCGCCCGGTACTCAAAGCCATGGTGAATAAGTGGTTACAGAATATTCCACAGGTGCTCGCTTTTACCACTGCCCAACCCAGAGATGGCGGCACCGGTGCGGTGTATGCA
>CBDULX010000206.1:0-5340 GCA_965368175.1 uncultured Gammaproteobacteria bacterium | reverse complement strand
CCGCGGCATACGACCGCCAGGGAAGGCGGAAATGCAGGTTTTGCAGGAGCAAAAACCTGCCGCCCATTCATGGGCATAAAAAAGGCGTGCCATTGGCACGCCTTAGTTTTTATCACTGCAATGTTTCTATTACAGTAGTGGGATGATCAACAATGCCACAATATTGATAATTTTGATCAGTGGGTTGATTGCTGGGCCAGCGGTGTCTTTGTAGGGGTCGCCTACTGTGTCACCGGTTACGGCTGCTTTGTGAGCGTCAGAACCTTTTCCACCGAAGTTACCATCCTCGATGTATTTCTTGGCGTTATCCCAGGCACCACCACCGGTGGTCATGGAAATGGCTACGAACAGACCGGTTACGATAGTACCAATCAGCACACCACCCAGAGCTTCAGCGCCCAGAGTCAGACCAACAATTATTGGCACAGCTACTGGAAGCAATGAAGGAATCATCATTTCCTTGATTGCGGCTTTGGTCAGCATGTCAACGGCACGTGAATAGTCAGGCTTCTGGGTACGATCCATAATGCCGGGCATTTCTTTAAACTGACGACGTACTTCGTTAACGATACCACCGGCAGCACGACCTACCGCTTCCATCGCCATGGCACCAAACAGGTAGGGAATCAGGCCGCCGATGAATAGACCAATGATGACATCCGGATTGGATAGCTTGAATACGACGTTGCCACCCAGTGTGTTGGTATAGTCAGCAAACAGCACTAATGTTGCCAGGCCTGCAGAGCCAATCGCATAACCTTTGGTGACTGCTTTGGTGGTATTACCTACGGCATCCAGAGCATCGGTTGTAGTACGGATGTCTTCAGGCAGTTCGGCCATTTCAGCAATACCGCCGGCATTATCAGTGATAGGACCGTAAGCATCGAGAGCCACGATAATGCCTGTCATAGACAGCATGGAAGTGGCTGCAATAGCAATACCATACAGGCCAGCCAGCTCATAAGCGCCCCAGATGGAAGCGCATACCGATAAAACAGGCAGGGCTGTTGACTTCATGGAAACACCCAGACCGGCAATAACATTGGTGCCGTCACCCGTGGTGGATGCTTCTGCAATACGCTTCACAGGACCATATTCAGTCGCGGTGTAATACTCGGTGATAACAATCATGGCCACGGTGAGTGCCAGACCGATTAACGCTGAGCCATACAGTCCGCCGGTAGAGTAACCTGCGACATTGCCCATCATATAATCGGTAACGAAATAGAACGCAACCGCAGAGAAAATCGCAGCAACCAGAGTACCCCTGTAGAGGGCATTCATAATCTTGCCGCCCTCATTGGCTTTTACGAAGAAGGTACCAATAATAGAACCGATGATAGAAACGCCACCGAGCACCAGAGGATAGGTCACTGCCAGGTCACCGGCATCTTTCAGCAGCAGTCCACCCAGAAGCATGGTTGCAATGATGGTTACCGCATAGGTTTCAAACAGGTCAGCAGCCATACCGGCGCAGTCACCCACGTTATCACCGACATTGTCGGCGATAACCGCAGGATTACGTGGGTCATCTTCGGGAATACCCGCTTCAACCTTACCTACGATATCAGCACCAACGTCTGCACCCTTGGTGAAAATACCACCACCTAATCGTGCAAAAATAGAAATCAGCGAACCACCGAATGCCAGGCCTACCATCGCGTGCAGGGCCTGATCCTGGGGAATACCTATGCCATTTAATACACTGTAATAACCGGCAACACCCAGTAAGCCAAGGCCCACAACCAGCATTCCAGTAATCGCGCCGCCTTTAAATGCAACCTGCAGGGCAGGGTTAATACCCTGTTTAGCAGCTTCAGCAGTTCGAGAGTTAGAACGGACAGAAACGTGCATACCTATATAACCAGCAGCACCTGAAAGGATTGCACCTATGGCAAAACCGATAGCAGTCGGCCAGCCTAAGGACAGACCCAAAGCTATAAATAGCACCACACCGACAATGCCAATGGTGGTGTACTGACGAGTCAGGTAGGCGATAGCGCCTTCCTGAATAGCACCAGCGATGCGTTGCATTTCTTCATTGCCCATAGGCTTTGCTAAAATGCTGAAGATGGAAATGACGCCGTAAGCTATGCCTGCTAGAGCACAGACTAAGGCGATAATGAGTCCAGTGGACATATTCTAACCCCCGTTTTTATTGTGTGAAGCAGGTTCACAGTAAGAACCTGGTTATTAAAATCAGATCCCGAATACTTTGTTTAATTGGCTCTGTTTATGTTCAGCCAGGCTAAAAATAAACAAATCCAGATAGTTGTATTTATGTTCCGCTTTTAAAATACACTATCAGTACGGCTGACTATACGTGTATGTGTTCATAACCCGGTTTGACGTATATCAATAGAATTAATCTATATAAGGAAATCATCATGTGAAAATATTAATGCGTCCCGTTAAATTTTTTATCAATAAAGCAGGGCTATGATCCCGTATATTAATCTTATAACTTTTGCATATAAATTTTGATATATATCAAATGTTGTTGTCAGGTCAGAAAATGAGTATAGCACCGGATATTTATATGTCGATAAGCTTCTATTTATTTAAGCGCTTCACGATTTAGTGAACTGTTATCAATAATAAAGGGTGATTAAATCACCCTTTATTATCTGATTTTTAGTTGTCAATTCCGCTAAAAATCTGCTCACGTATTTCTTCAACTTTACCAATGCCGTTTACTTTAACGTATTTAGGTGAATTGGCTTCACCAGAGCTGGCCCATTTAGAATAATATTCAATCAGGGGTTCGGTTTGTTCGTGGTAAACATCCAGGCGTTTTTTGACCGTATCTTCCTGGTCATCATCTCGCTGGATCAGGTCTTCACCCGTCTCATCGTCCTTGCCTTCAACTTTAGGTGGATTGAACTTAATATGGTAAGTACGACCTGAGGCTGGATGCACACGGCGTCCACTCATGCGTTTAATGATCTCAGCATCATCCACATCAATTTCGACTACTCCGTCTACTTCCACTTTGGCTTTTAATGCTTCGGCCTGAGGGATGGTGCGGGGGAAACCATCAAACAGGAAGCCATTTTTGCAGTCGTCTTCTTTGATACGTTCTTCAATCAGACCCAGAATGATGTCATCGGAGACCAGGCCGCCAGCATCCATCACCTTTTTTGCCTCTACACCCAGAGGTGTGCCGGCCTTTACCGCTGCACGCAACATATCGCCAGTGGATATCTGTGGGATCTTGTACTTGTCTTTAATGTAATTCGCCTGAGTGCCTTTACCGGCTCCTGGGCCACCTAATAGTATCAATCGCATATTACTCTCCCGTCTTAACAAAATGCAGGAGCGAGCTTTAGTTCGCAAAAGCCAGTTACTTTGCTCTGAGAACTGAAGTCCTCTCCTGCGGTTATTTGTATACGCTCTCGAAATGAGTGCCGGGCTGGAAACCCCAGAGATCATCCAGATGGAATTCACGGATAAGACGGTCAACTGCCTGCTGACCTTCATCCCGGTTAAGTTCCCCCAGGACCATTTTGGCGGCATTGCGGTTGTAGCCGCTGGCCATCATGGCGTGGGTTTCGATCATTTCTCGTGCTTTATCAAATGTCATAATCCTAATAGTCCGCAAATGAACGCGAATAAACGCTAATGTATAAAAATGTATTTTGCATTATATTTTTTTACCTGTTCCCGAGTTTTATATGGGAGTGTTGGGTATGTAAAAGCAGTTTTCCATGTGCCGTTAGTATACATAACCATATTTGCGTTTATTCGCGTTCATTTGCGGATAATGAATTCAGTTTAGCCGCTCCTGTGCATCCATGCGCCCACGACATTACTTAATTCATATACGTCACACAGAGTACATAGAGATTATTTTGTTTAGATACATTTATCATTCTCTGCGATCTCTGTGCCTCTGTGGCAAATATGTTGAATAAAAAAAGGAGAAGCAAAATGCTTCCCCTTTTTATTTAAACTTCGAAAGTATCGAGTTTTTTGGCTACTGATTGTAATTTCAGTGTGACATAGTCTGGCATGCCGTTGGATTTATAGGGAGGGTAGGCCTCACCCTGAATCAGCGGGTAAAGGTAATCTTTACAGCCCTGGGTTATACCGAAACCATCATCGGTGATGAATTCCATAGGCATCATTTTTTCAACATTGGCCACTTCAGAAAGAGGTGCCTGACCAATTTCCCATTTGTAGGGGTTGTTAGATTTGCGAACCACTGTGGGCATGATGGAGTTATGGCCTTGCAGGGCAAATTCTACGGCTTTTTCACCCAGTGCATAAGCCTGCTCAACATCCGATTGAGATGCCAGGTGGCGTGCGGCACGCTGCAGGTAATCAGCAACTGCCCAGTGGAATTTATAACCCAGTTCTTCTTTGATCATGTTGGCTACAACCGGTGCTGCACCTCCCAGTTGAGCGTGACCGAATGAGTCGCGGGTGCCCTGTTCGGCCAGGAATTTTCCGTCGGGCCAGTGCGTACCTTCAGAAACAACAATGGTACAGAAACCGTGTTCTTCAGCCTTGGCTTTTACCTGAGTCATGAATTTATCTTTGTCGAATTCTACTTCAGGGAAGAGAACCAGCACCGGAATGCCTTCGTCTTCGATCAGACCGCCGGCTGCGGCAATCCAGCCGGCATGACGACCCATAACTTCCAGTACGAAAATCTTGGTAGAGGTTTTTGCCATGGAGCGTACATCGTAAGAGGCTTCCAGTGCTGACACGGCAATGTATTTGGCCACTGAGCCAAAGCCCGGGCAGTTGTCTGTGATCGGCAGGTCGTTATCGACGGTTTTGGGTACATGTATGGCCTGAACCGGGAAGCCCATTTTCTCAGACAGCTGGGAAACCTTGTAGCAGGTGTCGGCTGAGTCACCGCCACCATTGTAGAAGAAGTAGCCGATGTTATGGGCCTTGAATACTTCGATCAGGCGTTCGTATTCGGCTTTATTTTCTTCCAGGCTTTTAAGTTTAAAGCGACAGGAGCCGAAAGCGCCTGATGGCGTGTGTTTGAGCGCAGCTATGTCTTCAGCGGATTCTTTACTGGTGTCGATCAGGTCTTCAGTGAGTGCACCGATGATGCCATTACGGCCAGCGTATACATTAGCGATTTTATCGGGGTGCTGGCGGGCTGTTTCGATTACACCACAGGCTGAAGCATTAATCACGGCGGTAACACCACCGGATTGTGCATAGAATGCATTTTTTGCGCTCATTTCGACTCCTTATGTTCACTTAGGTCTTATTAGAATAATGGGTTGTCCCCATAAAATTTGAGAGATAATGACGCAAGCGACGGATGCAAACAAATCAAGCTTATTTATGGTTCCCCCAACCCGTTTTTATAATTAG
>CBDULX010000205.1:0-5350 GCA_965368175.1 uncultured Gammaproteobacteria bacterium | reverse complement strand
ATTCAGGCATGTCCATGGCCCAGCAGGTGCAACGGATTAGACACATAATTTCCCTGCACCCGATCCACCCCGCAAACCTTGAGCAATCGCAGAATTTCAGGGCTTTCCACGTATTCCGCCACAGTATAACGTCCCAGGGAATGGGCCACATCATTCATTGCAGTTACAATAGCCCGATCAATAGAACCACGGGCCATACCTTTGACAAACTGACCATCTATTTTAACGAAATCCGCTGGCAGATTTTTTAATTGTGAGAATGAACAGAATCCGGAACCGAAATCATCCAGTGAAAACTGACAACCGAGAGACTTTATCTCTTCGATAAATTCACTGGCTGTATCGAAATTTGCGATGGCACAAGTTTCGGTGATCTCAAAAATAATCGATTTTGGATCAATATGGTATTCACTAATCATGGCCTTTATTTTTTCCAGGCTATCATTGGCATTCAGGGTATGGCTGGACAGATTAATAGAAAATGCCACATTCGGATGTTCTGCCTGTACCAGCAGCAAAGACTTTAAAGCCGCACGGATTACCCATAGATCCACGTCACACATTAAATTAAATCGTTCAGCGGTAGGAAGAAAAGAACCGGGATAGTACAAGGCTCCATCGTCACCCCGCATTCGTAACAGAATTTCATAGTGCAGCGGATTGTCGGCTTGCTGGGTGTAGTTCTGCCACAATAAACCATCTTCTGCTGGCAATTCCGCGAGATCGATACGATTAACATCCAGAATAGGCTGATAATGCAGCACAAAACCATCGCCGCGCATGGCATCAATCAGGCGCTTCGACCAGCCCAGCTCGGTACCCATGATATTCTTTTCATCATTATTTTTTTCGTATAAATGACATTTATTTCGGCCACCGCGTTTGGCAATGTGGCAGGCAATGTCAGCATTGGCCAGTACATCACCTGAGGTCATACCATTCATATCCATCATTGCCACACCAAAACTGGCATTCACGGAATAGGGCTGATTGTCGTGAGTAAATTTACAGTGTTCCAGAGATTTCCGATAATCCTCGGCCATAGCCATAGCAACATGTTCATTCACATCCCGCAATATAATCGCAAATTCATCACCACCCAGTCTGGCCAGAGTGTCATTACTGCGAATCTTGTCAGAAAGAATTTTGGATATTTCCACCAGTAACTTATCACCGGCATCGTGACCTGAGGTATCGTTAACATATTTGAACCGATCAAGGTCCAGATAAATCAGCGCACTTTGCATGTTCTGTTGATGCAGTCTTTTAATTTCAGTTAACAACTGGTCTTCAAAATAACGTCGGTTACACAGGGTGGTAAGATGATCGTGGGTCGCCTGCCAGTTGAGTTTATCTTCCAGCATTTTACGTTCTGAAATATCGCGAAATGCAATCACCGAGCCTTCCTGACTGCCATGAATATTCAATGGATAAACCGTACATTCCACTGGCACAGGTTTACGGTTTTTATGCCTGAATATGGTTTCCCAGCCCCTGAGTTCGATTCCCTTACCATAAGTTTTAAATAACTTGTCCTGGTTACTCCTGTCGCCATCTGGATGAAAATGAAATGCATCACTGGCCTGCTTGCCAATTACCGCAGCGGTTCCTTCCCAGCCTACAATATTCAATGCTGCAGGATTAACAAAGGTTACACGGCCGTCATTATCAACACCGTAAACCCCTTCACCTACGGATTCCAGAATTCCTGACAACCGCTCACGTTCTGCGACAATAGATTTCTGTACCTGTATGAACCGGCTCATCGCGGCAATTCGAGCAAGGAACAGATCTTCACCCTCATTCTTGAACATACATTCCACAGCACCTGCCTGCAGACAGTCTTTGATAACTTCATCCAGGTAGGTACCGGTGATTACTGCAGTAATAATATTGGCAGTACGGGGATCATCCCTCAGCCGTTGGCATAATACATAACCATTCTCATCAGGCATAAAATAATCAATGATGGCCATGTCGTAATCGCCAGCAACTGCTTTTTCAAATGCATCCTGCACCGATTTGGCAGTATCAGTGTTATAACCCTGACGACTTAATATGCGTTGATAATAATGCCGGATACTGACCGAGTCATCGACCAGTAAAATACGAATAGAGTTTTCACTGCTATTCACTGTCGCTGCAATTTCTGTTTTCTTATCTGCACCGAGTAATTTCTGTAGCGTGGAAATTGACTCCTGGTAATTCTCCCATGGCACCAGCGCAGTTAATTGACGCTCACTTACCCAGTTAAGCGCTTCCATATTGGCATCATGGGAAATAATCAGAACCGGTGTGCGCACATACTCTTTCTGCGACATCAGTTCCATCAATTTTTTTAGACCTGGATGGCCTTCGTAATTTGGCCAGCCAATAACCACGCCATTGAAACTGCTCAGGGAGTCATTTAAAAAATCAATCGCTGCCTCAATTGTCTCAAGAGACATGAGTTCATAGCCATGTTTTTGTAATGCTTTGACCAGTATATATCTAAGTGTGGCCGACTCTTCGACCAGCAAAATACTTTGTTTAAGTTTCCCAGCTGACATCCACTACGTGCCTTAAAATCATATTCCTGATAAATAATTTGCGACTATTCCTTAATCTAAGGATCCTCTGCATAACTATAGTGCAAAACAGACTAAAATCCCGTGGCCTCTAGCTGTTTCAGCTGGAACCTTCGCAACCAGCTACTGGCTATTGCCGCAGTCAAAATGCACCATACAGCAAACAGGGCTCCCGGCAATGCGGTTTCCGGGGGAAAGTGCTTTAATGCCAGCGCCACCCCCATTCCTGCATTTTGCATCCCCAGTTCAATCATCAGGGTAATACGATGAAAATGATCGAATCCATACCATCTCGCCAGCATCCAGCCCAGGAAATAACCCAGTAGATTCACCAGAATCACACCCAGCAGCACTGACAGGGCCATATCTTCTATCCGTGCCTGATTAGCCGCTACCGCATAACTGCAGATGATAATTATGGCAATGGCCGCTACCCCAGGTGCAAGACTCCTGACTTGTTGCAAATACCGGCCTAAATAGGGCTGTATCAATATACCCAATGCCAGAGGAAATAAAACCGTAAGTAAAATAGTTTTCATCAGGGGCAGGACTTCAATGGGTAGTATCGCGCCCCCCAGCCATTTTACCAGCAAAGGAGTCAGAACTGGCGACAGAAAAGTGGCGACCGTGGTTAAAGTTACCGAAAAGGCCACAGCACCGCCAGCCAGATACACAATCACATTACTGGCCATGGCACCGGGAGCACAACCCACAATAATGAATCCCAGCGCGATAGCCGGTGAAAAACCAGGGTACTGGGCCATGATAAATGCCAGCAGCGGCATAACACTAAACTGTGAGAATACACCCAGGGTAATCCGCTTCGGATTCTCAAGTTCCGCTTTTAACTCATCAAACTCCAGCACCGTACCTAAAGCAAACATGGTCGCTGCAAAAAACCAGAGAAAATAATCCTTGAAGATAAGAAATATCGGTGGATAAAGAAAAGCCAGTATGGAACCTGATAGCGTCAGTAAAGCCAGTTGACTGGCAAATAATCTAAATAGAAATAACATTAACTACTCATGGCCTGTTCAGAGGTTCCCTGGGCAAACTTATAGAGGGTCTACTAAGGCTTTTACGGATAATACCAATAACTTCATTTTCAATCTGACTCAATATGCTGAGTGCCGGACTATCTTTAGCCATCACCGTCGGACGTGCAAACAATACTCGGGTAGCGCCGGATTTCTCAATCAGACTCAGGCGCAAGGGACAGAGTGCCAACATATCTGGGTCGACATTACTCACCTCATTGGCATACCAGACATTGCAAAACACCATACTCCTGATGTCATCGAGTTGATTACGATTATAATTTTTGCCCCATTTTTCCGAGAACCTCGACATATTACGGCCAATATCAGCCTCAAACACCACATAAAAACCCTCGTCTTCCAGTGCTTTATACAAGGGTGCGTACACCTGATCCATAGACTTTTTAACACTGTATTCGAACACGGGAGCAGAATCGGCCGTTACCGTCATACTGATCAGGGCCAGGCATACAAGCAGAATGATTCGATTCATAGGGACTCCTCAGCTGCGTCAGCAATATTTTTCGGCCTGTCACACAGGAATTGAAACTTGTTAATCCTTGCGGGCTATATAAAATAGCCTGCAACAAAGCCTAAGTATGCAATAAAATTTCAGTTATAGTTTAACTATCAGTTTATCTGGCTATCGGGACATAAAACGTGAACAAAACCAGCCCCTATCCGAACCTACGAATGCGACGTATGCGTCGGGATGACTTCAGTCGTCGCCTGATGCGCGAAACCAGTCTTAGCCCCAGCGATTTCATTTATCCCATGTTTATACTTGAAGGTGAGAACCAGCGTGAAGCTGTACCATCCATGCCTGGAGTGGAACGAGTCAGTATCGATCTGCTACTGAAAGAAGCTGAACAGTGTCTTGCCCTGGGAATACCGGCCATTGCCTTATTCCCGGTGGTACCAGCAAAGAAAAAGTCAGACGATGCCGCCGAAGCTTACAACCCGGATGGTCTGGCCCAACGTGCTGTGCGAGCGCTGAAGCAATCGTATCCAGAACTGGGGGTTATGACCGATGTTGCCCTGGACCCATTCACCAGCCACGGCCAGGACGGACTGATCGATGATACGGGTTATGTACTCAACGATGAAACGGTGGAAGTACTTAAAAAGCAGGCGGTGTCCCATGCCGAAGCCGGTGCCGATATTGTGGGCCCCTCCGATATGATGGACGGGCGCATCGGTGAAATCCGCCAGGCCCTGGAACAGGCCGGTCATATTCATACTCGAATACTGGCCTATTCAGCCAAGTATGCCTCCAGTTTCTATGGCCCATTTCGAGATGCCGTGGGATCTGCTACCAACCTGGCTGGCGGTAATAAATACAGCTACCAGATGGATCCTGCTAACTCCGATGAAGCTATTCGTGAAGTAGAACTCGATTTGCATGAAGGGGCGGACATGGTGATGATCAAACCTGGAATGCCCTATCTCGATATTGTCCATCGCATCAAACAGACCTTCGGCGCCCCCACCTATGTCTATCATGTCAGTGGTGAGTACGCCATGTTGAAAGCCGCCGCGCAGAATGGCTGGCTGGATGAAAAAGCCTGCGTGCTGGAAGCTCTGCTCAGCTGCAAGCGTGCCGGTGCCGATGGCATCCTCACCTATTATGCAAAAGATGCCGCGACATGGCTGAGGGAAGACCTCTAATGGATCGCTATGCGTCCTTGCAGGTGGATGCCTACATGGATGTAGGTAGTAGAGCAACGCAGGACGCAGTTGCCGAGA
>CBDULX010000204.1:0-5371 GCA_965368175.1 uncultured Gammaproteobacteria bacterium | reverse complement strand
AAGCTTTGCCTACAGGGACGTAGGTAAGGAGCGTGAGCAGGGAGCGGAAGCTTTGCCTACAGGGACGTAGGTAAGGAGCGTGAGCAGGGAGCGGAAGCTTTGATGAAAACATAAATCACTCGCCAGCGGGCGAAACCAGTCTTTCAGAGAGTAAAAATATTTAACAAATAGAAAATCTGAAAACAACAATGGGGCTTACGCCCCATCATCAAATTACAAACCCAGCGATTCCAGTTGCTCAATCACCTTATTAGCCGGCGCATAGCCAGGATTGAGCATGCCATTTTCATACATAATGGCCGGTGTTCCACGAATACCAATAGCCTGTGCCAGGGCACGATGCTGTTCGATGGGGTTTTCGCAGGTTTTAGCTTCCACTTCTTCACCGGCTTTGGCTTTGTCCAGTGCCTGTTGTGGATTCTTGGCACACCATACACTGACAGAGGTGTCGTAACTGCGTTTACCTTTGAATGGCAGGAACACATAACGTACTTTTACACCACCGGCCATATAATCTTTCATTTCCTCATGCAAACGACGGCAATAAGGACAATAAATATCGGTAAACACCGTGATGGTATGTTTCACATCACCCCTGGGCTTGTAAACCAGCATATTGGTTTCACCCAGTTTATCCAGTTCACTTTTACGTATAATGGATCGAGTGTCTTCGGTCAGATTAACGCGCTTATGCAGATCGAACATGTCGCCATCAATTACAAAACGAGCATCTTTGGTCATATAAAGTATCTGGGGGCCGGTCAGGACCTCATATATTCCTTCAATAGGTGTCGCTTTGATGGTTGCACCCGCTGCCTGGGGCATATTCTTTAACAGGGCCAGCTGTAGCTCCTGAATATCTTTATCCCCGGATTTATTTGCCTCTTCCGCCATAACAGTCTGGCTGCTAAGGAACAGGGACATGATACTGATTAATACATATCTCATAATGTGAATAGTCTCTCTGGATTTTGGGCTAAACAATAGACCGGCAGTATTATAATTAATTCCCGCCCATTTAGGGCAGATATTCCCGAAATTCTGCGAACAAGTTTGTTCCTGGTCAATCAGGCCCGTGGATGATGCTTATGATACAGGGATTTCAACCGCTGGTCGGCCACATGTGTGTAAATCTGAGTGGTTGATATATCACTATGACCCAGCAGCATCTGCACCACCCTTAAATCTGCACCGTGATTGAGCAAATGGGTCGCAAAGGCATGGCGCAGGGTGTGAGGTGACAGATTTTCAACCGGCATACCCACCAGAACAGCATAACGTTTAATCAAATACCAGAAAGCCTGACGAGTCATGCCTCGGCCGCGATTGGTAACAAAGATGGTATTACACGCTGGTTTCAACTGCATTAAATCCGGTCGTCCCTGTTTAAGATAAGTTTGCAACCAGCCCAGGGCCTCTTCCCCCAATGGCACCAGTCGTTCCTTGCCGCCCTTACCGATGATGCGAACCACGCCAGGATCCATCGAAACCTGAGACATCGTCAGTCCTACCAGTTCACTCACCCTGAGTCCTGTGGCATAAAGTATTTCCAGCATGGCACGATCACGCATACCCAGTGGCTCGGACACATCCGCGGCGTTTAACAGATCAACCACCTGTTGTTCGCTCAGGGTTTTCGGCAGGGGTTTTTCCGGCTTGGGGGCTTCCACAAGTGCTGTAGGATCTGCCTGTAAGCGCTGCTCCCTTACCTGATAAGCATAAAACTGTCGTAAACTGGATAACAGGCGTGCCGCCGAACGATTTTTACTGCCTTGCTCAAAACAATGAGCCAGATATTGCTGGATATCACTATCGCCGGCCCGTAATAAATGACTGCTGTTATCGGCCAGCCACAGTGCATAACTGGCAATATCATTTCGATAGGCCGCCAGAGTATTTTCAGACAGGCCTTTTTCCATCCACAGGGCATCGATAAACTGTTCCAGCAGTTGCTGTTCCGATGCGCTTAACTGATCTGATTTTGCCATAGTGCTAATTGAGTTTAATCAAAGCCGAGTTGTTATAGAGTCGTTCATAATTCGGCTGTGTTAAAATTTGTCATCCAGAACCGATAATGCCATATTCGATGAATCAAAAGTTAACATTCTGCACAGTCATTCTTGCCGGTGGTCGGGGTACCCGCATGTCCGGGCAGGACAAGGGCCTGATCGAATGGGAGGGAAAACCTCTAATTGAACATATTCTATCGGAACTGGATAAAGTCAGTGCCGATATAATGATTAATGCCAATCGTAATATTACAAACTATCAGGGTTATGGTTATCCCGTAGTCAGTGACACGCTGGATGATTACCAGGGCCCACTAGCAGGAATTTTGTCCGCTATGTTGCAGTGTAAACATGAATATTTACTCTGCTTACCCTGCGATTCACCCAAACTACCGCAAAATCTGGTAAATCGATTATTTAGCTGTATGAAAAACGAACATAAAAGCACAGCGATTTGTCATGATGGCAAAAGGATACAGCCCCTGTTTGCCATGATCCATTGCAATGAACAACAACCGCTGATCGACTTTCTTGCGGCAGGTAAACGCAAGGTCCATGATTTTTTCCTGCAGCTGGATCCTGCAATCTGTGATTTTTCCGATCAGGCAGACCGATTCCATAATTTCAATACAGCGGACGATATGAAATGAGTATTGAATTTTCAAAACCCATTATTGGCTTTGCTGCCTTCAGTGGTACAGGAAAAACTACATTGCTGGTAAAGATTTTACCCATCCTGCGTGATAAAGGCCTTCGTGTTGCCATGATAAAACATGCACACCATGATTTTGACGTGGACAAGCCAGGTAAAGACAGTTATCAATTGCGACAATCCGGTGCTTCACCCATGATTATTTGCTCCAGTCGCAGAACAGCCATCATGATTGAGCACGAACAGGAACAGGAGCCAGACTTACAGGACATATTAAGTCATATCCAGCCGGATAAAACCGATCTGGTACTGGTGGAAGGATTCAAACACTGGAACTACCCTAAAATAGAACTGCATCGACCCTCACTGGGTAAACCTTTATTATTTCCGGATGATAAAAATATCATCGCCATTGCCCATGATGGACAACTCGATAAAATTCCGGACATTCCGCAAGTGGATATCAACAAACCACATCAAATTGCAGAATTTGTACTCCAACTGACCCAACAACAGTGATTACCATGACAACTAAACAAACATCCGGTAACGATGACTTCGACCCCAACTCTCTCAGTTTTGAACAGGCCCTGGATAAAGTTAAACAGGACGTTACACCATTAAAAACCAGACGCTCGGTCTCTATTCGTGAAGCTATTGGCGGTGTGCTGGCCAATGATGTTTGCTCACCGATGGATGTACCGCCATTTATTAACTCCGCAATGGATGGTTACGCCATCAACAGTCAGGATATTCCAGCCTCAGGTGAAGCAACACTGAAAGTGACTGGAAAGTCATTCGCGGGAAAACCGTTCGATGGACAGGTCAAACAGGGTGAATGTGTGCGTATCATGACTGGAGCTGTTGTTCCAGAAGGTGCAGACACCATTGTTATGCAGGAACATGCCCAGGTAAATGGTGATAGCATAAAAATTGGCCATGAACATCAGGCCAGACAGAATGTACGTTATCCTGGTGATGATTTTTCAACGGGTGACATCATTATTAAAGCAGGTGAACGTTTGTCACCTGCCAAACTGGGTCTGCTGGCCTCGGTAGGAGTAACTGAACTGGAAATAGTTCGAACTCCGGTGGTTGCCTTCTTTTCTACTGGTGATGAACTTAAGGGTGTTGGCCAGACATTAAAACCCGGTGATATATATGACAGCAACCGTTACATATTATTCGGCATGTTGCATAAAATGGGCGTACAGGTGATTGATATGGGTGTAATACCCGATATCAAACAGCAAATCGAACTCACATTAAAAGACGCTGCCCTTTGCGCCGATATTGTTATCACATCCGGAGGTGCATCGGTAGGTGAAGCGGATTACATCAAACAGATTCTGGATGATATTGGCCAGGTTAATTTCTGGAAAATTGCCATGAAACCAGGCAAACCACTGGCCTTCGGTAAAATTGGCAATGCGCTGTTTTTTGGTTTACCCGGTAACCCTGTCTCTGCTATGGCTACCTTTTACCAGTTTGTTCAACCCAGTATCCGTTTGCTGGAAGGTGAAAAACAGTCATCAACTATTGTTCTTAAAGCCCGTTGCACCAGCATGTTAAAAAAACGACCGGGTCGTAAAGATTTCCAGCGCGGAATTATGTCACAGGATGAAAATGGTGAATTAATTGTCGACACTACCGGTATTCAGGGCTCTCACATGTTGAGTTCTATGTCGAAAGCGAACTGTTTTATTGTTTTAGAGAGTGAAAGCGGCAACATCGAAGCCGGTAGCATGGTCGAAGTGCAGCCTTTTAACGATTTGATTTAGTTTACGGATTCTTTATTTGCCGCGGAGATTTTTGCCGCAGAGACACGGAGAACACAGAGTATTGTGAAGTTCTCTCCACTGTTTATATACTTATTGACGTTTTTCTCTGTGTACTCCGTGTCTCCGCGGCAAATAATCTATATAAAATAATAAAAAAGGCCGCTCTGTATGCCAGAGCGGCCTTTTTAACACCTAAATGTTACGTAAAACGTTTTTACTTACGTTTTTTACGCTTCTTAGCTTTAGGTTTCAGCGCTTTTTCGATTTTGGCCATCTGTTGTTTGGTCCATTTCTCAACGAACTTGGCAACAGCCTGCTCTTTAGCAGCAGCCATCTTCATAATTGCCTGTTCACGCTGGGCTGCTGCTTTCAGCTCATCTTTAGCTGCTTTCAGTGCCGACTGAACGCCTGAAATTTTATCTTTCAGTAGTTTTTTGGCTTCAGCAGCGCGCTTTGCAACTTCTTTTTTCTTTGCTGCAACTACCTTTTTCTTTGCAGCAGCGGCTTTTTTCTTAGCAGCGGCTGCACTCTTCCTGGCAGCTGACGCTTTTTTCTTGGCGCCAGATGCTTTCTTTTTAGCCCCTACTTTTTTCTTAGTAGCGACTTTCTTTTTAGTTGCCACTTTCTTCCTGGCAACTACTTTTTTCTTAGCAGCGACTTTTTTCTTAGTAGCAACTGCTTTCTTCTTGGTTTTAGGACGAGCCATTTTTTTAATCCTCATTATCGGGTTAATGCAGAGATTATAATTCTTATTTTTCTTTTTACAAATAAATCAAGCCGTTATTATGCATTTTTTTTAAAAAAACTTATAAATAACCAAAAAAAAACCAAAAAAAACCTGGAATTGGCTCCAGGTTTTTTAAATCCGATTTTTTTGTTAATTAAAAACGGAATCCAGATTGCACAAACACACCGTATGATGAATCTTC
>CBDULX010000203.1:0-5397 GCA_965368175.1 uncultured Gammaproteobacteria bacterium | reverse complement strand
ACACCGCCGCTCTGCCTGACTCAGTTGATTTCCTGGGCGCCTCAGACAGCACGGTCTTTATCCGTCAGCCACAGGTTCGATACACAACTGGTGGCTTCCAGATTGCCCTGGAAAATCCTGAAACCTACACTACTGAAGATGGTGGAGCACCCACAACCATTGTCACCGATGATAATACTCTTCCGGATATCGCCGCCAACTACAAGTTTTCCGGTAACTGGGGTCACATGAAACTCAACGGGCTATTCCGCCAGTTAAAAATCGATAACGGCACTCATGACACCGACGATACAGTCTTTGCAGCAGGCATCAGCGGCAAAATAAAAGTCGGCTCGTCGGATGATATTCGTTTCGCCGTCAATTCCGGAGATGGCATGGGTCGCTACACCGGTTTAGGTCTGACTTATGACGCCATCATAGATACCGCAACAGGTAAGTTTGAAACCATTAAATCAACGACTGCCTTTCTCGCTTACCGTCATGCCTGGAGCGCTAAAACAAGATCGAGCCTGATATACAGTACGGCCGATATGGATAACCCAGCCATTGCCGATGGTGAAACAAGCAAAAGTGCCAGCAGCGTTCAAATTAACGTCATGCATTCACCCATTAAGCAGGTTACTTACGGCCTCATGTATTTAACAGCTACTCGTGAAACTGAAAATGGCGAAGATGGTGACCTTAATCGCATACAGGCTACTGCAAAATACGATTTCTAATTAAAACCAGAAATCCTATGCTTATTGAAGGAATCGTGTTCTGACAGAACACGATTCCTTTTTTATTCACAGCCCAATAAAATTATATGTATAAATTATCAATACACAGATTTTGTGTTAGAACCCATTTTCAAACAGCAAGCATCATAAAATGAATTACTTTTTTTGACTATTGTCATTAATTAAAATCAAAATATCGGCTACTTCGAAAAATATTATTTCTGCACTTGATCAATATGTTTATCGTGGCAGGGGCTATAGCATTGTCTAACAGGCTATTAACAGGATTTATATTTGCTGTAATCTATAACCGCGAAAGAACCTCTGATCAAGTCGCGGTTGTTTTGTGCTGGCTAAAAGAAACCGGGCTTCGTTGCAATAGAACAAAATACCACCTCGCTTCATACAACATATAAACTCTCTTCGCAGCCTGTACAACCAGACTTTAACAGCGACTACCCGGATTCCCTGCTCATTTTTACTCGACTCTGGCGAGCACCAAAATCATTTGATAAATGTCATTCTCCATCAGTATATAAGCATGTATTCTTCAATGAAGCTTATTAAACATTTCCAGGCAATACCAGACAGCTTCAATAGTACTTTTGTTCAGAAAACTGGCTCCCAGACTGGCTATTTAGCTGCTTAACAGCAGTTTAATGTAATAAAATGCCTGTCTTTTGCGAGCTGTTCTCCTTCCAGCATGTTCAATTTTTTTTGATTGTGATAGTATCAAATGCTTATATTTAGAGACAATTACTCTCGAACCTGTGGCTACCAGGGCGATTGAGTAATCATCAGGATATTGGTTCAGGTTTAGTATGAAGATCGACTTATTAACCAGGACTAGAATCATGAAGTTTCTTTTACGAAAGCTAATAACTCGTCCGCAAACCAGGAGAAAAGAATGTACGCTTCATTCATAAAAAACATTGCCGTCCCGGCAATTTGTGTTCTTGCTCTGATGAATCCAGCTGCCGCCGCTGACAAAGTATACCGGCTCAAACTGGCGGAGTCCTGGCCAACTAACTTCGAAGTCTTTGGAGATGCAACCCGAAATATGGCCAAAATGGCCGAAACCATGTCCAATGGTCGACTAAAAATCACTATCGATTCCAAAAACAAACACAAAGCCGCTTTAGGCATATTCGATATGGTGCGTGCAGGTCAGTATGATATGGGCCATTCAGCCTCCTATTACTGGAAAGGTAAAGTGCCCGAAACCCTGTATTTCACCACTATGCCATTTGGAATGATTGCACCGGAACAATATGCCTGGTTCTACTACGGTGGCGGCATGGAATTAATGGAAAAGCTGTATGACAAATACAATATGCTATCTTTTCCCGGAGGCAACACAGGTAACCAGATGGGCGGCTGGTTCAAGAAAGAAATCAACAGCCTTGATGACCTGAAAGGCCTTAAAATGCGTATTCCCGGTTTCGCCGGTGAAGTGCTCGCCAAAGTAGGTGCCAACCCCACCAATATTCCGGCTGGCGAACTGTATACCGCACTGGAACGCAACACCATCGACGCACTGGAATGGGTGGGTCCATCACTGGATCTGCGTATGGGCTTCCATAAAATAGCGCCTTATTACTACACCGGCTGGCACGAACCTGCAACTGAGTTACAGTTCCTTGTTAATAAAAAAGTATGGGCAAAACTACCTGCTGATTTACAGGAAATACTTCGTGTAGCCATGCGTACTGCTGCCTATGACATGTATATTCAGTCATACCATGCAAGTGCCGAAAACTGGTCCACAATGGCGTCTGAATACCCAGACATCAAGATTAAAACCTTTCCTAAGAGCGTAATCAAGGCTTTAAGAAAAGCCAACCAGGAACTGCTAGTTGAAGCCGCTGCCAACAGTCCAGTCGCCAAAGAAATTCAGGAATCTCAGGCAAACTATATGAAGAAAGCTCGAGTCTGGACTAACATATCTGATAAAGCTTATTTAGATCTAGATAACTAAGTATTTAGCCTACTACTAATTATCTACTTTGAAGGGTCGGTACATACAGGTACCGCCCCTTCAATACTAACAGAGCACATGAATTGCATATTTTTTATTCAGGACATAGCATGAATACATCCCTGCAGGCTAGATATCCACAACCTTGCGGCTAACACCTGAATATGAGCATTTTATGCGTCTTAGTAATATGAGTTAAAAATACATGTTTTTGAAAAAAGCCGAAGCCACGATTAACAGTTTCTCAGACATACTCGGCAAAATTACAGCCGTGTTATTTATTTTATTACTACTTAATGTTTTCATCGATGTCGTCATGCGTTACCTGTTCAATGACGTCTCCATAGGCATGCAGGAACTCGAATGGCACCTCTACGCCACCATTTTCATGCTAGGTATCCCCTATACACTTTATAAGGAAGGCCATGTTCGGGTTGATATCATTTATGAAAGCCTGAGCCTGCGTAAACAGGCCTGGATAGATATATTCGGAACCTTATTTTTGCTCATCCCATTTACCCTGCTTGTCGCAAAGTACGGCATTGATTTTACCATTGAGTCTTATGAACTTGGTGAACGTTCCGGCGACCCTGGTGGTTTACCTTACCGCTGGCTTATTAAGTCCATGATCCCATTTGCGTTTTTCGCAATTAGTATTAGCGGTATAGGCCTGATACTGAAATCCATTAATACATTACGAAATGATCCCGATCATTTACATAAAGAACATAAGCAGGGGACTAGCACACTATGATCGGTATTATCATGTTTTTCGTGGCGTTAGTCATGTTGTTGTCTGGTTTTCCAGTTGCATTTGTGTTCGGCGGCATCGCCCTGCTGTTTGGAGTGTTCGCCGAAGGCCCCGAATTATTTGCCTTTATGCCTCACCGTATACAGAACATTATGGAAAATACCGTTTTAATGGCTGTGCCATTATTTATTTTCATGGGAATAGTTTTACAAAAAACCAAACTGGCCGAGCAATTACTGGAGTCTATGGGAAAATTATTCGGTAGCGTACGCGGTGGTCTGGCCATTTCCACCATACTGGTCGGTGGTTTGCTCGCTGCATCAACCGGAGTGGTTGGCGCATCGGTTGTCGCCATGGGTCTTATCTCTTTACCGGTAATGCTCAAATATAATTATGATAAATCATTAGCCACTGGCACTATTTGTGCTGCCGGCACCCTTGGTCAGATAATCCCCCCTTCAATAATTTTAATTATTCTGGGTGATGTAATGGGTATACCGGTGGGTGATTTATTCAAAGCTGCAGTAGCACCCGGCAGTCTGCTGATTGGTGCTTATATTGTTTATATCCTTATTTACACCTGGCTCAATAAAGACGCGGCGCCTGCTATCCCAGTTGATGAAAATGCGGGCACTAATCGTCAACAATATATACAGGCACTAATCGCTATACTGCCACCTCTGACTCTCATTCTGATTGTACTGGGTTCTATTTTTGCAGGCATTGCTACACCGACAGAATCATCAGCTCTGGGTGGCGTTGGAGCCATAGTTCTTGCTTTACTCTATCGTCAGTTTAGCTGGAAAATGCTATTCGACTCATCCACCGAAACAATAAAAATAACAGCCATGGTTTTTGCCATCTTACTCGGCGCTACCGCCTTCTCGATGGCCTTTACCTATACCGGTGGCGACATCATCATTGAAGAAGCCCTGGTAGGTTTACCGGGTGATAAAATCGGATTTCTAATTTTATCCATGCTGGTGATCATGGTACTAGGCTTTTTCATCGATTTCGTTGAAATTTCCTTTATTATCGTGCCCATGCTTGCGCCCGTTGCTGATATTTTAGGTATTGCTCCTCTCTGGTTTGCGATTCTCATTGCGATGAATTTACAAACATCATTCCTGACGCCACCATTTGGTTTTAGCTTATTTTATCTTAAAGGTGTAGCACCCGCTGGTGTAAAAACCACAGATATTTATCGAGGCGTAGTGCCGTTTATTATTATTCAGGTACTTGTCGTTCTTTCCCTGTTATTCATGCCGGGATTTTACGGGTTTTAAGGGAAATAGTCGGAAGTCGGAAGTCGGAAGTCGGAAGTCGGAAGTCGGAAGTCGGAAGTCGGAATAATAAAAAATTTAAAACCTCTTTTTGTCAAGGTTTTTCTTTTTGACTTAAGACTAATGACTAATAAATCTAACAAGGGTTAACAAAATGTCAAAAACGACCGTAAAGGGTAGCTGTTTATGCGGTTCCGTGAAATATGAGGTGACCGGTGATGCTCAGCGCTTCTATCACTGCCACTGCCAGCGATGTCGTAAGGCATCAGGCACAGGCCATGGTAGTAATTTATTAATATCACCACATACCAGCATAACCTGGACAAAAGGTGAACAGTTGTTAGCGAAGTATAAAGTACCTGAAGCGGAACGGTATTTTAACTGTTTTTGCCAGAACTGTGGCGGCCCCATGCCACGCGTGGTACCAGAACTGAATGGTGTATTGATACCCGCTGGCTCACTCGACACTAAATCACCAATTTCACCACAGGCAAGGATTTTCTGGGACTCACGCGCAGAATGGTCTTGCCAGGATGACCTGCCAGTTTATTCTGAATATCCATAAAAAATTAGTCGTTAGTCGTTAGTCGTTAGTCGTTAGTCGTTAGTCGTTAGTCGTTAGTCGTTAGTCGTTAGTCGTTAGTCGTTAGTCGTTAGTCGTTAGTC
>CBDULX010000202.1:0-5400 GCA_965368175.1 uncultured Gammaproteobacteria bacterium | reverse complement strand
TACCGTCTACATGGCCAGAGCCTTACAGCTGGCTTCGAAGGGCCTGTACACCACACAGCCCAATCCGCGGGTGGGCTGTGTAGTGGTAAAAAATGGAAAAATCATCGGGGAAGGCTGGCACCGTAAGGCCGGCGAGCCCCATGCTGAAATCCATGCCCTCAATCAGGCCGGGGCTCAGGCAAAGGGCGCAACCGCTTACGTCACCCTTGAGCCCTGTAGTCACCACGGTCGAACTCCTCCCTGCGCGGATGCCCTGGTTGATGCGGATGTGTCTCAGGTGGTGATTGCCATGGAAGATCCTAATCCCCAGGTGTCGGGGCAGGGTGTGTTAAGGCTACGAGAGGCTGGCATCGAAATTACAACCGGCGTGCTGGAAGCCCAGGCTCGCGAGTTAAATCCCGGCTTTATCAAGCGAATGTCGTCAGGTTTACCTTATGTTCGGATCAAGCTGGCGATGAGTCTCGATGGCCGAACCGCCATGGCATCCGGTGAAAGCCAGTGGATTACTGGGACGGCGGCGCGGAATGATGTACAGAAACTTCGGGCCCGGAGTTCAGCGGTAGTAACAGCGATGGGCACTATACTGGCCGATGATCCTTCGCTCAATGTCAGACTCAGTGCGCAGGAGCTGGGTCTGGATATACCTCCGCATCAACCCATGAGGGTGATTCTGGACAGTCAGTTAAGCTGTCCACAGGATGCCAGGGTATTCAGTCTACCCGGGCAGACAGTGATTCTGACCTGCCACCCGGACCCTCTGTCTCATGATTATACCCATGGCGAAGTAGTTCAGGTAAAAGACAGTAACGGGCGAGTTGATCTTCTTGCAGCTATGCATTGGCTGGCAGAACAGGAAATCAACGAAGTACATGTGGAAGCAGGCAGTGTACTCTGCGGGGCTTTACTGGATGCAGGCCTGGTCGATGAAATCGTTATTTATATGGCACCCCATCTAATGGGGGATCAGGCAAAGGGATTATTTCATTTGCCGGGTATTCAGGGTATGGAGCAGCGGCTGGCGTTTCATATTAAAGATATCAGGATGGTCGGGCAGGATGTGAGGATAACGGCTATACCACAATGATAGCTATCATTGTGGCTGATGGTATAAATGTTAAACGAAAGCTCAGAGTTTTTTTAAACAGTATTTTAACTTAATGGAAAAAAAGGATAATAAAATGCGTAACAAAATAACTAGCATTCTGGCATTGATCGCTTTGCTGACTGTTCAGACAGTCAGTGCAAAAGAAAATATGTTCAACATTAAAACCGCTCCCATCAGTGATTTGATCGGAATTGTGAATGTGGAAATGGATATTGCTGTAAGCGAGCACTACACCCTGGGGCCTTCATACCTGGGATTTAACTATGAGCATTCAGATGTGGACTATGATGCCGACTCATTTGGAGTTAGAGGGAATTATTATTTCGACAGAGCGCTGGCAGGTGGCTGGTTACTAAGCCTGTCGGCGTTATACGGTGATTTTGAAATTTCCGAGGAAAGCGGCGGTATAACTTATTCTACGACGACATCTACCCGAATTTATTCGGCCCTGGTTGGTTATCAGGCCATGTGGAATCACTTTAATCTCACCTTTGGCGTAGGTGCAAGTTATTTCTCTTTACCTGAAACGGTAATTGGGGTTCAGGGTGTTAATACGCTGAGCATCAATACATCTTTCCTCAGTGGTGTTTTTCCAAACGCAGAAATGACCCTGGGTTGGCGATTTTAAGTTCATTGTATAATGGACTGTTATTTTGGAGTTAGTCTATGTCCACCATTGTTGTGGTCAAAAAAGATGGTAAAGCCTGCATTGCAGCCGACAGTCTCACCAGTTTTGGTGATTTACGCATGGGCTCGGATTACGATGTGGGTTATGACAAAATTCAGAGCTATGGGCCGGGCTATTTTGGCATAGTTGGCAGTGCGGCCCATGCTCTGGTTATGGAAAGTGTACTGAAGAACCAGAAGGTG
The DNA here is from genome assembly GCA_965368175.1 of uncultured Gammaproteobacteria bacterium. Classification (GTDB taxonomy): domain Bacteria; phylum Pseudomonadota; class Gammaproteobacteria; order SZUA-229; family SZUA-229; genus CBDULX01. The sequence continues at coordinate 3,425 of CBDULX010000202.1, read as the reverse complement.
AAAATCGATTTTTCTGATCGTATGGCCATCTTTGAGTCTTTTCGTAAACTGCATCCGGTACTTAAGGATAAGTATTTCCTCAATGCCAAGGATGAGGACGATGACCCCTATGAGGCCAGTCATATTGATGCATTGATATGCAACCCAAATGGTATATTTGGCATCTATTCGTTACGGGAAGTGAGTGAGTACAAAAAATTCTGGGCCATAGGCTCAGGTTCCGAGTATGCGCTGGGTGCTATGTATGCGATGTATGATCGACTTGATTCGGCAGAAGATATTGCCAAAGCCGGAGTTGAGGCGGGGGCCGAGTTCAATAATGCGACCGCTTTGCCTATGACTATTTTCACCATTGACCTGACAGCATAACGGGGCAGAAACCAATGTTTACCGGAATCATTGAAAGCCTGGGCCAGATTGAAGCCATTGAAGACAAGGGTGGTGACGCCCGTTTCTGGATCAATACCGGCAAAATGGACATGAGTGATGTGCATCCGGGAGATAGCATCGCCATGAACGGTGTATGCCTGACTGCTATTGAGTTACGATCGAACGCCTATTGTGCCGATGTTTCAGGTGAAACCCTGTCACTCACTTCACTGAAGCTGTTGAACAAGGGCAGTGCGGTTAATCTTGAAAAAGCACTGACACCAAGTACTCGACTGGGTGGGCATCTGGTCAGTGGTCATGTGGATGGGATTGCTAAGGTCATAGATCGTTATGACGATGCTCGTTCAGTGCGTTTTGTCATAGAAGCCCCCAGAGAGCTGGCCAGATACATCGCCATGAAAGGGTCGATTACTGTGGATGGCGTGAGCCTGACGGTGAATAAAGTCGATGGTGCTCAGTTTGAACTGAACATTGTGCCCCATACTTTAAAAGAAACTATCATGAACGAATATTACCCCGGCAGGATTGTGAACCTTGAGGTGGACCTGATTGCCCGTTATCTGGAGCGACTGGTTCTGGGTGATCAGGCGGCCACGCCAGGCAGCCGCATTACGGAAAGTTTTCTGGCGGAAAACGGTTTTATCAAGTAGTCTGACGGCTGCCATTTAGTATGAATTAACTTTAAGAATATTCGTTATGAAATTGAATTCTATAGAAGAAATTATCGAAGATCTGCGCCAGGGCAAGATGGTTGTCATTATGGATGATGAAGATCGTGAGAACGAGGGTGACCTGTTAATGGCCGCCCCCTGTACCACTGCAGCGGACATTAATTTCATGGCTCGTTTTGGTCGTGGCCTGATCTGTCTGACGCTCACCCGTGAACGTTGCCAGCAACTTCGTCTGCCTCTGATGGTCAATGCCACCGATTCTGAACATGGTACTAATTTTACCCTGTCGATCGAAGCAGCTGAGGGTGTGACAACCGGAATATCGGCAGCCGACCGCGCAGTGACGGTACTGGCAGCGGTGGCTGAAGATGCTCGCCCGGAGGACCTGGTTCAGCCAGGCCATATCTTCCCATTGATGGCTCAACCAGGCGGTGTTCTGAATCGTGCCGGTCATACAGAAGCCGGTTGTGATCTGGCCCGTCTGGCCGGGTTTGATCCCAGTGCGGTCATAGTTGAAATTCTCAATGATGACGGTAGCATGGCACGCCGACCGGATCTGGAAAAGTTTGCCAAAGAGCATGATCTTAAAATCGGTACTATTGAAGACCTTATTCGTTATCGTATTGAAAATGAAAAGACGGTCGAACGAGTGGCCGAATCCGATTTCCCCAGTGAGTTCGGACATTTCCGGCTTTATGCTTATCAGGATGAGCTAAGCAAATGTCTGCATCTGGCTTTGGTGAATGGTGAAGTTGATCCTGCTAAACCAGTGCTGGTCAGGGTGCACATGGAAAATACCCTGTGTGACGTGCTGTCTTCATCTCTGCATTGTGGCTGGCCCTTGCGTAATGCCATGCAGCAGGTTGCAGAAGCCGAGGAACCTGGTGTTATTGTAATTTTACGCCAGCATCAGGATGCCCGACATATTGTGCAATGGATGGTTCGCCCCCCCGAACAGACTGAACGACATGATAATGATCCCCCGGCAGACTTAAGAACGCACGGAGTAGGCGCACAGATATTGATGGATCTGAATGTACATAAGATGCGTCTGATGACGGCGCCAAAACGTATCCATGGACTGGCCGGTTTTGGTCTGGAAGTAATTGATTATGTTAGCGGTAATCATAAATAATAAGTTAAAGCCAGTGCAGTCGTGAATAAGGCAACAGATGGCTTCGGAGTCAGTTATAATTGCCTGCAATTGAAATTTGAATATTAAATATTAAAGAGCATTGAATCTATGTCTGAAATAAAAACAATAGAAGGTGAATTACAGTATTCGGAAGGCCGATTCGCTATTGTAGTGGCTCGTTTCAACGGATTTATTGTTGACAGTCTTCAGGCGGGTGCTATTGATGCCCTGATACGTCATGGTGTGGCTGAAGAAAGCATTACGGTTATCAAGGTTCCCGGTGCATATGAAATGCCCGTTGCCACGCAGCGCCTTGCCCAGAGCGGTAACTATGATGCGATTATTGGACTTGGTGCTGTTATTCGAGGTTCCACTCCGCATTTCGATTTTGTAGCCGGTGAAGCTTCAAAAGGTATGGCATCTGTGGGACTGGATCATGGTTTGCCCGTGGTCTTTGGCGTATTGACCACAGATACCATTGAACAGGCTATCGAGCGTGCAGGTACCAAGGCCGGTAATAAAGGCGCAGAAGCTGCGATTACGGCCATCGAGATGATCAATCTGTTCAAGAAACTGGACTAGTTAAAGGCTGGCGTAGTAAAAATGTCTAATGTCAGTCAGGCCAAGGGCCGAAGTAACGCACGCAAAAAAGCCATGCAGGCCCTGTATCAATGGTCTATTAGTGGCAACGAGTTAAAAGATATTGAAGTACAGTTTCAAACTGAGCAGGATATGTCCAAGGTGGACACCGATTATTTCCATAGCCTGTTATTTGAAGTACCTGAAAATCTCAGTGATCTGGACGAAAAACTGGCTCCCATCATGACGGACCGTATCGATGATGAACTGGACCCGGTGGAACAGGCAATTTTGCGGATTTCCACATATGAGTTGATGCATCGTCTGGATGTGCCCTATCAGGTGGTGATTAAGGAAGCGGTTAGTCTGGCTTTGTCCTTCGGTGCCGATCAGAGTCACAAATTCATTAATGGTGTGCTCGATAAACTGGCCCGCGAAGTCCGAAAGCCGGAAGTTGAAAGTCAGAAAAAGTAATCAAATCAGCTTGTCTCATACATGGCCAGATGAGTTAAGGAAACAAGTAAGCTCAGATTATTGTGTCATTTCGACCATAGGGACGACTGCATGGAGGCAGGAGGTAGAACAATGCCTGGAGCAATTGTCGAGAAATCTTAATGTTAAACACGCTTACCATATTCAACATTTTAGAT
>CBDULX010000201.1:0-5450 GCA_965368175.1 uncultured Gammaproteobacteria bacterium | reverse complement strand
CAAGGCGGCGAAGCTATGGATATTATTACCCACAACTTCACCACGCTGTTTCTTTATGGAATACTATATTCCACGATATCCGACACTCGGTAATAACCAGTACCACTAAACTGCTCTAACCACACCCTGAAACTACTTCCAGACGTATTGCTAAAGTATAGATAGTCCAGCTCATTCGCTGCATTTCGCTGTAGCACAACCGTACCATTTTTTTCAATGACCCAGGTCAAACTATCTCCCAGGCTACCACTTCTATAAACACGGTTTGTTGGATCGACACTCAACGAATAAGTAGCAAAGTTAATACCTGGTGTAAACTCTAAAACATTTGACGCCGCTTCAGGCACACCATTAACCATTTGCACTAACCATGCTCGATATGTATTTTGTGCTAACAAGCCTGGGTAGTTATAAACAAGCCCGGTGCTAGCGTCCTGCTCAAAAATCACCACGCCATTTTCTTCTACCACCCAGCTTACCTGATCACCAATTGCCCCATCACGAATCAGGTCATAGGCACTATTTGTGATAATGTTATAAGGTAATATAGCAATACCTGGAACATAATAGATCACGTTTGAAACAATCTCATATTTTCCGTTTATAAACTGCTTTAACCAGACACGATAGTAACTGCCATTCGTATTGATGTAATAAGTGTAATCAAGCTCATTTTCCGCATTTCTTTCCAGGACAATGACGCCGTCTTTTTCAATCACCCAGGTTAATGGCTCCCCTAATAAACCACTACGTGAAACCTTGTAGCTCGCATCAATATTAATATCATGGCTTGAAACAGGACTGCCACCAACATACTCAACCGCATTGGAAATCGGTTGCCCACCTGATGCTAACCAGACTTTGAAGTTACTGCCTATAGTATTATTAAAATACTGGTAGGTCATTTCAAACGAGGCATTTCTTGACAGTACAATCACACCGTCTTTTTCAATTTCCCAGGTAACATTATCACCCAGCTCACCTGTTCTACTTAACACATAATTATTATCTACATTAAGTGTAAACTGAGTCGGAGCGACTGGATCTGGTGGCGGCAAAATAATCACACCTGGCTCATAGTTAACCACATTCGAAACGATCTCGTAAGCACCGTTAATAAACTGCTTTAACCAGACACGATAGTAACTGCCATTCGTATTGTTAAAATAAGTGTACTCAAGCTCATTTGCCGCATTTCTTTCCAGGACAATGACGCCGTCCTTTTCAATTACCCACACAGCAGGATCACCTAAATCACCGGTTCTGCTTACGATATAGTTATTATCAACATTAAGGGTATATAGAGTAGGCACGACAGGATTCGGTGGCGGTAAAACTATCGTTCCTGGTACATAACTAACCACATTAGATACGATTTCATATTTTCCGTCTATAAATTGATTTAACCAGACTCTAAAGTAGCTGCCATTCGTATTGTTAAAATAAGTGTAATCAAGCTCATTTGCCGCATTTCTTTCCAGGACAATGATGCCATCCTTTTCAATTACCCACGCAGCAGGATCACCTAATTTACCGGTTCTGCTTATGATATAGTTATTATCAACATTGATAGTATACAAAGTTGTTAGTGAAACAGGTTCTGGTGCAGGCTCGCCTGCAATATCGACTGTATAGTCTTCAACTTCACCCGAGGTAAACGTTTCACATGCAGAAGGCGCTGAACCATACTTCATGGACACGCGCATGGCCGTTAAGCCAGGCAATGCACTAGCGGGAACATTAATCGAACCACTAACAGCTGAACTTGATGTTCCTGTAAATATCTGCTCAGTGCTTTCAAATAGCTGATTCTGATTAAAATCTATCCACACAGACCAATACTGAGTATACGAGTCAGTATTAAATCCCGGCGTTAGACTAATATTTTGCAGGCCAGGCGAAAGTGGAATAGTTTGAGTCGCAGTAAAATCGGCATAACCAGCATCATTGCCAGACACATGGGAAAAACTTCCAAATTGAACACTATCAACCCATTCATAGAACGATGACTGCCCAGCTGAACTACAAACCGCCGCTGATGCAGTTAATGGAACGCTTAAAACAATAGCGACTAATGAGAATAATTGTAAGAACTTCAAGCAATTAACAATACGTGCTTTCATTATCAATACTCCGTTTGTTTTTATAATGATGATTATTTAAGCACAGATGGTTGCGCTTTAGTAGGGATTCAATCACATATTGATTTTTGCTTATACTGACAAAATAGTGAGTATTTGGCGTTGATTTTTATTATGGTGGAAAACTATAGAGGGAATCTTAGCGTCTCTGCATTTCAACAGACGCTTTGATAAGCCAAACATACAAACCAGACCTGTTAACATTAACCACACTGATGCAGGCAAAGGTACTGTCGTCACATTAAAATCATCAAACTGAATTAAAGTGGCCGGAGACAACTGAGAATCATTCGTGTTATCGATTGTTATTGACACCATTAACGGAAAGGTCGGTAAGAATTGAAAAAAAATAAGTGGGGTCACTATCAACCGCAGTGGAGAATATAATCCCTGGGCATCAACACCGGGCCCAATGAGCAGGACTAACCCAGTATGCGGTTCAGGCCGGCAATGTCACGGCACTGAAAGTTGGTCGGTACAGCACAAAAAGAGGGCTTGCGCAATGGCGGCAAAAGGATAAAAATGTTTCCTATATAGGAACATTATTCCTATATTTAGGGATGTCTTTTATATCACTGTTATATTTAATAAATATGAAACTCATTGAAGAAGTAGAAGATATATTTAACATAAGTGGCAGGGGTTGCGTTATCGTCCCAGGCATACCTTACTTTTTTGAACCAAAAATAGGTTCAGGTGTAAAAATTGAATTTCATAATCCTAGTGGAAGTATAGTAACTACAACAATACAAGCGCTAGAAATGATCAATCGTGGTAAACCCATGAAACACGCACCTTTCTCAGTTGATAAATCAATTAAAAAAAGTGAAATAGAGTTAGATGCTAAAATATATTTACTCACTGATGAGTAAATTAAATATAACAAGGCAATCTAAAAGGGCGTTTAAAACCGGCGTTCCGTAGGCACTTTTAAACGCCTCTCATTTTTATCGTTATGTTTAAACCAGGCCAAAAGATTGGAAAAATGAGTCTACCCAAGAAAGAAGATTTTCCAAAAGGAACAAAGTTTTATATAAAGGAATTTAATGTTCCTCTAGCACAAGTGCCCGATGGCAAATTATGTAAGTGGTTTAACTGGTTTGGTGGAAAACCCAAAGAATACGATGTCACCTGGTTAAAACCAGGAAATAACTGGGAATCTGAATCATTTGAAGAGTGGCAAAATATAATTAAAGACTCTCTATAAATTATGACTCAAAACAAACATAAGTCGTTCGAGTTCGCGCATAAAATACATGCTCTGGGACCTTCGCTTCGATACGGCTCCTCAACTCGGCAAGATGTGTAATAAATACTATGAGCAACTCAAATCTCACAGACAAAGAAGCATTTTTGGCAATGTACTCATTTCTTCAGCATTGGTATGAAATGACAAAATCAGATGATATCGGCTCTCTTCTAGGTAGCATGTCACTTCTAGAAGATGGAAGAACTGCTGATCCGGCAATTGAATCTGATTGGTTAAAAGCCATTGAAAAAGCACTAGAAGGTGAAGTTAATGCTGGACTTGTTCTGAAAGAATCAAGCGATCTGACACCTTGAATTTACAGAAGACATTAAAGCATGATAACTTTAATGTCTTCTATGCAAAAACAATACTCACCGAAATGTTGATCAATTGTTAATTCTAGACTGATCAGCCAACACTAAGTTCTCGAAAATTATTATCTACCTGGCATTCATTGGTGTTAGCTTAAAGCCATGAAATTCTCCATCTTTAGAGCCATAACCCACGATGACACCACTATTGTTAATATCTGTTGCCCTGTTCAGCATTGTCCAACCACTATCTACTGGCAATGATTTATTAAGATCAGATATTTTTCGTCCATTTATTACAAATGCACGTTCCTTAACTACACCATTTTCAGCCAGATATACAGAACCCACAATAACATCACTATCATTCATAGCCGTTACTACGGGAGTACCTTCATCCTCTTTGTTTTTTAGTGTCCCAAGATCTAGCATTTTTGTACCATTGTAGATAAAAACATGAGGCGTATCTGGAATATCCCATAAGTTAGTTAACACAAGGTCAGATATACCAGCCACATGTCCGAGATTATTTACAGCATACGCAGCACTCGCATCTCCACCAAGAGTAAGAAGGTTAGTTAAGTTAGATCCGTCGAAAAGATATGCCCTTTGTTTGCTTAGCCCCAGAAGCCCACCTGCAGGGATATCATCTGCACTACCAGGTACTTGAGCCGTTCCAGCAATAAAGCCGTTGTCACTGATGCCATATGCCGATGTCAGCTCCCAGTTTCCAGAGCTAGTTCCTACAGGAGCCAGGTCATTTAGAAGCACCATCTGACCAGTTGATGGTTTATAAATAAAAGCCTGCATAATTGATATAAAACCGGTTACTGAATGAAGCGCTAATCTACCAACAATATCATTTTGATTATTTATATCATAACCGTCACTAGTGCTAACATCTAGAGTCTGAATATTCTGCGAAATACCATCAGCATAATATAAAGCCGAACGAGTAAAGTTTATTCCATCTGCTGATGCCAATGCGGCTCCGGTTGCCTGATGAGTATTATTTAGTGCGTTGATACCTACATTTCCATAGCCTAAAGAGTTAATAACCTGTGATTGCCCATTACTAATAATAACAGCATTTTCATTTCCTGCTGCATCCTTAGTCACCATGGCATAGTCACCATTTTCATTAATGCTTACCGTTTTATTCGCTGTTGCAGGAATTACCCCTAAGTCTTCTATAATGTATTTACCAGCATAAGAACTTACAGATGCCATTAATAACAAAGCTGCCACACCAGGAATTACTAAAGTAGTATTCATTTTTTACCTTCCTTTTGATATTTATAATTATTAACTTTCAAACTAAGTTTATCTTTCTACTATCGTATATACAATGTACCTATATCACATATTCATATTATTATATCGTAATTTATAAATCGCTTAGAAAAAATACGAAATACGGAATCAGGTCTTACATTTCACTCTAGGCATGATATCAACAGATGGGGGCAATGCACAATTAAAGGGTCGGTGACAATTAAGAATTATTAACATTTATATTTGTCACAAATCCACTTTGTTCTGCCTTTTGCTCTGTACACACCGACCCCTGCCTTGATGCCAAAGGCGATGATCAAAAGCACAAGTGCTCATATGTTTTCTTCTTTTTAAATCCCCTTTGTCGTTTGCCGTACATTGCTGAGCTGTAGGGTAAATTCGCCAAGGATGGAGAATTTAGTTTTGTTGAGCATGGATGCGATAAATTCGTCTGGAACGAATTTAAACATGCTT
>CBDULX010000200.1:0-5458 GCA_965368175.1 uncultured Gammaproteobacteria bacterium | reverse complement strand
CTAAGAAAATAATTGAGTGTAATTTAAAAAAAAAGACATACCCACATTCGGTGAGTATGTCTTTTTTATATACAGCTTATATCTAAGTACTGATTTATCCTTTTAGCCTTCCGCAACATAGTCCGCTGAATCGTCGCCGGTGAGCTGGATTTTGTTGTCCTGGTCATGGTCCCAGGCCAGGTATTCGTCGCGGTTGCTTTCATTTTCAAAATAAATTTCAAGACCGTTAACACCATCGCCTTCATAAATACAGGGATGGGATTCAGGGTTCATGACGTCCTGCATGGTGATGGGATCGGTAGTGACTCGAATGTGCATATTAATCTCCTGAGGGGGGGTAGGAGTAAGGGGTGTTTAAAACATAGAATACCTGAGCGCATTAGTCAAGTATTAATGGGTAAGATAGTAAAAAGATACTGGCCTGAGGTCAGGCCAGGTGTTTAAGTGCCTGTTTTTTATTGAGAATTTTTTTCAGGTAATGACCGGTAAACGAATCTGGGTTATCGGCCACCTGTTCAGGCGTGCCCTGGGCTAATAGCTGGCCACCACCGGCACCACCTTCCGGGCCCAGATCGATGACCCAGTCGGCGGTTTTGATGATGTCCAGGTTGTGTTCGATGACGATGATAGTATTGCCGTGGTCCCTGAGCCTGAGCAGCACCTGCAGCAGTTGTTCCACATCGTGAAAATGCAGACCCGTGGTGGGCTCATCCAGTATGTAAATGGTGCGTCCGGTGTCTCGTTTCGAGAGTTCCCGAGCCAGCTTTATACGCTGTGCTTCGCCCCCAGACAGGGTCGTGGCTCGCTGGCCCAGGGTGATGTAGGACAGACCAACATCCATCATAGTCTGTAATTTTTTATGTATGACCGGTATGGCATGGAAGAAGACGACGGCTTCTTCAATGGTCATTTCCAGTACCTCATGGATGTTCTTGCCCTTGTAGTGGATATCCAGGGTCTCGCGATTATAGCGCTTGCTCCTGCATACATCGCAGGGTACGTAGATATCGGGTAGAAAGTGCATTTCCACCTTGATTACGCCATCACCCTGGCAGGCTTCGCAGCGGCCACCTTTTACATTAAAACTGAAGCGGCCGGGTTTGTAACCGCGGGAACGTGCTTCCTGGGTGCCCGAAAACAGTTCACGGATAGGTGTAAACAGGCCGGTGTAAGTGGCAGGGTTGGAGCGTGGCGTGCGTCCGATGGGGGCCTGGTCTATATCCACCACCTTGTCAAAATGATCGCCACCTTCAAAGCTTTCATAGTTTGCCGGCCTGACGGAGGATTTGTTGATTTCACGTGCCAGCAGGCGGTACAGGGTGTCATTGATCAGAGTGGATTTACCCGAGCCGGACACCCCGGTGACACAGGTAAACAGGCCCACGGGAAATTCCACATCGAGATTTTTCAGATTATTGCTGGAAGCGCCCCTGAGGGTAAATACCTGGCCGCTGTGCGGAGTACGCTGTGGCGGTATCTGGATTTCCATCTGTCCCGACAGGTACTGGCCAGTAAGGGATTTCGGGTTGTTCATGATTTCGTTGGGCGTACCTTCGGCCACAATTTCACCGCCGTGGACGCCGGCACCGGGGCCGATATCAATAACGTAGTCGGCACTGAGTATGGCGTCTTCGTCATGTTCCACCACTATCACCGTGTTTCCGATATCACGCAGGTGGTTTAGGGTCTCGATCAGCCGGTCATTATCCCGCTGATGCAGGCCTATGGAGGGTTCATCAAGAATATACATAACACCGACGAGGCCGGCGCCAATCTGGCTGGCCAGACGAATGCGCTGTGCCTCACCACCGGACAATGTATCGGAACTGCGATCCAGCGACAGGTAATTCAGGCCTACATTAACCAGAAACTGAAGTCGGGCGCTGATCTCCTTGACGATCTTGTCAGCGATTTCCCCCTTGTTACCGGGCAGGCTGAGCTGTTCGAAGAAAGCATGGCAGTTGGAAACCGACATAGAAACAATCGACGGCAGGGCTTTATCCGCCACGAATACATGTCGGGATGATCGGTTGAGTCGTGTGCCATGGCAATGTGGGCAGGCCTGTTGGGCAACATATTTGCTCATTTCTTCCCTGACCGCGTTAGATTCGGTTTCCCGGTAGCGTCTCTCCATATTGGGGATGATGCCTTCGAAGGGATGGCTGCGGGATTTGTGACTGCCGCTGCCCGAGGGGTACTTGAATTCAATTTCATCATCGCCACTGCCGAACAGAATGATCTGACGAATATTGTCCGGCAGTTCATTAAATGGCATATCCAGGTCAAAGCCGTAATGCTTCGCCAGAGATTGCAGCATGCCATAATACCAGGCATTGCGACGGTCCCAGCCGCGTACTGCGCCACCGGGAAGGCTGATGGAGGGATTGCTCACCACTCGTTCGGCATCGATGTACTGGATATTGCCGATACCATCACAGTCCGGGCAGGCGCCGGCCGGGTTATTGAAAGAGAATAACCGGGGTTCCAGTTCATTCAGGCTGTAGCCACATTCGGGGCAGGCGAAGCGGGAGGAATAGACCAGATCGGCCTTGTCTGGATCATCCATCCAGGCTATGCGGGCCACGCCATCGGTGAGGTTAATGGCCGTCTCAAAGGATTCAGCCAGGCGCAGTTCCAGATCTGCCCGTACCTTGAAACGATCCACCACCACTTCGATGGTGTGTTTGTGATTTTTCTCCAGTTCCGGGGCCTCATCCAGTTCATACACCTGGCCATCGATGCGCGCCCGTAAAAAACCCTGGCGTTTAAGGTCATCGATCAGGCTCTGGTATTCACCCTTGCGGTCCTGAATCACCGGTGCCAGCAGCATCAGCTTACTGTCTTCAGGCAGTTCCAGTACATGATCCACCATCTGGGAGATGGTTTGCGCAGACAATGGAATATCATGGTCGGGGCATTTAGGGGTGCCAGCTCGAGCATACAGCAGTCGCAGGTAATCGTAGATTTCGGTGACTGTACCCACAGTAGAGCGAGGGTTGTGGGAGGTGGTTTTCTGTTCGATGGAAATGGCCGGTGACAGACCCTCGATGTGGTCGATGTCGGGTTTTTCCATCATCGACAGAAACTGGCGGGCATAAGCAGAGAGGGATTCGACATAGCGTCGCTGGCCTTCGGCAAATATGGTGTCGAAAGCCAGTGAAGACTTGCCAGAACCGGACAGGCCCGTAATCACAATCAGCTTGTCCCGAGGAATATCAAGATTGATATTTTTCAGGTTATGGGTACGTGCCCCACGAATTTGAATTTGTTCTATCACCAGAAATCTTCGCCCGAAACCAAACAAGAAAGCATAACCAAAAGGCGAGGATTTAGCTACGACCAATTGCGCAGCAAAACGACAGGCTCACAATTCTTCTGGGCATACCGAACATAAATTAGGGGTGTCAGTTCGGGGTAAACAAAGTAAAATCCTGCTTTTATTTAATCGGGACTGCAATGCCGCTAATAGAAAGCTGGAGCCCACTGGAAAAACGTGCCGCTTATTCACTGGCGATAATCTATGGCGTGCGTATGCTGGGGCTGTTCATGATCCTGCCGGTGTTTGCGGTCTCTGCCGATACATTGCAGGGTTCGACCCCCATGCTGGCGGGTTTAGCGCTGGGGGTTTATGGATTAACCCAGGGCCTGTTGCAAATTCCCTATGGCATGTTATCGGATCGCTTCGGTCGTAAGCCGGTAATTGCGGTGGGACTGATGATTTTTGCTTTCGGCAGTGTGGTCGCCGCAACGTCCGACAGTATCTATGGCGTTATTCTGGGTCGGGCCCTGCAGGGAAGCGGCGCCATAGCGGCGGCGCTGATGGCGCTGGCTGCGGATTTATCCCGTGAAGAACATCGTCTGAAAATGATGAGCTTTATCGGTGTTAGCATCGGTTTTGCCTTTGCTATCGCCATGGTGCTGGGGCCGGTGCTGAATCATGTGATAGGCCTGTCTGGCCTGTTTTATTTCACCGCAGTAGTGGCGGTGCTGGCTATTATTATTCTATACACCCTGGTGCCCAATCCACTGAAGAGTTATTTTCACCGTGACACCCAGGCTGTACCCTCATTATTTGGTGATGTGTTAGCCGATCGACAGTTGCTACGACTGAATTTTGGTATTTTCGTCCTGCACATGGTGTTAATGGCCAGCTTTATGGCCATACCCCTGATGCTGGTGAACCAGGCGCAGTTCGAAGTGGCACAGCACGGGAAGTTATACCTGCCGGTATTTCTGATCTCAGTGGCGCTGATGATACCGTTCATCATTCAGGCGGAAAAGAAACGCCGTATGAAGCAGATATTTATCGGGGCCATTGCGGCTCTAATGCTGGCAGAGCTGTCTCTGCTGGTCAGTGGAGAGTCTGTATGGCAGGTGGCTATCGGGCTGGTGGTGTTTTTTACCGCGTTTAACCTGCTGGAGGCCAGCCTGCCATCACTGGTGGCAAAAATGGCACCGGCAGATCGTAAGGGCACGGCCATGGGGATATATTCCAGCAGTCAGTTCCTGGGGGCTTTTGTCGGGGGTGGTTTGGGTGGTATGCTGTACCAGTTTTGGGGAATCAGTGGGGTTTACCTGATGTCCGCCGCTTTACTCCTGGTGTGGATGGGGCTGGCGATCACCATGAAGAACCCTCGTTATGTCAGCACCTATTTGTTGAACATTGGCAAACTCGAACCTGAGGATGTCAATTCAATGGTGGCAAAACTGGTTTCTATACAGGGTGTGGCCGAAGCGACCATCGTAGCGGAAGATGGCATTGCCTACCTGAAGGTGGAAATACACGCCCTGGATGAGGCGAGACTTTTACAATATTCAATAAACACATAAACAGGAAATCGAAATGGCGCGCGGAGTTAACAAAGTAATACTCGTTGGTAATTGTGGCAAGGATCCAGATACACGATATACACCCAGTGGCAGTGCAGTCACCAATATATCAATCGCAACATCCGAACAATGGACCGACAAGCAGAGCGGCCAGAAACAGGAACGTACCGAATGGCATAATGTGGTGTTTTTTAACCGACTGGCAGAAATTGCCGGCGAGTATCTGCGTAAGGGATCTCAGGTCTATGTAGAAGGCAGTTTACGCACTCGTAAATGGCAGGATAAAACCGGCAACGACCGTTACACTACCGAAATTGTTGCCAGTGAAATGCAGATGCTGGGTAGCCGTAGTGGCGGAGGTGATTATTCTGCACCTCAACAGCAGAACAAGGCAACAGAAGATCAGTCTGCACCTTCATCTTCTCAGGCACCGGTGGATGAAACTTTTGATGATGACATCCCGTTCTGATTTACGCCTTAGACTATTCTGCAAATTAAAAGACTTCTGAGCCCCTGTATTCTGGGGCTTATTTATCTACCGCGTTTTTCAACCGTTTCAGGTCGGTGGTGATGGGCCGGTCGGTTGGAAGTTACAAGTTACAAGTTACAAGTTACAAGTTATAAGTTA
>CBDULX010000199.1:0-5549 GCA_965368175.1 uncultured Gammaproteobacteria bacterium | reverse complement strand
AAAATGGATTACGTTTTACAACACTCATCTTTTTTTCTACTCCAGACTACCGGATTTTTATCCCAAACATAATTCCTACAAAGACGCTTGCAGGAATTGTTCGCTTTCTACCAAAGAATGAAAACTGAATACAGGCCAACATTCATTGTCCCTCTTAAATGCATGCTTGATGAATGGCTTAAACCCCTGACCAACATCAGGCACATTCAAGGTCTGCTCATTAAGAAAGAAATGCCTCATACCCAGAACCTCATCCACTATCAAACCCGTATTAACACCATTATGCTTAATAACAAGAACACGTCCCTCTTTCCTGTTTTTCATGCCTTCGCCCAACACAAAACCTTTCAGATCCATAATCGGCAACAGGCTTCCTCGCACATTAGCTATTCCGATCACCCAGGATTGCACCCCGGGCACTCGGGTAAATTCTGGTGGCTCCAGAATCTCTGAAACCTCACCCATACGGGACATCAGTTCAACATTGCCGACCCTGAACCCAATACCAATCCATTCATCCTTACTGCTGTCTGCGGCTGGCAGAGATGAAGCATTCGCCCGACACCTCTGTTCAATATTTTTTAATAACTGAAACGGTTCACTCATGGGTTAATAACCAGCGATTAACCACCAGATAATGCTGACTTTACGCGACTGATCAGATCGGCTTCTTTCACCGGCTTCACAATATAGTCCTTGGCTCCCTGCCGTATACCCCAGACTTTGTCCGTTTCCTGATCCTTGGTAGTCACGATAATCACTGGAATCGACTTGGTTGAATCAAAGGTAGTCAACTGGCGTGTTGCCTGAAACCCATTCATTCCAGGCATAACTATATCCATTAAAACAAGATCCGGCAGAATTTCCTTTGCCCGTTCCACGCCCTCTTCACCCGACTCAGCCACATGAACCGTATGTCCATGCTTTTCAAGCATGGTTTTATAGACATGCACCTCTGTAGGTGAATCATCAATAATGAGAATATTAGCCATTCACTTTACTCCAACTACCATTAATACCTGCCTCTCGACGAGGTATTACGTTTATCCTGTTAATGTTATGTTGTTGCATATGCCTTGATTGCACTGATCAAATCATCTTTGGTAAATGGCTTGGTCAGGTACTGCTCAGAACCGACAATTCGGCCCCGGGCGCGATCAAAAATACTGTCTTTACTTGAAAGCATGATTACCGGAGTGGACTTAAAACTGCGATTATTCTTGATTAAGGCACAGGTCTGATAACCATCTAGCCGAGGCATCATAATATCAACAAAAATGATATCGGGTTTATGCTCTGCTATTTTGGATAACGCTTCAAAACCATCTACAGCGGTAACAACTTCACAGCCTTCTTTTTTTAATAAATTTTCGGCGGTACGGCGGATAGTTTTACTATCGTCAATCACCATCACCTTCAGGCCATCAATACCTGCGGATTCATCTACCATAGCTGTTCCGTTAATCCCCAATCAGGTCTCTACTTAACTTACAATTATCAAGAAATGTAGCTCATGTACCCGTATTTCGCAAACAAAAGACGCATTAAAATAAGCCAGTTACACTTATAACATTAAGTACAGTCTTAAGGTATCGAAACTAAGATACTGATTATTAATAACTTTTATTGTTTTTTTCATTTATAATACAGCAGTATTCAACAAAGGTCCTGACCTAAACCCCGGTAAACTATGATGAAACGCAAACTCGGCATAATTATGGATCCAATTGAGTCCATCAAGATAAAAAAGGACAGCAGCTTTGCAATGATGCTGGCAGCACAACATAAAGGCTGGCCTGTTTATTACATGCAACAGAAAGATCTCTTTTTACATGATGATAAAATTTTTGCCAAAACACAACAACTAAGACTAATAGACGACCCTGATCACTGGTTTGACAGGGGTCAGCCGGAAACTCTCGAACTGTCGGAACTGGATTTTATCCTGATGCGCAAGGATCCTCCATTCGATATGGAATACATCTATACCACTTACTTATTAGATCGAGTAGCACATACCGGAACTCTGGTGGTCAACCGACCTTCCAGTTTACGGGATGCCAATGAAAAGCTGTTTACCAGCCAGTTCCCACAGTGCTGCACCGCTACCCTGGTCTGTCGTGATCCACAGCACTTGCGCCAGTTTATCAGCCATCATAAGGATGTCATTTTAAAACCCCTGGACGGCATGGGTGGTGAATCCATCTTCAGGGTTAACCCCAGTGACCCCAATCTTTCAGTTATCATTGAAACCATCACCCGCCATGGCAATAAAACCGTAATGGCCCAGAAATTTATCCCTGAAATCAGCCTGGGTGACAAACGCATCCTGATGATTAATGGCGAAGCCGTGCCCTATGCACTCGCCCGTATCCCGGCCAAAGGGGAGACTCGCGGCAATCTGGCAGCGGGCGGTCAGGGTACAGGCATGCCGTTGACCGAGCGGGAGCAATGGATCTGCCAGCAGGTGGGGCCGACCTTAAAACAGATGGGGCTGGTTTTTGTTGGCATTGATGTGATTGGGGATTACCTGACTGAAATCAACGTCACCAGTCCCACCTGTATCCGTGAACTGGACGCCCAGTTTGGACTCGATATTGGTATGCAGCTGATGGATTGCCTGGATACTCTTAAATCATGAACCAGCATTTAACATGGTTTGTGCTGGCAATCTCAGTCCTGCTGTTTACTGCCTGCAGCAGAACCGCCCAGGAGTACCATCACAGCACCCTGCAATTTGGCACACTCATCGACATTACCCTGTACGATATAAAACCTGAACTGGCGCAACAGGTCTTCGAACAACTGGACAGGGATTTCGAGTTCTATCACAACACCTGGACACCCTGGGCTGCCAGCTCATTGAGCCGTGCCAACCTTCTACTGCCTTCTGGTGCAGGCTTCAGCGTCGGCCCTTCACTGATACCACTCATTGAACAATCCAGTGAACTGGCAGAAAAAACCGAGCACCTGTTCAACCCGGCCATTGGTCATCTCATTAATCTCTGGCAGTTCCACAGACACGATGAACCGGATATCAAGCCACCTGATGATGCCAGCATCCAGCGGCTTGTTCAGCAGAACCCGAGAATGACCGACCTCAAACTGGACGGCATCAAACTCAGTAGTAGCAATCCAGCAGTACAGCTTAATTTTGGCGCTTATGCAAAGGGTTATGCCATCGATCAGAGCATGGATTATCTGAAATCACTCGGTATAAAACATGCCATTATCAATACCGGTGGTGATCTGAAAGCTATCGGCAGCCACGGCGAACGTCCCTGGCGCATTGGCATTCGACACCCTCGTAGTAAGGATGTCATTGCCAGCATCGAAACTCGAGGCGAGGAGAGTGTTTTTACGTCCGGTGATTATGAGCGCTCTTATATCTATAAAAATCAACGCTACCATCATATCCTTGATCCTCGAACCGGTTACCCGGCCCGGGGCACCCAGTCCGTCACCGTCCTGCATCATGATTCTGCACTCGCCGACGCTGCCGCCACCGCTCTGTTTGTTGCCGGACCCGATCACTGGTGGCAAATTGCCCGTAATCTGGGACTAAAACAGGTTATGCTCATTGCCGACAACGGCGATATTCATCTCAGCCCGGCAATGAAAGACCGTATCCTGCTCAAGAAGCCAGATCAGGCTACAATAATTGTGAGTCCAGACTTATAATCGAACTATGTCAAATACATACCAGCAACCACCGGTAACTGCCAGCGACCGACTTGGGATGACCCTGTTTTTTGCATTGTTCTTCCATGGCATCCTGATTCTGGGTGTTACCTTTATTTCATCCCCCTCGGCAAAACAGAAAATCCCGCCTTCGCTGGATGTAATACTGGTAAACACCAGCAACCCCAGCGAACCGGAAAAAGCGGATTACCTGGCTCAGGTATCTCAGGATGGCGGCGGTAACAGCGAAAAAAAAGTTCGCCCTACCGACTTATTTTCAGCCCCCACACTGTCACAGGAACCGGGCATTGCCATGCAGCAATCGGTCAGCAGTCAGCAGCATAAAATACAGAACAAACAGAAAGCCATGCTGGTTCAGAAAAAATCGACCCACAGCATCAACTCCCAGCCAAAATCACAGATTGACGACCAGCAGCAAAATACAGCCGAAACCAGACAGCAAAATCAGCTTACTGCTCGACTGATTGAAGAACTCAGCCTCACCTATCAGGAATATGCACACAAACCCCGTGAAAAATTCATTACTTCACGCACCAGGGAATATGTAGCTGCCGGTTACATGCGTCACTGGGTAGACCGGGTAGAACGATTAGGCAATGCCGACTACCCGGACGAGGCCATTCGCAATAAACTCAGCGGAACCCTGATACTGGATGTTGTCATCAATGCCGATGGCAGCCTGCACAACATTGAATTACGCCAGTCATCCGGCCACCAGGTACTCGATGATGCTGCCCGTCGTATCGTCAAAATGGCCTCGCCCTACCAGCCATTTCCGGAACAATTACAGCAACAGACTGATCTATTGCATATAACCCGTAGCTGGGAGTTTTTAACCAGTAATAAACTGATAAGTTATTGATGAAAACACCTGACAATCTAACTGATCATTTTCTGATTGCCATGCCTAATCTCATGGATGACAACTTCTTTCATTCGGTTACCTATATTTGTGAACACGATGACAACGGTTCACTGGGCATCACCATTAATAAACCTTCGAATATAGTACTCGGTGAAGTACTCCACCAGATGAATATCGAACCCTGCAACGACATCATTGCCAATCAGTTAATCTACCTGGGCGGCCCGGTATTGCCTGAACGCGGCTTTTTATTACACACGCCTGTCGGTCACTGGGATTCCAGCCTACAGGTTAATGATGATATCGCCATAACCACCTCACGAGACATTCTGGAAGCCATAGCCAGAGACGAAGGCCCGGACAATGTGATCATCACACTGGGATATGCCGGCTGGGGCCCCGGTCAACTTGAATATGAATTATCGGAAAATGCCTGGCTAAGCTGTCCGGCCAATAAAGACATCATTTTTAACACCCCGACAGAAAAACGCTGGGATGCCGCCGCCAGCCTGCTTGGAATTGATCTGCAACTCCTGAGCAGTGACTCAGGTCACGCATGACGATACAAACCGTTTTAGGCTTTGATTACGGAACCCGTCGTATAGGTGTAGCCACTGGCCAGACCATTACCGCCAGCGCCACGCCACTAACCACACTCAACAGCATTAATCAGAAACCTGACTGGTCAGCTATCGGCCAGTTAATCGAGCAGTGGAAACCCGATGCTCTCATTGTCGGCCTGCCCACTTATCTCGATGGCACTCGCAGCGAGATGACGGAGAAAGCGCTGAAATTTTCCCGACAGCTAGAAGGTCGTTATAATCTCACCGTGTACACCGTGAATGAAAGCCTCAGTTCCTATGAAGCAGAGCAGGAAATACAACAACATAAAAAAATAGGTCAGCATAACAAGCAGGAGATTGATAAAATGGCGGCGGCCATCATCGTCCAAAGCTGGCTGGAGCAAAATATATGACCCATG
>CBDULX010000198.1:0-5576 GCA_965368175.1 uncultured Gammaproteobacteria bacterium | reverse complement strand
GTAGGCATACAACCGCGCAGCGGAATTAATCAGTAAAGAGGTTTTGTGGTATGTAGAAAATGGTGGGCCCGGAAGGACTTGAACCTTCGACCTGCCGATTATGAGTCGGATGCTCTAACCAGCTGAGCTACGGGCCCGCATTGCGGGTTGCGGCTACCCGCGATTAACAGTGCCGAAAGCACACAACCGCGAAGGGTAAAAACCAGCCGCAATTATAAGCAGCTTAAATAACGACAACAACCATTTGTTACCGTTATTTATAGTTTATTTACAGGCCTTATTCTTCCCCAATAAAGCTTCGCAAATGCTCAGCCCTTGAGGGATGACGTAGCTTACGCAGTGCCTTGGCTTCTATCTGACGAATACGCTCACGGGTAACATCAAACTGTTTACCCACTTCTTCCAGTGTATGGTCGGTGTTCATATCTATACCAAAGCGCATGCGCAGTACCTTGGCTTCCCTTGGCGTAAGGGTAGACAGGATATCCTTGGTGGATTCACGCAGCGACTCACCGGTCGCAGACTCAATGGGTGAAAGAATATTATTGTCTTCGATGAAGTCTCCCAGATGTGAATCTTCATCGTCACCAATCGGCGTTTCCATGGAAATAGGCTCTTTTGCAATTTTGAGAACCTTACGGATTTTGTCTTCAGGCATATCCATCTTTTCGGCCAGTTCTTCAGGTGTAGGTTCGCGTCCCATTTCCTGTAGCATCTGACGGAATACTCGATTGAGCTTGTTGATGGTTTCAATCATATGCACCGGAATACGAATGGTACGAGCCTGGTCCGCAATCGAACGAGTAATGGCCTGACGTATCCACCAGGTGGCATAGGTAGAGAATTTGTAACCACGACGGTATTCGAATTTATCTACAGCTTTCATCAGGCCAATGTTGCCTTCCTGGATCAAATCGAGGAATTGCAATCCACGGTTGGTGTATTTTTTGGCAATAGATATGACCAGCCGAAGATTGGCTTCTACCATTTCTTTCTTGGCGCGTCTGGCCTTGGCTTCACCTATCGACATCTTGCGATTGATTTCCTTGATGTCGGTGATGCTCAGGCCAAATTCTTTCTCCAGAATAGCCAGTTTGTGCTGGGTGTGTTTGACTTCAGTCGCCAGTTCGGAGAGTTTTTCTGAGTACTCATGACCGCTCAGATACTGATCGATCCATTTCTGGTTGGTTTCATTGTCCGGGAATGACTGAATGAACGCTTTACGAGGCATATGTGCCTTGTTTACACAATGATTTAGTACCAGGCGTTCCAGCATGCGAACTCGCTCAATGGTCAATCGCAGATCTTTGGTCATGGCGATGACAATATTGGGCAGGAATTTGAGCTCCATGAAGACCTCAGACATTTCTTCCCGGGCTTTCTGGATGTTTTTCCTGTTTTTCTTGCTAAGCGCAGCAATAACCTTGTCGTAAGATTTTTGCAACAGGATAAAGTGTTCTTTTGCTATTTCCGGATCCGGGCCAGTATCTTCGACAACAGCTTCGTCATCGTCGTCGTCATCGCTATCGTCGTCCGATGCGTCATTGTTGGTGGCGACAGCTGGGCCAGTGGTGATTGGCTGTGCAATTTCATCACTTTCGTCACTGCGAAAGCCACTGATCAGGTCGGTGAGCCGAACTTCTTCAGCTTCTATCTTTTCATAGGTTTTCAGGACCTGGAGAACCGAGCGAGGGTTAGTGGCCAGAGCGGTAAGCACCTGTTTCAGACCTTCCTCAATGCGTTTGGCAATCACGATTTCGCCTTCGCGGGTAAGCAGTTCCACGGTGCCCATTTCTCGCATATACATGCGTACCGGGTCAGTGGTACGGCCAAACTCGTTCTCGATTGAGGCCAGTGCGGCGGCGGCCTCTTCGGCAGCAGAATCGTCGGTAGCGCTGGCATCTGAGAGCACCAGGGATTCTGTGTCCGGTGCAATTTCATGCACAGTAATACCCATATCATTAATCATGTTAATGATATCTTCTACCTGTTCCGGATCAACTATGTCCTGGGGGAGATGGTCATTTACCTCGGCATAAGTGAGGTAGCCCTGCTCTTTGCCCTTGGCAATCAGCTCCTTTAATCGGGACTGTTTGTCTTTTTCGGAGCTCGGAGTTGTAGTACGCTTGTGTTTGTCGCTCATGGCCGCCTTTTGCGAATGGTCAAGAAATCAAAACTGAACTGTTAATTTTAGCATGTATATTCACTTTGAACCAGAACTGGGTTACAAATAAAATCGGTACAGCGCAATTTAGATGGGGACAGATGTTTGAAATTCTAGTGCAAGGCTGGCATGGTTGGTGACTAATTTAATTTAGGAGGTGGAATTATGGTGAGTCTGGAAACCCCTGTCTGTGATTTCGGACTGGATGCGATAGATTTTAACCTGCCAGGTGTGGATGGTAAAAACTGGAGCCTGGCTCAGTGTAAGGGCGATAAAGGACTGCTGGTTATGTTTATCTGTAATCACTGCCCCTATGTAAAGGCCATTCGGGAGCGGATAGTGCGAGATGCTCGTGAATTAAAGGTGCTGGGTGTTAATAGTGTGGCAATTATGTCCAACGACCCGACACTGTACGAAGAGGATTCCTTTGAGAATATGAAAAAGGTATCCGATGATTTTGAGTTTGATTTTCCTTATCTGTTCGATGAGACTCAGAAGGTGGCCAGAGCCTATGGCGCCGTTTGTACGCCGGATTTTTTTGGCTACAACAGTGAACTGGAGCTGCAGTATCGTGGTCGTCTTGATGCCAGTCGTAAAGAAACAGCCAAAGGCGAAGTTCGCCGTGACTTGTTCGAGGCTATGAAGCTGGTAGCGGATACCGGAAAAGGCCCACTTGACCAGATTCCGGGCATGGGTTGTTCAATAAAATGGAAAGATGAGGGTTAAATCGCTAAAATATTTTTTTTATTGCTGCATAAAAAGTCTTGTCGAATTTTTCAGTTAAAACGATGTATTGTATGTTTTAAAATATCCATATAGCGGCTAATTATTATATTTATCAATAACTTGATAATGGTTCTGGCTGGCGTTTCTGGTTTCAGGTATGTGGCTTTTTGTCGAAAATTGAGACTGTTTTATTGAATAAATTGCCGAGTCAGGGAATTCCACTGTTGCCGAAATGGGCCAAGTGAGGGAAAATAACGCGCCCTTATAACCGGGGAGTTGTTTATTCGCCCCCGAGAATAGAAAAAAGAATACCAGGGTCAATGCATACTAAACGTGTTGGCCGCGAAATTTTAAACATTACTGGAGATATGCCTATGCCATCGCGCAGAGAGCTTGCCAATGCCATCCGTGCCCTGAGTATGGATGCCGTACAAAAGGCTAATTCGGGTCACCCAGGTGCGCCCATGGGTATGGCTGACATAGCTGAGGTTCTGTGGAACGATCACATGAATCATAACCCTGCCAATCCTGGCTGGGCCGATCGCGACCGCTTTGTCCTGTCTAATGGACATGGATCAATGCTGATCTATTCACTACTTCATCTGACTGGCTATGAACTGTCACTGGATGATCTGAAAAATTTCCGTCAGCTGCATTCGAAAACGCCCGGTCATCCTGAGTATGGTTATGCACCAGGCGTTGAAACCACCACCGGTCCTCTGGGGCAGGGTATTACTAACGGCGTGGGTATGGCAATTGCTGAAAAAGCACTGGCCGGTCAGTTCAATCAGAAAGGCCACAATATTGTTGATCACCACACCTATGTGTTCCTCGGTGATGGTTGTTTAATGGAAGGTATTTCACATGAAGCCTGCTCTCTGGCGGGTACCTTAGGTCTGGGTAAGTTGATTGCTTTCTGGGATGACAACGGTATCTCTATTGACGGTCACGTTGAAGGCTGGTTCCTGGACGATACGCCGAAACGTTTTGAGGCTTACGGCTGGCATGTTCTTGCGGATGTTGATGGCCACGATCCAGCCGCGATCGCAAAAGCCATCGAAACTGCAAAAGCCATGACAGACAAGCCCACCATGATTTGCTGCAAAACCACCATCGGTTTTGGTTCACCCAATAAAGCCGGCAGTCACGCCTGTCATGGTGCGCCGTTAGGTCAGGAAGAAATCAATCTGACTAAAGCGTCTCTGGGCTGGGACCATGGTCCTTTTGAAGTGCCTGCAGATATTTATCATGGCTGGGATGCAAAAGAAAAAGGCGCGGCGGCAGAGAAAGCCTGGAATGAAAAACTAGCAGCTTATAAAGCGGCCTATCCAGAACTGGCCGCTGAATTTGAGCGCCGTATGGCCGGTGATCTACCAGCAGACTGGGCAGCTAAATCTGCAGAGTTTATTGCCAGGGTCAATGCGGAAGGGAAAAGCCCTGCCACTCGTCAGGCATCATTAGCATCAATTGAAGCTTATTCACCAATGGTGCCGGAACTGTTTGGTGGTTCAGCGGATCTGGGTTGTTCAAACCTGACTGAATGGTCAGGTTACAAACCCATGATCAGCAATGAAGATGCGAACTATGTGAATTACGGTGTGCGTGAGTTTGGTATGTCGGCCATGATGAATGGTATTGCTCTGCATGGGGGTCTGATTCCATTCGGGGCCACCTTCCTGATGTTCTCTGAGTATGCACGTAATGCATTGCGTATGGCTGCTTTGATGAAAATACAAAGTATTTTTGTATTCACTCATGACTCTATTGGTCTGGGCGAAGATGGCCCTACTCACCAGCCCATCGAACAGATTCCAACCCTGCGCATGATTCCAAATATGGCTGTATGGCGTCCCTGTGACGCGGTTGAATCTGCAGTATGCTGGGCAAAAGCCATTGAACGTAAAGATGGCCCTTCTACATTGATCTTCTCTCGTCAGGGTTTGCCACATCAGACGCGCACGGATGCACAGATCGCTGAGATCTCAAAAGGTGGTTACATCCTGAAAGATTGCAAGGGCACACCTGACGCCATCATCATTGCAACCGGCTCTGAAGTGGCCCTGGCAACGGGTGCGGCTGAAGCAATGTCAGGAAAGAAAATCCGTGTTGTTTCCATGCCTTCTGTTGATGCCTTCGAAGCACAGGATGAAAGTTATCGTTCAACCGTATTAGGCAAAGGTATTCCAACGGTTGCAGTTGAAGCAGCAGTAACTGCAGGCTGGTACAAATATGCAGATGCAGTGGTTGGTATTGACCACTTCGGTGAGTCTGCACCTGCAGATCAACTGTTCAAGGAGTTTGGCTTTACTGTTGATAATGTTGTCAAGGCAGTTAAAAGCGTAATGTAATGTCGTGGTCTTCCGGTTCGGTATGAGCCGGAAGCTTCAGGGCTTGTACTTATCTGGTTTTATAAATTGAGTAATAAATAATTTGGAGAAATATTCATGGCTATAAAAGTCGGAATTAACGGTTTTGGTCGTATCGGCCGTATGGTTTTTCGTGCAGTTCACAAAGAATTTAAAAACATCGAAATTGTAGGTATCAATGACCTGCTGGATGCTGATTATCTGGCATACATGCTGAAATATGATTCAGTTCACGGACGATTCGATGGTGAAGTTTCTGCTGAAGCCGGTGCCATGATCGTTGATGGCAAGAAAATCCGTCTCACAGCTGAACGTGATCC
>CBDULX010000197.1:0-5584 GCA_965368175.1 uncultured Gammaproteobacteria bacterium | reverse complement strand
ATCCCCTTTGCAGTTTACTGGGCATTGTTGATCTGTAGGGTAAATCCGCCAGGGATGGTGATTTTAGTTTTGTTGAGCAGGGATGCGAATCAAAACGACCCGGTAAATAATGGCGAACTAATGAGGATAAGAAGTCGTATCAAACTGGTATGTTAGCAATGCCCAGGCACCCGCAGGGTAAACTGCCTTGGGGCGGCTTTTTTTGGTTACTTTTTTCAGCTGCTGGAAAAAAGTAACTCGCCAGCGGGCGAAACAAATGCTTATAAACAGCTCAATCTAACCATCCATTACAAAAAAAAGCAAAACCAGTTCTACTACCCAATCACCACACCACCCTGTTTACAACTCACTCTCACTCAGGCAAACTCAACTCTCGTTACAATTGAATAACCCTTCGCCCCCTTTGATGACTCGACTGAAAACCCTTAAAGCCTTTCTGCTACTCAGCACTCTGTTCCTGATGGCACAGAGCACAGTGCAGTTACATGAAGTGGACCATCTGTTCCATAACGATGGCCCGAACTGTATGGCGTTTCATTCGGTACAGCATCATTCGGGGGCACTGTTCGATCATTCCTTTTCTATCCCGGTGGCTGATGCCTCTAGGGTTTATCATTCCATTGCGACTTATCGCGCCGAAAACATCCACCATCACTTTGCTGCGAGTCGTGCCCCGCCTTCTGTGTAAGTTGAATCGTTCATTCAATTAGTCACAGAAGGAAAAATCATGTTTAGAAAATTTAGCGCCGTGCTGAGCACGGTGTATTTGTCATTGTTGGTGACGGCCCCCGTACTGGCCCAGTCGCCGGACATCAGCCTGATCCTGGTGGGTCAGTATGCCGATTACGATCAAACCCCGGACAACTATGCCATTCCCGGATTTCAACTGGGTCCGGAAGCAGCACCGGTAGCCGAAGGCTTTGGACTAGGCCATTCAGAGCTGATACTCAGCTCCAGCATCGATGCCTACTTTTATGGCCAGGCCACCCTGGCCATAGCCGAGCACGAGGGCGAGACGGAAATCGAAATCGAGGAAGCCTTTATACAAACCCTGGCCATGCCCGCAGGTTTCACACTCAGTTTCGGTCGCCTGTTCTCCTCTTTTGGATACCTGAATAACCAGCATGCCCATGCCTGGGATTTCAACGATGCGCCCCTGATGTACCGGGCTCTGTTTGGTAACCAGCTCATCGACGATGGCTTACAACTAAATTATCTGTTACCCACGGAGCAGTTCATCGAGTTCTCCGCCGAGCTGTTCAATGGCAACCGTTTCCCGGCCACCGGCAATGAAAATGGCGGCATCGGTGCCTATACCTATTCCTTTACCCTCGGTGGTGACCTTAGCGCTTACCAGTCCTGGCAGCTTGGCCTGTCGCACTGGCAGGCGGATGACATTATCGGCCGTACCAGCGGCGGTGATGATCACGGCACCGGTACGATAGAAATCCCGTCTTTCGATGGCCGCAGTAAAATTACGGCCCTGGACCTGGTGTACAAATGGTCGGCCAGTGACGGCTCAAAAGACCAGCTGGAGTTTCAGCTGGAAGTCTTTCAACGGGAAGAATCGGGAGACATTACCCTCCTGGTCGATAGCATTCCGTTAGAAACCAGCAGTTATGACGGTAAACAGTCCGGCGGTTATGCCCAGCTGGTGTATCGTTTTGCCCCACGCTGGCGCAGCGGTATTCGACTGGATCGTTTGAGCTCGGACAATACCGGCAGCGATAATCTGGTACTGGATGAAGCCGGTTTACTGGAACCGGGCGACCCACCCCAGGCCTGGAGCTGGATGCTAGAATGGTTACCCAGTGAATTCAGCCGTATTCGATTGCAATATACTGCCGACGATACGGGACTGGATACCGACAACCAGATTTACGTCCAGTACAGCCACAGTCTGGGGGCCCACGGGGCCCATGCTTACTAGGAGCGGATTATGAGAATCCTTTTAATTACCCTGCTTCTGTTCAGCGCCAGCAGCCCCAGCCTGGCCCAGCTTCGCGTGTTCAGTTGTGAACCAGAATGGAGCGCTCTGGCCCATGAGCTTGGCGCCGGTCAGCTGGATATCTTCACCGCCACCACTGCCCAGCAGGACCCACACCATATTCAGCCCAGACCCAGTCTGATCGCCAAGGCACGCCGGGCCGACTTATTGCTGTGCACCGGTGCAGAACTGGAAGCCGGCTGGCTGCCTCTGCTGTTACGCAAGGCCGCCAATAGCAAGATACAAGCCGGACAGCCGGGACATTTCATGACGGCCGATCAGGTCAAATTACTGGATAAACCGAGCACCCTGGATCGCAGCCAGGGTGACATCCATGGCCAGGGCAATCCCCATATTCATTTGAGCCCACATCGTGTGGCACAAATTGCCCAGACCCTGTCCCAACGGTTGCTACAACTGGACAAGGAGCATGCTACCGATTATCAACAGGCTTATCAGCTCTTTGAGCAACGCTGGCAGAGGTCTATCCAGAACTGGGAACAACAGGCCAAAACCATACAAGGGCAATCGTTGATCGGCTATCACAACAGCTGGCGTTACCTCGCCGAATGGTTGAAGCTGGACATCAGCCACCACCTTGAGCCCAGGCCTGGTATTCCTCCCAGCACTGAGTACTTGAGCCAGTTAGTGCAAACAGCCAGAGACATCAAACCCCTGGCGGTAATCTATGCCAGCCACCAGAATTCTCGGGCGGTGCACTGGCTAGCGGACAAAACCGGCCTTAAAGCCCTGGCCCTGCCTTACACCGTGGGTAGTGATGAACACAGCAACAGCCTGTTCACATTGTACGATCGTATTATCGATCAGCTCACCGGACTTGTGCCATGAATGAACTTGCACTGGAATTCAGCATTCTGGTTCCGGCCTTGCTAGCGGGCATCCTGGTGTTATCCACCCACGTCCCTCTGGGCATACTGGTGCTGCAACGGGGCATCATCTTTCTTGATCTGGCGGTGGCCCAGATCGCCGGCCTCGGCCTGATCGCCGCCAGCGTGCTGGAGATTTCCACTGAGGGCATCCTGGTGCAACTGATTGCAGCCATTAGCGCCATTGCCGGCGCCCTGTTTCTGTTCTGGACCGAAAAACGCTGGCCCGAATTACAGGAAGCCCTCATCGGCAGCAGCTTTGTCATCACCGCCAGCGCAGGCATTCTATTACTGAGCAGCGACCCACACAGTGGCGATCAGATTCAGGAAATATTGAGTGGCCAGATACTCTGGATTGACAACCAGCAGCTTATTTACAGTGCCATTCTATTCAGCATCATTCTTATCAGCTGGCTCAAATGGCGCTGGCAAAGTAATCGTATTTTGTTCTATGTAATGTTTGCACTTGCGGTGACCGCCTCGGTACAAATGGTGGGGGTTTACCTGGTGTTCTCCAGCCTCATCATTCCTGCCCTGTCGTGCTATTACATTGAAAATAAACGTACACGATTAATCTGGAGCTACGCCACTGGGTTGACTGGATACATTTTAGGTTTACTTATTTCCGCACAGGTTGATTTACCCAGCGGCCCGATGATTGTGTTAAGTCTTGCTGTTTGTGGTGTGGTGAGCTGGAATCTCGCCAGTGTTTTTAAGCTGAGGAAGTCTCGAAACAAATATTAGCGCGCATCATTTCGTGATAGGCAAAAGACAAGACCTGACCCATGTCTGCTCGACTGACCATTTACCTTCAGGATTATAATTAATTATTTTTTTCATTTTTTAAATGCAACAGTGATATATACAGCAGTCCTAAATACAGGAATTATGTCTAGATATAGGAATATATTCCTAAATTTAACCATAAAATGTCTATATATAGGAATTTTAAAATACCAATATCACAACCCACTCCCCTCACACAAACCCCGTAAACTCTCCAAGGCTACAGGCCAACCATCATCAAACATCCCCACAAAATCCTTATGCGACAAAATATCAATGGTTAATTCTGTTCCACCATCCACATCTTTTAATCGGTAGGTCTCCGTCACTCCAATCCATTTTTGGGCTATGTCACTCTCGATATCTTCCGTACCGTCTTTGTTTAATATAGCAATATGTTTCGCGTGGATGTGTTCGTAAGGTTTAACGATTTCAAGCAGGGCTTTGGTACCGCCCATGTTCGGGTCGAAGAATTTGATAGTGCTGCCTTGCAGCCATTGACCTTCATATTGGGAATTGGGGGAAAAGGCTTTGACCCATTGTTTGTAACTCTCCGGGTCGAGCATGGTGTTCCATACCGTTTGTCTGGGAGCATTGATGATGGTTTTGTAGTGTAACTGTTCCATGCCGGCATCCTTTTGGGTGAGATCGGGTGCTGATCACGTCATCATATTAACGCCTGACTGGTATTTTTGACAAGGACTCTGACTGGCTATGTTTAGAGATGGCTTACAGCAGTCAGATTGCATCCCCATACACCTGATTCAGATTATTCAAGTCGTTATTTTGCTTAATTTTCCAAACACAATTTTATTCATTTCTCCTTCGAACTGTTCTGGCTTTGTGATTTTAGGTCGACCTAAATAATAGCCCTGACCATAATCAATACCATAGGTTTTAAGTATTTCAAAACAACGCTTACTTTCTACGAATTCGGCAACGGTCTTTTTACCCATGGCGTGAACTATATCATTCATAGCTTTAACCATAGCCAGGTCAAGATTATTGTCGGCAATATTCTTAACAAAGCGACCATCTATCTTAACTACATCTACAGGAAGATCTTTCAGGTAGGCAAAGGATGACAGACCCGTACCAAAATCATCAAGTGCGGTTTTACATCCCATGGAGCGCAGGTTTGATAACAATGTTTCTGCCGCATTCATGTCACTGATCGCAGCAGTTTCGGTTATCTCAAAAGTTAACGCCCCTGGATCAAGCTTGACTTCTGCAAGCTGGTTCTCTATCAGTTCACATATACCCGGGTGGGTAAGGGTTTGTGCAGACAGATTAATGGCATAACACAAATTATTTTTCTTAATTCTTTGTTTAGCCAGAGTATTTATTGCATTTATAATGACCCATTTATCGATATCGACAATAAGTCCAAAACGTTCGGCAGCGGGCAGGAAGCCACCCGGCATGATGATATTGCTTTGCTCATCCAGCATCCTGACCAGCACTTCAAAATTACTGATTTCTCCATCAGCAGTGCTGACAATGGGTTGACAGGCCAGCACAAAATTCTGGTTTTCAATGGCACTCTTGATTCGGCGTGACCAGCTCATATCCTGCGACATAGTACTTACGCCCACCTGATCTTCCAGGTTGAACATACGGATACGATTACGCCCACCATGCTTGGCTTGATGACAGGCAAAATCTGCCTGGGACATAGCCTCTTCAGCAGTTTTAGTTTTTCTGTTTATAATTGATACACCAATTGAACAACCGATATCGACCTGGTCACCACCTTCCTTAAAAATGAATTCGGCAATTTGTTCTCGAAAAGAATCTGCAATCCTGGTGGCCTTGGTGGAAGATACATTAAAGAGCAACACTGTAAATTCATCACCGCCAAAACGTGCCAGTATGTCAGTTTCCCTTGCACGTCTGCTCAGTATTTCACTTATCTGTATCAATA
>CBDULX010000196.1:0-5612 GCA_965368175.1 uncultured Gammaproteobacteria bacterium | reverse complement strand
AGTATGCCTACAGGCATAGGCAGCTCAAGCGGCCTTGTAAGTAACGCTTAAAATTAAGATTTATAGGAAAAATCACTAGAACTGGCAAAATGATGAAACAACCAAACATGGACAAAAAAAAGATATATACCCTGGTGATCGCCTATCTATTGGTGATTATTATCTGGTCAACTACCCCTTTGGCGATTAAATGGAGTGGAGAATCGGTTGGCTTTATTATCGGAGTGTCGGCTCGTATGTTAATTGGTGCTGTGCTGTCTATGGCATTGACGTTGATTTATTTTAAAAAACTGCCACTGCATGGCGCAGCCATTAAAGTATATCTGGCCGCAACTCTTGCGATATTTGGTGCAATGACGACGACTTATTGGGGGGCTCAATATATTTCATCGGGGCTTATTTCGATTGTGTTTGGTTTAACGCCAATTCTAACTGCCTGGATGGCATCTCGTTTGTTGCATGAGAACAGCCTCTCATTGCCCAAAATATTGGGTTCTTTACTGGGTTTGTCTGGGCTGCTGGTGATATTTTTTGAACAAATTCAGCTTGGATCGCAGGCCTTAATGGGTTTAAGCGCGGTATTGCTTGCAGTGCTGCTGCACTCCTCAAGTAGTGTCTGGATTAAGCGTATCGATGCTAAATTACCGGCCCTGATTGTGACTGCAGGGGGTCTGTTATTTTCCTTGCCCTTATTTTTAATCCTGTATATGTTATTTGCAGAACCCTTGCCAGTGGTGATACCTGCAAGACCTGTCTGGTCGATCATTTATCTTGGTGTAATGGGTTCTGTTGTAGGTTTTGTAAGCTTTTATTTTGTATTATCCAGTTTACAGGCATCTACGGTGGCACTGATTACCCTGTTAACACCAGTTACTGCATTATGGCTGGGGAATATGTTGAATGATGAACCTTTAACAGGAATGATTGTTCTTGGAACCTTGCTGGTGCTGTCAGGTCTGGCGATACATCAATGGAGTAGCAAACTATCAAGATCATAATCATCACAATGATCCTGTTAATCCCGGTAGCAGCAGATGCAGTCACTCATATTGGCAATATACGTTATATCGGTAATGAAACCACCAGAGAATCGTTGTTGCGACAGCAGATGCATATCGCTGAAGGCGATGAAATTGATATGCGCAAAATAGAAAAATCCGTACAGGATATAATGGATCTGGGTTTATACCGTAATGTCGGTTATTACCTGCAAGAAGACTATCTGGCTGGTGAGTCGTCTGAATTCAAGGCTGAACTGGTCATCGTGGTCGAGGAAAAATATTATCTACTGGTCCTTCCGCGTATCCGCATAGAAGATAATGATTTGCGGCTTGGAGTACAGTTGCGTTGGGATAATCTGCATGGCCTCAACCATGCAGTAAGGTTAACAGCTGAACGTATGGGTGAGAATGAAGGGGTTACAGAATATCGACAGCGTTTTCGATATAAGTATCCGAGTGTTTTAAAATCCAGGTTTGATATGGAATTTAAAATCAACAATGAAAATAATGTTAGTGCAAATATCGAGGGTGTTATACAGAACCAGGTTGAGCAATCCCTGGGTCTTGCAATAGTAAAATGGCTTAATCCGGAAGGGCGTAAGTATGGCCGATATATTCTCCTGGGAATGGACTATTATGGCAGAGAATACGAGGATATAAGTAGTCGTCAGGTTGTAAATGAGGCTGAAGTAATTAGCGCCAGTGCCGAATATGGTTATGAAAAGGTACATGAGCATCTATATAATCGTAGTGGCAAGCACTTTGGTTATAGACTGGATGTTGCAGATGAGCGTATTAGCAGTACATCAGAATATGTTAAGCACATGTTGTTTTATCAAAGTTACTACCGGTTTAAGTCACGACCCAATGATAATTTAAATGTACAGACAGTACTTGGGCATTCTACGGATAATGTACTTGAGAATCGGGCGTTTACCCTGGATTATCGTAGCGATTTACGGGGTTATGACCGAGATCGATTTCAGGGTAACAGCATGTTACTCATTAATATGGAGTACCTGCATACATTTGGGCGTTATCCAACTCTACGTTATGTGTATTTTCTGGACCTGGGTAATACCTACGATGAAATCGAAAATATGTTTCATCGGCCACTAAATATCGGAGTAGGTGCAGGTATCCGTTGGAAAATCCCGGCCTTTGTAAGACTGGATTTAAGACTGGATTTTGCTTATGGGGTTACTGACAGTGACTGGTTTACCAGTTTTGGTACGCGTTACCTGTTTTAATCCTGGACATAATCATCCACCCGTATATGACATAAACCTGAGTACTTTCTCCGGCTTCTCATTAAATTCGTGTCGTTCGGGCTTCATGTTAATGGCCGAGCGTATGGCCTGTTCCAGTTCATCATCAGAAATGCCTGATCGCAGCAAAGGGCGTAATTCAAAATTATGTTCCTGGCCCAGGCAGGTATAGATCGTGCCGTCTACCGACAATCGAACCCGGTTGCAGGTTTCACAAAAATGCTGTGACAGGGGAGTGATGAAGCCGATATTGATGTCGGTACCGGCTACCTGCATATAACGCGCTGGGCCGCCGCCGGGCATGACGCCGGGCACCAGATCAAAGCTTTCTGCCAGTCTTGTCTTGATTTGCTGTAAGTTAATATAGTGTTCGGTGGCCTTGCGACCCATGTCGCCCACCGGCATGGTCTCGATAAAGCGAAGGGTAAAGCCATGTTCGATGCAGAAAGCCACCATGGATTCCACCTCGTTATCATTGATGTCTTTCATCAATACCATGTTGATCTTGATGGGACTGAGTCCGGCATTTTTAGCCGCCATGAGGCCAGTCAGTACTTTTTCCAGTTTACCACCGGTAAGTTGTTTGAATTTGTCGGCATCCAGGCTGTCCAGGCTGACATTGATACGGTCAATGCCGGCAGCTTTCAGGGCTTCGGCCTGTTGTTTCATGCGAGTGCAATTGGTACTGAGGGACAGATCCTCCAGTCCCGGTATTGCGGACAGCCTCTGAGCCAGGCTGGCTATGCCTTTTCGCACCAGTGGTTCACCGCCGGTTAAGCGTATGCGTCGAGTGCCCATGCGAGTAAAGGTGGCGATCACCCGTTCAATCTCATCGAAACTGAGCCATTCATCCGGTTCGTGGAAACCGTGGAAGTGTTTGGGCATACAATAACTGCAGCGCAGGTCGCATCGGTCGGTAACCGATACCCGCACATAGTCGATACTGCGTCCGAACTGGTCAATGAGTTGAGTCATGTCGCCAAGTATACGAGAAATTAAAAAATAATAACCTGATTTAAAAGATCATTAATTAAATGGATATTGCTCTGATCGTGTATACAGGTGATAGTGCGTAGCTAAAATGATTTGAGTCAATAATGGCAACTTAAACAACAGCTTATTAGCTAGAATCATGCCTGTTTTATTGAAACAGTCCAGGATATTCAAGGCAATATTGATATTGCTCAATAAAGTAGTATTTAAGAATTTTATGAAACGCTTAACAATGGTGATTAGTCAGCAAATGTCAGAGTCTTTATAATCGCCGCCACTTTACAAGGGCAGGTTCCAAGTATGACTAAAAAAGTGCTACACGATGCGATTAAACAGCCTGAGGGTCGCATCGAAGTCAAAAACACTACCTGTTACATGTGTGCTTGCCGTTGCGGCATCCGGGTAACAATACGTGACGACGAAGTTCGTTATATCCAGGGTAATCCGGATCATCCATTAAACAAGGGAGTGATCTGTGCCAAAGGTGCCTCGGGTATTATGAAACAATACTCGCCTGCGCGACTCACAAAGCCTTTACTGCGTAAGCAGGGTAGTATGCGTGGTGATGCCGATTTCGAAGAGATTTCCTGGGACCAGGCCTTCGACATCATGGAAGAGCGTATGGCTCACCTGCGTGCTACCGACCCCAGGAAATTCGCTCTGTTCACCGGTCGTGACCAGATGCAGGCCCTCACCGGTATGTTCGCCAAACAGTACGGAACGCCCAACTACGCTGCCCACGGTGGCTTCTGTTCTGTGAACATGGCGGCCGGTATGATCTACACCATTGGTGGATCATTCTGGGAATTTGGTGGCCCCGACCTGGAACGCTCCAAACTGTTTGTGATGATCGGAACTGCTGAAGATCATCATTCCAACCCGCTGAAAATCCAGCTCTCCGAGTTCAAGCGTAACGGTGGTCGTTTCATTTCCATCAATCCGGTGCGCACGGGTTATTCGGCCATCGCTGATGAGTGGGTACCCATCAAGCCCGGCACCGATGGTGCCCTGTTACTGGCACTGATCCATGAGCTGATCAAAACCGGTCTTTACGATCGTGAGTTCCTTCAGGATTACTCCAATGCGGGTCAGCTGGTGAATCTGGATCAGGAGTCCAATAACCACGGTATGTTCGTGCGCATGGACATCAATGATCCGGAAGAAGGTTGCTTCGATCACCAGAACCAGATGTGGTGGGACCGTCATACGGATAAAGCCGTGCGCACCCATACCGAAGGCGCCGATCCCTTCCTGCTGGGTGAATACACCCTGGATGACGGTACTCCAGTTAAGCCATCGTTCCAGCTGCTGAAAGAGCAGGTGGAAGGATACACGCCAGAATGGGCGTCGGACGTGACCGGTATCCCTGTCGACGTCATCCGTCGCCTGGCCCATGAAATGGGTATTACGGCCCGGGACGAGAAAATCGAGCTGCCCATTGCCTGGACCGATACCTGGGGTCGTGAACATCAGTCAGTGATCGGTAATCCGGTATCCTTCCACGCTATGCGTGGTCTGGCGGCACACTCCAATGGTTTCCAGACCATCCGCGCACTGTCCATCCTGATGTCGATTCTGGGCACCATCGATCGTCCCGGCGGTTTCCGTCATAAGGCGCCATTTCCGCGTCCTATTCCGCCCTGCCCGAAAACACCGAAAGGCCCGGAAGGCGTTAAACCCAACACGCCTCTGGACGGTATGCCATTAGGCTGGCCGGCAGACCCGGATGATCTGTTTGTGGATGATAAAGGCGAGCCGGTTCGTCTCGATAAAGCTTTTTCCTGGGAATTCCCTCTGTCGGCCCATGGCATGATGCACAATGCCATCACCAACGCCTGGCGTGGCGATCCCTATCCCATCGACACCCTGATGATCTTCATGGCCAACATGGCCTGGAACTCATCTATGAACACTTCCGAAGTTCGCAATATGCTGAACGACAAGGACGACAGCGGCGAGTATAAAATACCATTCCTGATCGTGGCCGATGCCTTTCAGTCAGAAATGGTGGCCTATGCCGATCTGGTGTTACCGGATACGACTTACCTGGAACGTCATGATGTTATGTCCATGCTGGATCGTCCGATCTCAGAATACGATGGCCCGGTAGATTCCGTACGTATTCCTGTGGTGCCGCCGAAAGGTGACTGCAAGCCCTTCCAGGAAGTGTTGATCGAAATGGGTTCACGTCTGAAATTGCCGGCGTTTACTACGCCTGAAGGTGAGCGTAAGTTCAAAAACTATCCTGATTTTGTTACCAACTTTGAAACCGAGCCGGGTTCAGGTATCGGCTTTCTCGCCGGCTGGCGTGGCAAGGGCGGTGAGAAGTTCATGAAAGGTGAGCCGAATC
>CBDULX010000195.1:0-5640 GCA_965368175.1 uncultured Gammaproteobacteria bacterium | reverse complement strand
CATTTTCATCATCAGAAAACCCAATGGGTTTAATGATGGGGTCACCATTTGCATTAGTTCCATATACCATCAAGTCATTAAGCTTATTGCCCTTTGAATCGGTTTCATTCATCAGTTTGACAAAATCGCCATTGACCCAGTCATCATAATGTTGCTGATCACCTTCCAGTAAACGCTTGAAGTCAGGGCCGACAGCATAAAACACACCGACCAGGTTTCCGTAACGGTCATAGTTTAAGCCTTCGGGGTATGCCGCATCGAACTTTCCATCGATTACATTATTAATGATGGTTCCATCTGCCGCGACCTCGGGCATTTTGAGTAAATGGATGCCGTGATTTTCGTATTCCTGGGTAAAGGGGGCAAAGCCATCTAGAATGGCCTGTTTGATATCACGATATTTTTTAGTGGCGTGATATTGCGAAGCGACTTCCTGATCTAATTTACTGCTTCTTCTCATGAATGAAAACATAAGGTCCATATTGGCTTTGGCCATGTCGGCGAAATCAAGTTTGTTTTCAGTTTCTCCGTTTGGACCAATAACTGCATTATCAATATCATAAAATGCCTGGTAGCCTTTTTTACCATCTCTTTGAAATTCATTAATAGCATTACTTAGTAAATCTATGTCTTTAAATGTTACACGGCCGTTCCCATCAAAATCGGCAACAGATAAATGCTGGTAACTTTGGTCCCACTTACATGTGGCGCTGTGATCTTCCATGCCAAATTCATCTACACCACCATCTCCAGGGGCGGCAAATGCTGAGAGTGCGATAGATGAAGATGCTAAAGCTGAGAGTAAATACATCGTCTTTTGTAATTTCATTACTAATTTCTCCTCGATATGTGATCACAATATAAATATGTAAAAAGTCAAAAATGAAAATAGATATAAATGAAACAAGATTAAGATGTAATGCAGAATTAAAAGGACATGCATAAATAATAATTTCTGATATTTTTATTATGTCATTAATAATATGTAAATATTCAAGTGTAGTATTGATTAATGTCGATTGAATATTTACTTCTGAGTCTTCGCATAAATGTCAAACGATAATTGCTAATAAACTGTTGACTTGCCAAGACGGCGGCTAAATTAACACATTGAAAAGATATCTTGTGAAATAATATCGATAGGGTCAGGCACGATTGAATTAAAAAATAGAATAAAGTTGCTAGTAGAAAAAATTAAAAAATAATTTAAAAATATCAGGAGTAATTGGTTTAATAAGAATATATTGTAAAAGGAAATGCTAATGAAACGGAGCGTAATTAGTTATCGTTGAAAACAGTAAAAAAAGTCAACATTCTTTGTTATTTAAAAATTATTATGCGCTTTTTACATTCCAGTTTATGGATTTTCTATCCCCACCTCTAGGCTTGGGAGAAGTTCGTCTATTAAGGACTTTTTCTATAGTTTTCTTATAGTCCTTGCTGCCGAGCACCCATGATTTGTTTGTAGATTCGGTTATTTCTTCTATAGTTTTTTCATCTAAAGTAGATTCAAATAATTTGTTATATTCATGGAAACAAGTACTGGATTTCCTGGCAAGTGATAAGTATTTGTCATGAGGTGTGATTGCCTTGTCCACTATTCCCAATGCATTATAACGATGACTGCTCCAGAAATATTCTGATGGATATTTTGCCAGGCCAGCTCTAACCGGATTTAATTCAATGTACCGGTAACAATTAAGCAGGTAAGTGTCGGTTTCTACGATTGTTGCTCTATAACGACCTTCAAACAAAGTGCCCGTACGGTCGTGGATGTAATTGTAGTACTGTGCATAACAACGTCCAAGTGACTGTAGTACCTTGGTTACGCTTTTATCAGTACACGGTGTGGCCAGAATATGCGTATGGTTTGGCATAAGTACATAAGCGTGTATATATAGCTGGTGTTCTATGCTTTTTTCCTCAAGCTTATCCAAATAAAAACGATAGTCCCTGTCTGAATTGAAAATTTCCTGTCGATTATTACCTCTTTGGATGATATGCTGAGGCTGCCCTGGGAGTGAAAATCTCGGTTGGCGCGCCATGCTAGCTCTCTATTTTAGAATTACAATTATGAAATATTAATGTAATAAATATGTAACGTAAATTACTAAATCAATCGTGTCTGACCCTATTGATATCCCTATCTTGAATTTTTATTCTTCCTTATACTGAATAATTACTGTAATTGACTTTTAATGTTTTTTCTAAATCCCTTATTCCATTCTCTAAAGTCAGTGGGCTGATCCTGTCGTTCCCTGAACACAATAGCGACCTTGTAATGATCGGTTTTATCCGATGGGTCACACGATCTAACATTGCCAGTTAGTTGATAATTTTTATTACTGTTTTTCAAATATACGCTCATGTCAATAACTGAATTTAATACCAGTTTTCGACACACTTCGAGATGAAGCTTCTCTTTTGATATCTGGTGGATAGAAGACTGAAATGTTTTGCCGAGTAATACGGGATTGTCAGATGAAAACAGGATCTTTATTTCTATATCGCCCATTGCAAGGAAGTCGTCTATTTTTGTCTCAGCAGATACATCATTGTTTAAGTTATTCATTAATAGTCTCCGTATAGGAATACAACGGTTTTACTGCTTCGATTACAACTCGGTGACTTACAATAGAAAACAATCCAGATGATTGATCAAAAATTGAACACATTAGTTGAAAAATAGTAAATATTCCCATATTAAAACGCACTCATTTATTTAATTAAGGAAGATTACCTATAGAACTGGTGAAGTTAATTTTTTATTAACTTCATTACTGGGTGGATGGGGCGGTTTCTTGAGTGAAGTGATAAAAATGAAGTTGAGGTGTTGTAGATATATAAATGATGGTGTAATTTATAACAGTACTTTATTAATTTTTAAAACGTGTTGTTTGGGTTGTATTTATTAAAATTCGATAACGTAAATGGCAGCGCCTAATAATAATAGTGATATTTCTGCCAGGCTAATCCACAATAACATATAGGTTATTCGTCTCGCCGAAGGTTTCATCGGCTGCCATATGTACTTCATGTACCATCGCCAGGGTGTAAATCTTGACCACCGATTCCACCGTATCAGGTATTGTTGTATATCTTCGGCCCATTTGACCAGGCTTTTATCGACTTCGTCTAACCTTTGCATACGTTCATCTGTGGTCAAAGTATCGTAAGAGTCAATAATCGTAAGATTACTTCCATCTGTTTCCTGTGTAACCCTGAATAAAGTACTGGCTTTTATGCCATGGTTGTATTTCAAACGAACTCCGTCGTCTAATGGTTCTACTTCAATATTGAGATTCAGAGATATGGCGGGTTTATTGCTGATATTTAAAGCTTCAAGTTGATATAGATTGTTTGTTAACTGTTGCCAGTTAATAAATTCCAGGTAGGGATTTATTCTTAATAATCGATATATATCCTGACAGAAGGCGATTAAATCACTGCTTTTTAACGGTGTTTTAAATGAAACCCAGGCTGCATCATCACCATCTACCGGTGGGGTTTGCTCCTCATTCATCTGGGTAGGGTGCAATCAACAGAGGTGTCTTTATCGATTTGAGCGCCCGATCTGTTGTCATGCGTGATTTCAGACCGGCTTTTCCTTTTGGTCGTTGGGAACCTACTACAACCAGGTCGAAATTGCCCTGGTTACAGCACTCACTCAGGCAACTGTCAGGTTCGCCAAGTATTATCTGACTGGTATAGGTCATACCAATGCTCTGTGCCTGATTGCGGACACGCTCGATATGCTCATCTAGCTCACGTCCCAGTTCACTTTCCAGGTAACGAGCATATCGGTCACGGGTGATGCCATTGTTTAGCCAGTCATCACCCATCATGTGTTTCCAGAAGTCAGGAACCACCAGCAGATGCATCAGATGGGAGTTTTTATGGCATGCTTCAAGAGCCATTCTTTCAGCAGCCTTTGCGCCATCTGTTCCATGACTGGATAGAAGAATATTATGTGCAGCTATCATATGTTATCCCAAATATTCACAACCAGGTGTTACAGGATTATTCATTATTAAACGGTGAAGTAAACCGTGAAAGCAATGATCAGTGCCAGTAACAGGGCAATAAGGTCTTCTTTACGGTCACTACCGAAAATCGATAATGCCGAACCGCGATCAAATTTCTGTTGTTCGGTCATGTTAAGTTCTCCTATTCCTAAACGGTTTCTGAAATCAGTAGCATAACAACGACCAGCGATAATACAGCTTTAAGTAAACCGACTATGCCGCCAATAACCGCGGGTTGTCCACCGGCCTGTTTCATGGCCGATACAGTAATTTGCATACCCAGTCCGACCAGACCAAATGCGAATAGCCAGGTGATCCAGTTTCTAAAAACTTTTATTTTCTTGGCAGTATGACGCACGGCTTTGTGTGCAGCTTTTAGAATATTGTCGGCATCTTTGGATAAGACTTTGGCATTTACCAGGCCGCGTAAAGTATCATCATCGTCAATACTCATGATTTTGCCATTCTCGATAAGTCTCTCTAAGGCCTGACGACGATTGACACGTTGCACCTTCGATAATTCAGACTTCAGTGTGGCAATTTCACCTGCCTTTAGTAAATTGCTTTCTTTGAACCCTGTTTCAGTGGTATTAGCAAAGTACTTGCCTTTGTAATGATTAGCCGGTGCAAACATACCGGTAGTCGATAATGCAAACATCAGAATAAAACCAAGTACGAATACTGGAAATTTTTCAAATATAACCCGTCCAACATTTACCTGCGCAGTAACGGTTTCTTCTCGTCTTACATACCAGACGGCTAACCAGATAACGATAATTGGTAATACCAGGACACGGGTTATATTAAATATTTCAGCGACCTTAAGTGTTTCGATGCCATCGGGCTGAAAAGCCAGAGCGGCTCCTGCGACCTGGGCTGAATTAAGTATACCGGTGCCTGCCCATGCGCCAAACTGCACGTGTGTCATATTCAACAGGTTACCAATGACAGGAAATACAAACATACAACCCACACCCCAGAGGAGGATGGTGCCAATGGTATAGGCAATTTCAACGGACTTGGCCTGTACTACGGGTGCTGCGGCAACGGTTGCCGATACTCCGCACACTCCCATGCCGGCTGATAACACACCGCCCATGGAATTTGGAATTTTCATGCGAGCACCTATCCATAATACAAGGCCTACTGAGCCCAGTACAAAGAAACCGATCATTACAATCGAAAGGCCGCCCAGATTAACCAGCTCTGCGGCACTGTATAAGGTGCCTAAAAGGATGACGCCGGTTTTTAGTCCTAATCTCGATAGACGGACGCCGTTTTGTGCCCAGTCAGGTACTTTGAAAACATTGACTACTATAATGCCTACAACAATACCTATAACGACATAGTTAAGGCCTAGTAGACTATGAATGTACTTGCCTGTATTGCCGACCTTACCCATCATCTGGCTAATGACCGCAACCTCAGGGGCAATAAACCAGCGCACCAGCATAGTAATTAATAAAATAAACATAGCGCCAGCAAGGGACGACGAATAATAATCCCACTGGCCTTCTTTATGACTGCCAAATAACTGCCAGGCTCCGAAAATTGCGGCGAGTATTCCAAAATACAGGGGAGTGCTAAGCAGTTCAGGTAGATACTTGTATTTTTT
>CBDULX010000194.1:0-5697 GCA_965368175.1 uncultured Gammaproteobacteria bacterium | reverse complement strand
TTCAGGGTGGTTAGAGACAATCAACCCAGGTCCAAATTGTCAGATTATA
Organism: uncultured Gammaproteobacteria bacterium; assembly: GCA_965368175.1. GTDB lineage: Bacteria > Pseudomonadota > Gammaproteobacteria > SZUA-229 > SZUA-229 > CBDULX01. Next base: position 5,648 of record CBDULX010000194.1, on the reverse strand, counting down.
TTGTAACTAAACCAGCAAACTAATAAATCACACTCACTTCGTTACCACCGGTTAAACTGCTCAAGCGGCTGATTAATTCATCACTGGGTTGCACTCGCCAGTTATCACCCAGTGATAATTTCGCTATCACGTCCTGTTTTTTATAATTGATCCATAATGGGCAACTGCCTTCTCGAAAAGGATTGAGCACGGTATTTAATTCATTGATAAAGCCATTGGCCGCCTGCTGTTCATCGATGCGGATTTCCAGTCGTTGCGCAAACCTCTGGCGAGCTTCGGTAATGTCGTAAATAGTTTCTGCTGTAATCCGGTAGCCACCAAAATAATCATCATAGGCCACCTTGCCTTCCACGATAATGAGCTTGTCTTTATTCAAAAGATAACTGTATTGCTCGAATTTTTCTTCGAAGATGCGTACTTCAATACGCGCGGTTCGATCATCCAGTACTGCCGATACAATCTTGCCGCCGGTTTTGGTTTTACGCACTCGCATACCAACCATCAGTCCGGCCAGTTTATATTCCCTGGCGTTTTTCTGATACATGTAATTATTTTCACCGTTGTTGCCACCGGCAAGATCGGCCAGGTCACCCAGAGGACAGTCGGTAAAACGCCTCAGTTCAGCTTCGTAACGTTCGATGGGATGACCAGTAAGATAGAGTCCAAGGGTTTCTTTTTCCAGCGTCAGCCGCTGTTCATCATCCCACTCGGGTACGGTGATTGCGTTTACCGGTGCTATGCAATCATCATCGGTGGATTCACCAAACAGATCATCCTGCCCTACCCGTGCATTTTGCTGAAATTGATCGGCCATCTGTAAGGCATCCTGCAATCTCGCCATCAAACTGGCACGATTAGGGCCCAGGACATCGAGTGCACCAGCCCGGATCAGCGCTTCCAGCACCCGTTTGTTGACCTTGCGACTATCGACCCGGCGACAGAAATCATAAAGATCCTTATAGGAACCATTCTCGATGCGCTCTTCAATGATGCCTTCCAGGGCTGCCTGGCCAACTCCTTTAATGGCCCCCAGACCATACAGCACCCTGGTATTATCAGGCACACTGAATTTATAAATAGAGCGATTAATATCCGGCGCCAGCACCTCAAGACCTATTCGGTGGCAGTCTTCAATTAAAATAACCACCTTGTCCGTATTATCCATATCCGCCGACAATACTGCGGCCATGAATTCAGCTGGATAATGGTGCTTCAGCCAGCAGGTCTGGTATGACAATAAGGCATAGGCGGCGGAATGAGATTTATTAAAACCATAACCGGCGAATTTTTCCATCAGGTCAAAAATATAAGTGGCATTACTGGCATCCACTCCACGCTCGGTGGCACCCTTCATGAAGATGGCCCGTTGCTCAGCCATAACATCTGCATTTTTCTTACCCATCGCACGGCGCAACATATCCGCCCCACCCAGTGAGTAACCGGCCAGTATCTGGGCGATCTGCATAACCTGTTCCTGGTACAGGATGACCCCGTAGGTAGGCTTTAAGATAGGCTCAAGATCGGGATGGGGGTATTCCACGGTCGCCCGGCCGTGTTTTCGATTGATGAAGTCGTCTACCATGCCGGACTGCAGTGGCCCGGGTCGGAACAGGGCCACCAGTGCAATGATGTCTTCGAAACAGTCAGGCTGAAGACGCTTGATCAGATCTTTCATGCCACTGGATTCGAGCTGGAAAACAGCAGTGGTTTCCGCGCGCTTCAGGAGCACGAAGGCGCCTTCATCATTCAGTGGTAATAAATTCACATCCAGATCGTTTTGATCGGGATGACGGTTTTTGATATTTTGCACCGCCCAGTCGATAACGGTCAGGGTGCGCAAGCCCAGGAAGTCGAACTTCACCAGGCCGATAGATTCCACATCATCCTTGTCGAACTGGGTCACTACACTCTGCCCACCCTGCTCACAATACAGGGGGGTGAAGTCGGTGAGTACGGAGGGTGAAATCACTACGCCCCCGGCATGTTTACCGGCATTACGCGACAGACCTTCAAGTGACAGCCCCATATCAATCAGCTCATGCACTTCTTCCTCATCCCGATAGGCTTTGGCCAGGTCTTCCGATTCTTCCAGCGCCTTGCTCAGGGTCATACCGATTTCAAAGGGAATCAGTTTGGCTATACGGTCGACAAAGCCATACGCCAGCCCCATGACTCGTCCCACATCTCGAATGACGGCCTTTGCCGCCATGGAACCGTAGGTAATGATCTGGGAAACCCGGTCACGACCATATCGTTGAGCCACATAATCGATGACCCGGTCACGGCCCTCCATACAGAAATCGATATCGAAGTCGGGCAGTGATACACGTTCCGGGTTGAGGAACCGTTCGAACAGTAAATCGAACTGCAGTGGGTCAATGTCAGTAATCAGCATGGCGTAGGCCACCAGCGAACCGGCTCCTGAACCACGCCCCGGTCCCACTGGAATAAGATTATCTTTCGACCACTGGATAAAGTCGGCTACGATCAGGAAATAACCGGGAAACCCCATGTTGATGATCACACCAATCTCGATCTCAAGGCGATCATAATAAACCTGGCGCTTTTTCTCAGCCTCAGGTTTCTCCAGGGGAATTAAAATATCCAGCCGCTTCGCCAGGCCCTCTCGTGCCACCCGGGCAAAATAACTGTCGGTGGTTTCGCCTTCCGGTATCGGGAAATTGGGCAGGAAGCTTTCACCCAGGCGAACAGTCAGACTGCAGCGGCGTGCGATCTCCACCGAGTTTTCCAGCGCCTCAGGGATATCGGAAAACAATTCAATCATTTCCTGTTCGCTACGCAGGTATTGCTGATCACTGTAATGTTTAGGCCGCCGGGGATCATCCATTGTACGACTGTCGTGAATACACACCCGAACTTCATGAGCATCGAATTCGGACTGTTTTAAAAAATGTACATCATTCGTCGCCACCACAGGGGTCTGGGTGGCGATGGCCAAATTGACCGCTGAATGCAAATATTCCTCTTCACCTTCACGGCCGGTACGCTGCAGCTCAAGATAATAACGACCTGGGAAAATACTTTGCCAGGCTTTGAGCAGCTCCTCTGCCAGCATTTGATGTCCAGCCAGCAAGGCACGACCCACATCCCCTTCTCGACCACCGGATAATACGATGAGCCCTTCATTCGACTCACGCAGCCAGTCCACTTCGATCATGGGGATGCCACCGTGCTGACCTTCCAGGTATGACCGTGACACCAGCTGAGTAAGATTCAGATAACCCTCATTGTTCTGGCATAACAACACCATACGCGAGGGAGGTTCGGTTTCGTTCGCAGGACGAATCCAGGCATCCACACCGATGATCGGCTTGATTCCTGCAGCAAGTGCAGCCCGATAAAATTTCACCATGGCAAACAGGTTGCTCTGGTCAGTCAGGGCCAGAGCAGGCATCCCCTGATCAGCAGCAACCTGCATGAGGTTTTTGATACGCACCGTCCCGTCAACCAGGGAGTATTCGGTGTGTAATCTCAGATGAATAAATCGGGGGCTCATTGAATCGTCTACTAGCTAATATTATTTACTTTAATTTTATTTCTTATATTGTTGATTTTTATACTATTTTAATAAAAACAACAATAGACATTGAGGCCTGGTAGTTGCCCAGACAGCATTATCCTACTTGCCCGGGAATGTAGCAATAAACCATTTAGACAGAATTATGAACGGTATTTTGAGTGCCTGGCCCCACATTTATTGCTTTAAACCCCGGTCGTGCAGGGCTTAACCACCACACGGAAAAAACACAGACAATCAATTCTTTATTCACTGCCGCAGACTGTACAGCATAATAAGGCAGCTTAAATAATCGCCTATAAATTGTTGTTTACAATAGCTTTTTAACCGGGCCAAAGGATTTTCGATGGAACGGACAGGGCCCATACTTCTGCAGCAACTCCACATGCAGTTTAGTGGGATAGCCCTTATGTCGATTGAACTCGAACTGAGGAAACTGACCATGCAGTTCATACATCTGATGGTCGCGGTCGACCTTGGCCAGTATCGAGGCCGCCGAGATGGCAGCCACCTTACTATCGCCCTTTACTATGGCCTCAACCCGACAACTTAGATCCGGGCATTTGTTGCCATCCACCAGTACCAGATCAGGAGCCCAATGTAGCAATTCCACAGCGCGCTTCATGGCAAGCAGACTGGCCTGCAAAATATTAATGCGGTCAATTTCACCCGCGTCTACTGACACCACCGACCAGGCCAGTGCCTGCTCACGAATCTGCTCAGCCAGATATTCGCGTTTTTTCTCACTGAGTTTTTTGGAATCAGCCAGGCCGGCAATGGGGCGTTTTTCATCCAGTATTACTGCGGCGGCCACCACTGCGCCGACCAGCGGACCCCGGCCGGCTTCATCCACACCCGCAATAAAACGGTAAGGGCTCAGGTCAAAATCGATGTCGTCTGTCATGGTTTCCGGTACAATGTTTTGCAAAAATCAGCGCTCATCTTATAGAGATCCTCTCTGGATGGGCAAGTAAAAAATGGACCGTGAATGCATTCAACAATCACAGATGCATTTACCCGAAACTCATGAAGACGCTATGCCCAAATCCATTATGATCAGTGCCGGAGAAGCCTCCGGTGATTTGCACGCCGCTAACCTGATAAAAGCCCTGCACGATATGGACCCCGATATTCAGGTTCGTGGCCTGGGCGGTGAAAAGCTGAAACAGGCCGGAGTCGACCCCCTGATTGACTGCTCGGACATTACCGTAGTGGGTATAGTGGAAGTGCTGGCCAAATACCGCACCATTATGGCGGTGCTGAATCGTATGCGCGATGATGTAACAGCCAATCCACCGGACCTGTTAATCCTGGTCGACTACCAGGAATTCAATTTCAAACTGGCCGCTGCAGCGAAGTCTGCCGGTGTCAAAGTTCTGTTTTATATCAGCCCCCAGGTCTGGGCCTGGCGTCCTCATCGGGTACATAAAATCGGTAAAATTATCGACATGATGGCAGTGCTGTTCCCGTTCGAGGAAAAGTTTTATCGCGAAGCCAATGTACCGGTACGCTTTGTTGGCAACCCTCTTGTGGACGAGGCTCGTCCTCGAAAGAGCAAAGACGAGGCCCTCAAACAATATGAGCTTGATAGCACAAAACCTGTCATCGGTCTGTTCCCAGGCAGCCGTAAAGGTGAAATTACACGCATCCTTCCGCTCCAGCTCAAAGCCGCTCAATTACTCAAACAACGCTACCCGGATATCCAGTTCATCCTGCCCATTGCCAGCAGCCTGGAAGATTCCGATATTGCTCCATACTGCAAAGGTTATGATGATTTAGCCATTCGAAGGGTAAAGGACCTGCCCTATGACGTTATGCAGGTATGCAATTCGATTATTGCTGCATCCGGCACTGCCACACTGGAAATCGCTTTAATGGGAATCCCCAATGTGATCACCTACCGGATCTCTCCCATTTCCTATTTCATACTCAAACGACTGGTGACAATCGATCATATTGGCCTGGCTAACATCGTGGCGGGAAAAGGCATAGTGAAAGAACTGATCCAGCATGATGCCAGGCCGGAGAAGATTGCCGATGAAATTTCACGAATCCTGGATGATGACAACTATAGAAGTCAGATGATTTCAGAGCTTAACAAGGTTCGAGC
>CBDULX010000193.1:0-5786 GCA_965368175.1 uncultured Gammaproteobacteria bacterium | reverse complement strand
CTTTGCTCGTGCAAAGAAACCGAACCAAAGAAACACGCCCCAACTCACAAGCCCTCATAAAATTCAATGAGGGTTCCTTCGTCGCTCGCAATTGCTGAAGCTGCTGCGGAACTCACAAATCATAAAAGCATGATTTGTTCAGACATCCTCGCAGAAAGCCTCCTCATCAATCACTCCCTCCTCAGCTTGCTCCAAAGGGGAGACTTTTAAACACAAAAGTAAAAGAAAGTTGGTGCAATTCGCACTGATTATATGCGTGTCATCTTTACACACAAGAACCCCTCTGTGGTTTGCCGTGCATTGTAAATCAGTAGGGTAAATCACAGAGGGGAAAAAGCATAAGCGAAGTGATCTACCAGCTTGTCAGGTTCCCCATTGATCAAGCCGAGGAAGGAGTGATTTATGCAGGGTTGTCTGCGAGAATGTCTGAGCGAATTAAGCTTTTTGTAATTCGTGAGTTTCGCAGCAGCTGCATCAATCAGGACTGACGAGGGAACCCTTCATAGCATTTTATGAAGGGCTTGTGAGTTGGGGCACATTTCTTTGGTTACTTTCTTTGTGTGCCAAAGAAAGTAACTCGCCCAGCAAGGCGAAACCCATGCGCAACTAATATGCAATGCAAAATAGACTAGCTTCAGGCAACCCGTTTTTCTGATGCAACATTAACAGCAACTGCGCCTCGTTTACACTTAGCCCACACACTTCAAGCAGATCCTCTAAACTGCTACCCCGTTGCGCCATTAATATAGCCTGGCATAAAGACTGTTGTTATGGATTTGTGATTGCAACTCATCCATATGAAGGGCACAGGCCTGAAGATCTCTCCATTTCGCTTTGATCCAGTCGAGATGACAGTATGATGATACTTCAATCAGCTAAAGTTAGTACTTGCGTTGTCATCCTGACTCGACTTCACCCATTCCTTCCCTGGAATCGTAACTTCGCCCATGGATGAGCTCGTCCCTATGGTCGATGACAACTCTCTAAATTAACATCCATTTTCAAACATTAACCAACATCAAGAAATTTTAGATAAAATTACGTTATCCTCCCCGACCGAAATTCAAGCAACAAACATTAATTAGTAAATTAAATACAAATAATATATTAATTTACTAATTAATAACATTACCGAACTACCTGTCAAATTCCATTAAAAAATATGGAACCTTTCTGGAACTCGGTACGTTATATAAAATGTATGCATAACAAAATATTAAACTATCAAATCGAAGTAGATAAAACAGCTGGCCCATGTTTACATAAACCAGCAGAGGTTCGATGTGTGTCCTGCATTATGGATACATCGTATTACTTTTCGAATCTAAGTATAGAGTCCAAACGCGACTTACAGCTCAGCCTGAATTTAAAACATTTCGATAAAAAAGAATCGCTCTATAAAGAAGGTGAAACCTGCAGCCATCTCTTCATTCTGATATCTGGCGAAATTAAGGTTTATAAAACCTTACCCAATGGCAAGCAACAAATTCATAAACTTGCACAAATACCCGGTGACCTGATTGCCTGTGAAGATTTATTCCTCGAATCCCATGGCAGCTCAGCGGAAGCACTCACTGATGTCAGTGTCTGTTATATAAAGAATGAGGATTTAGGCAAAAGCACAGAACGCCACAAGGAAATTACCGACACGCTGCTACAGGCCATGTCACGCAACTTAAACTCCTATATACGCCATATAGCTAATTTGGGCCAGAAAAATGCGCTGGAGCGCCTGGCTTCATACCTGGTATTTCTAAATGAAACCCACTCTGAACGACATTTAAAAAATGCCTGCCTGCAAGATTCCCTGTCGCGTGTTGAGTTAGCTGACATGTTGGGCGTTACCCAAAGAACCTTAATAAGAAGTATTAAACAGCTGGAATCGGATAAGTATATCTGCAATAACCGAGATGGCTTTATCGTACTCGATCATCAGGCGCTTGAACGCATAAGTTCAGGTGGATAAGCTGAAAACAGGTATTATTTTAATTATAAAAGCGGCCTGGCTTCCCTTATTCATGGACGATAAATAAACCCTTAGTATTTATTTGATTCCATTGGCAATCAATACATTAAACTATAAGTACTAACAGCTTCCTGCATTATCATTGCCTCGACATCTCGCATTTTATTAAATAAATTATCAACTAAATGTCAATAGGCTTTTTGCTTATCCAACAGAAAATTCATTATCTTTAAAAATATTTTTTCCTAAGTGACATTTGTCATTGCCCCATACCTTCCTCCTAAGCAAATATGAGCTCGCATTGAGAAATGTCCTGTTTATATCCGTCAGGTTTTTATTCCTGCAACGAGACAATACATTCTTTTAATAATCTTGGTGGAGTGTTATGGCATCTAATGAAATTGAAAGTACCGTCAAGGTATTTAGTAAAGAAGAAATTGAGGCCCTTAAAAAAGACCCCAATATCTGCAATCATGGCCGACGCAGTTTTTTAAAATGGAGTGCACTTGTTTCATCACAGGCAGTGATTGGTGGCGGTATAATCAGTTTATTAACCAGTACTGAAGCAAAAGCCGATGATACATTTGACAACGTGACAGGCTGGGTTTATTCCGTCTGTGGTTATTGCTCCTTTGGTTGTGGCCTGCACATTGGGGTTAATTCAGCCGGCGAAGCTGTTGCTGTTCGCGGCAATGAAAATCATCCGACGAATAATGGCAGAGTCTGCGTTAAAGGCCTATATGAACATAAAATCCTGGATGCTCCGGACCGTGGCAAATGGCCACTGATCAGAGACGCCAATGGTGAATGGAAAAAAATCACCTGGGATGAAGCGACCACTATTCTGAGCCAGAAAATAATTCATGGTGTGGATGCTAAAGGCGCTGATTCTATCGCCACATACAACACCGGGCAGTGGACGCTTGAAGAATATTATGCTTTCGGAAAACTCGCCAAGGGTGCCATAGGTACCGGCACCATGGATTCCAATACCCGCTTGTGTATGGCAGCGGCGGTTGTCGGTTACCTGACCACCTTTGGTTCCGATGGTCCTCCCGGTTGCTACGATGATATCGAAAGCACCGACTGTTTCTTTGTATTCGGTATGAATCCAGCCGAGATGCATCCCCAGTTATGGCGTCGTATTGCCAGAGCACGTAGAAGTTCACGGGTTCCGAAACTGATTGTGGTAGACCCACGCAGTACTTTAACTGCTCGTAGCGCTGATTTACATCTGGCGCTAAAACCCGGTACCAACCTCGCCCTGATCAATGGCATCGTGCAACAGATCATTGCCAACAACTTGACCGACACTAATTACATCAATGCACACACACGGAATTATGAGGCCATGGCGGCCACAGTCGCAAAATACACGCCTGATTATGTAGCTGCTATCACAGGTTGTCCTGCCGCTGATATTGCCCTGGCTGCAAAATGGATTGGTGAATCGCCTGAAACCTTATCACTGTTTATTCAGGGCGTGTACCAGTCCATGGGCGCCACCGATACCGTACGTATGATTTGCGCCATGCATTTAATACAGGGCAAGATTGGACGTCCAGGCTCCTCACCGTTCAGCATCACCGGCCAGGCTACAGCTATGAGTAACCGCGAAGCCGGTGGTTCGTCTGCGCTGGCTGCTTATCGGAACTGTTACAACCCGGATCATGTCGGTGAACTGGAAGACTTCTGGAACATTCCCAGAGGTAAAATTCCACCGCGAAAACCCACGGTTATCACATCCAATCGAGACTACCAGGACATCAACAGTCAGGTTGAAATGATGCGTAACGGTGAACTCAGCGTGTTCTGGGTTCAGTGTACCAATCCGGCTGTTACACTGCCTGATCTGAATAAACTGTACTCCTATATGGACTTTAATAATCCTGACCGCCCTTACATTGTGGTGCAGGATATTTATGAGCCCATGGAATGTACTCATTTCGCCGACATGTTCCTGCCCGCGGCGATGTGGGGAGAAAAGACCGGTGTATACACCTGTTCGGAACGTAAAGTAAATATCGGCCGCCAGGCGGTTTTACCGGCTGGTTATGATCTTCGTTCACAGGGTTATGGTGCTTATTCCGATCTCGATATTACTAAAATGGTGGCCGACAAGATTGCCTCTATGGATGCCCGTTTCGCCGACAAAGATGGCAAATCATTAATTGGCTTCAGCACTTCGGAACAGGCTTTCGAAGAATGGAAAGCCTGCACCTCTGGCACCATCTGTGATATGAGCGGCATGAGTTATGACACTATCGAAGCCAATAATGGTATTCAGTGGCCATCTACGCCCACCAACATATACGGTGGTACACGCATGTACACCGACGGTCGTTATAGCACCAACTGGGATGATACTCAGGGCGGCACACAGGATGCCGTCTGGGTTGACCCGGATAATCTGAGTCGCGCCTATCTATGGGCGGTCGATTATATAGAAGCACCTGAAATACCGGATCGTAATTATCCCTTCTGGCTGATTACCGGTCGTGTTATCGAGCATTTCCATAGCCGCACCAAAACCAAGCGTGTGCCACAGTTACATGAAATGGTGCCGGAAAATTATGTGGAATTACATCCGGATGATGCCGCATCCCTGAAAGTTTCTACCGGCGATCTGGTGCGTCTGACTACCCGCCGCGGTGAAATTGTAATTAAAGCACTGGTGGTTGGCACGGTACAAAAAGGCCAGGTGTTTGTTCCCATGCATTTTGCTGATCTTGATCCAGCGGACAAGGCCATTTATGGCAATCGCCTGGCCGCAACCAATCGACTAACCATGAACTGGGTCGACCCGGATTGTAAGCAGCCAATTTATAAACACTGTGCCGTTAAACTGGCCAGGGCCTGAGGGGAGGAACAGACATGAAATTTCAATATATACAAAAAGTCACTGGCCTTGTAACAGTGTTGTTCGCAATAATGCTTTGCTCTATCTCTTCAGCAAGAGCGGGTGATGTGACAGCAGCAACTCAGGTATTCGATACCAGCTTCGCAGTGGAATTCAGTTACTCCTGTTTAGGCGGTGGCTGCCATGAAACTGACCAGCAACTGGTTGATGAATATGCCGCATCAAAAATGACCCACACCATGGTCAAGTGTAATGCCTGTCACGGTACTCACACCGCTGAAACCGTGGGCCTGGAAAAACCTAACCTGACCGGTTATTTCCCTGGCATTGGTGCCACTGGCTACAAGGTAGACACTGATCGTTGCAAAACCTGCCATAATAAAGAGCACAGCGGTACTAGCACGAAAGATGACGGTAATTGCTACAGCTGCCATGCACCTCATGTATTTGATGCGGGAAGATGATAGTCATAAGCTTTACTAAGAACCTCTGATCAAGTCATGATTATTTCATCGCAGCCTACTACAACCAGACTTAACTAGAGGCTCCCTAACTGAAACAAAAAAGCCGGATCATTTCCCTGATCCGGCTTTTTTTTCATGCGTATTATAACTCATGACTTACAAAACAGATTTATGAAATTATTCGTTCAGTTCTTGTGAGTCTTGGTCTCAGAGTAAAAAACCTTCTAGATAAATCAAATAAAACCTTGGCGTTTATACGCGTTGCCTGCATGGACGCAGTTGTCGAGGGATCTTACAAGCTTGTTATTTATGCGACTATTAAAATCAAGATTTCTCAACAATTGCTCCAGGCATTGTTCTCGGTCTCTGTTCCTGACTCGACTCTACCGATTCCATCCATAGAATCGTACCTCCTGCATCCATGCAGGCAACACTAACATTTCTCAGGCACTTAAGAAGCACAAATTCTTAGATGCTTTTGCTTTTATTTGCGTTT
>CBDULX010000192.1:0-5841 GCA_965368175.1 uncultured Gammaproteobacteria bacterium | reverse complement strand
CATGTAGGGTTCCCTCGTCGCCACATGATGAATGTGCCTGCTCGACAACTGCTCAAGAGAAAACATATCTCTAAATTGAAGTATTTTTGATAGAGAATATGAAAAAATAATCAACCCGGCCCAATATTAATCCCCAACGATAATCTCATCTCCTCACTGTTATTCACCGTCACTTCATGCATCATATCCGGTGGAAAAAACATAAACAGGCCTGCTTTAGGTGTCACTTCGGTGCGCAGGTTTTGTTCGCTTAATATCAACTGGCCGGAGTTTTCCGGAATGCGTACATAATAAACGGCGGATAGTAACTCATCATCATCGTCGTGGCGGTGTGCCGTGGTGACCTGTCCTTTGCCCATGGCGTTGAACCAGAGGCCGGCTTTTAGTCTGGATGTGGGTATGTCGAGTATTTCGCTGGCGCACTGGATGGCCTGATGAAGGATGGTGTCCAGTTCTGGGATTTTTTCCGAGTTGATGTAAATATTTTCATAACGACCGCCGAAGTGGTGGCTCTGCCTGATATCTTTATCGTTCATATGGCTGAGGAAGCCTTTGTAGAGTTTGTCGTTAAGCTGTTCTGCCTGTTCAATCTGGTATGAATATAGATCGGGAAATTTATGCAAATTCATGGCTTGTGCTGCAGGAATGGTTTGTGTTGAACAAAAGGGGGGTGGGTTATTTATACCCGATTCCGTGTAGAATATACAGAATTGATGTATTGGGTAAAGGCTTCCATGAGCGACAATAAAGGCCAGGATTCTTTATACGCACAGCCATTCGAGGCCATTACCGGTTTTGTGTTTGATCAGTCGGTAGTGAATGTGTTCCGCGATATGATCGGCCGTTCGGTGCCGGGTTACAGTACCCTGCTGTCGATGATGCCGGTGCTGGCCCGGCAGTATGTGCAGGATAACAGCCGCTGTTACGATCTGGGTTGCTCGCTGGGTGCTGTGACTCTCGCTTTGCGCCATGCCATTGAGGCAGAGCAGGTGGAGATTCTGGCGGTGGATAATTCTCCGGCGATGATTGAACAATGCCAGCAGTATATCGATCAGGACACGTCCAGTATGCCGGTGGAACTGCTCTGTGCCGATATACGGGATGTGGATATACAGCAGGCCTCGCTGGTGGTGATGAATTTCACTCTTCAGTTCATTGCGCCAGAGGCTCGTCAGACACTGCTTGATCGAATTTATCAGGGACTGAAACCGGGAGGTGTTTTGCTGGTATCAGAGAAAGTCAGTTTTGATGAAGACCAGCAGCGCTGGATGACGGAACTCCACCATGCGTTCAAGAAAGCCAATGGTTATAGCGATCTGGAAATCAGCCAGAAGCGCACAGCACTGGAAAATGTGCTGATACCGGAACCGGTTGAAGTGCATCATCAACGATTTAAACAGGCGGGCTTTAGTCAGAGTATGCAGTGGTTTCAGTGTTTTAATTTTGTGTCCATGCTGGCAATCAAATGAATTTATATCAGGGGCTGTTCGAGGCCATGCGCGACACTGAACTGGAGCCCTGGCTGAAGCTATTGCCCGAGCAAATTGAAAAAGGCCTGAGTATCGAGCGTCATGGTAATCTTGATCGCTGGCAGCAGGTGATTGACAGCCTGCCTTATTACTCTCCTCAGCAGCTGGAGTTGAATGCTTCAGCCATCACCGTCACACAGAGCACTCCCCTGTCCGATGATCAGCGAGATCAGTTAACACAGCGACTGAAACAGCTCATGCCCTGGCGCAAAGGTCCTTATCATGTCCATGGCGTGGATATAGATACTGAATGGCGATCGGACTGGAAATGGGACCGTATAAGCAGCCAGATTCAGTCACTCAAGGGTCGTAAAATTCTCGATGTGGGTTGTGGTAATGGCTACCACGGCTGGCGTATGCTGGGCGAGGGCGCCGAACTGGTGATGGGCGTCGACCCTTCAGCCCTGTTTGTGATGCAGTATCGGGCCATTCGACATTTTCTGGGGGATTTGCCAGTGTATGTGCTGCCTCTGGGTATCGAATCGGTACCGGAAAACCTGCATGCCTTCGATACGGTGTTTTCCATGGGCGTGCTCTATCATCGCCGTTCACCCATTGACCACCTTTTGCAGTTGAAGAGTTGTCTTAAGCCGGGTGGAGAGCTGGTGCTGGAAACCCTGATCATAGAAGGAAATGAGCAGCAGGTATTGGTTCCTCAGGGGCGTTATGGCAAGATGCGTAATGTCTGGTTTTTACCCAGTGCAGATGCCATGCAATTATGGCTGGCCCGCTGTGGGTTTAAACAGATTCGAGTGATGGATATCAGCACCACGAGCACGGAAGAGCAACGAGCGACGGACTGGATGATTTTTGAATCTCTGAAACATTTCCTGGACCCTCAAAATCCCTCATTAACCATTGAGGGTTACCCTGCCCCTGTACGAGCGGCATTTTCTGCCATAGTTGACTGACCATGCCCCAATTGCAAGTAATCAAAGACTTTTTCAAAAAACACCGCTGGCTGAACTGGTTGTTGCAGATCCTGTTGATTTTGACTGTATTTTTAGGTGTCAGAGCCTGGCAGTTGCGCGATGCCGTCATGGGTCAGGCGCCGTTGTTAGCCGGAAAGCTGATTACGGGTGAAATGATTAATCTGGAAGATTACCGTGGACAATCCGTGCTGGTGTATTTCTGGGCGACCTGGTGTCCTGTATGCAAGATTTCAAATGGCAGTATAGATGCCATTGCAGATGATCGGCCGGTAATCACCATCGCTTCCTGGTCAGAAAGTGAAGCCGATGTGGTCGAGTACATGGGGCAGAAGTCACTGGATATGCCCGTGCTGGTCGATACTCAGGGTTTCTGGGCGCAGGAGTATGGGGTACGCGGAGTGCCGGCCAGTTTTATAGTGGATAAGGACGGAATGGTTCGTTTTGTGGAATCAGGCTACACCACGGAATGGGGCCTGAGGCTCAGACTCTGGTGGCTGGATAGCTAGGGGGGCTCTGATCAGGTATCTTTTTTGTCATCCCGACTATAGGGAGGGATCTTAAATGCATGATATCTACGCAGCTATTTAGAGAAAGATTTCTCCCTCTGGTCGAAATGACAAGTTAATCAGAGGCTCCCAAACAACTATACTAATAATGAAAACAAGTAAGATGGATTCACCGTTGCAAGATTTTATTATTACATTAGAACAGGCAGACACTCTGCCCGGCTTATTCAGGGAAAGGCTTTCCCGCACCCCGGACAAGGCGGCTTATCGTCAGTATGACATTGCCAGCCAGGAATGGACCACCTCCAGCTGGGCCGAGATGGCTATTGAAATCGCTCGCTGGCAGGCCGGTTTTGTCAAAGATGGTTTGCAGGCGGGTGATCGAGTAGCGCTTATGCTGCGCAATAGTCGGGAGTGGGTGGTGTTCGATCAGGCAGCCATGGGTATGGGGCTGGTAACCGTACCTCTATATGTGGAAGACCGTCCCGATAACGTAGCCTATATCATTAATCATGCCGATGTGAAGCTATTGTTCGTACAGGACAAGCCCCAGTGGAAGCGGCTTCTGGCCAGTGATGTAGACCTGGGTGGGCTTAAACGAATTATTAGTGTCACCCGCATATCTGAAGACGATGAGCCCGATGATCATCGACTGGAATCCCTGTCAGACTGGGTTTTTGGTTTGAAAGGTGAGCTACAGAGCAAAGAAGCCGCCACCGATGAACTGGCCAGCATCGTTTATACCTCGGGAACCACAGGCCGACCAAAAGGGGTGATGCTGTCCCATAAAAATATTCTTAGCAATGTGTTTGCGGGTACCCAGTGTCATATATGGCAGGAAGATGAGGTGTTCCTGTCTTTCCTGCCTCTGTCACACATGCTGGAGCGAACCGCCGGTTATTACATGGCAATGGCTCTGGGCGCAGAAGTGGCCTATGCCCGATCCATTCCTCAACTGGGCGAAGATTTAATTTCAGTGAAACCGACCGTACTGGTATCCGTGCCCCGAATATATGAACGGGTGTATGGCAAGATTATGGATAGCCTGGCCGTGAAATCACCGGTCGCTCGTACCTTATTTAAGCAGGCTGTATCATCCGGTTGGGCAAATTTTCAGTATGAACAGAAACAGGCTGGCTGGAATCCACAGGTACTGTTATGGCCGACGTTGAAAAAACTGGTGGCGGCTAAAGTGCTGGAGAAACTGGGTGGTCGGATGAGTCTGGCCATTTGTGGCGGGGCGGCATTGTCTGAAGATGTCGCTAAATTGTTCATAGGTCTGGGTCTGCCACTGGTACAGGGCTATGGGCTAACAGAAACCAGCCCCATTGTTTCAGTCAATCGGGTGGAAGATAATATTCCCGCCAGTATTGGCACCGTACTCCCCGGTGTTGAAGTGCAAATAGGCGAAAATGATGAACTGCTGGTCCGTGGCGACCTGGTCATGATGGGTTACTGGAAAAAAGACCAGGCTACCAGAGAAACATTCACCGAAGATGGCTGGCTGAAGACCGGTGACAAGGCCCGCATCGATGAAAAAACCAGCCATATTTACATTACCGGTCGCCTGAAAGACATCATCGTGCTGGCCAATGGTGAAAAAGTGCCGCCCAATGATATGGAAATGGCAATATCCCTGGACCACCTGTTCGACCAGGTGATGGTCATTGGTGAAGGGCGCCCATTTCTGACGGCCTTGCTGGTGCTGAATGCCGATGCCTGGTCGGATCTTGCCGAAACCCTCAGCCTGCATCCCGATAACCCGGA
The DNA here is from genome assembly GCA_965368175.1 of uncultured Gammaproteobacteria bacterium. Lineage (GTDB taxonomy): Bacteria > Pseudomonadota > Gammaproteobacteria > SZUA-229 > SZUA-229 > CBDULX01. Next base: position 1,107 of record CBDULX010000192.1, on the reverse strand, counting down.
CGCACTGAAAAGCAGTCATGTTGAAAAAGTAGTGCTTGCAAAGGTCAATGAGCACATCAAGCATTTTCCCGGTTATGCCAAAATTCGTAAAATCACTCTGATTAAGGAAGAGTGGACAGTAGACAACGGTTTGCTCACCCCGACCTTAAAAGTCAAACGTGGCAAGGTGATGAAGCGTTACATCAATGAGGTAGAGGCAATGTATCAGGGTCATAGCTTATGATCGAAACTGGTCTGCCTGAGGGACGAGTACCCGTATTGCGCCTGCTGGCCCTGCCGTCCGATGCTAACCAGGGTGGCAGTATATTCGGTGGCTGGATTATGTCTCAGGTGGATATTGCCGGCAGTATTCCGGCCCAGATTCGCGCCAGAGGAGCCATTGTTACCCGAGCCGTAGACTCATTCGAGTTCAAACAACCGGTGTTTGTCGGTGACCTGGTTGCCTGCTATGCCCGTATTACCGAAACCGGCCGTACTTCCATCAAGGTCCATGTTGAAGTGTACGCCCAGCAAATCCAGGACGGAATGATCGATACCCGTATGGTTACTGAAGCCAATCTGGTGTATGTGGCGATAGACGAAAATCGTTGCCCCAGAGCCCTGCCGCAGGAATAATAGTCATCAAAAATACAGATTGTTAGTGATTGTCGCCTTCTCGCTTGAAACAGGCTTTATATGTTCCGAACGTCGCTTTAAACAATCTGTGGATTGATAATTTCTGTGTCAGGGGTATGATTAAAAAAAGTTTATATTACAACAACAAACAGGAAGCGCACTAATGAGAATATCATCAAAGGGGTTGTCAGCGGCGATTGCACTGGCTTTAGCATCAGGCCTGAGCGTCCAGGCACAGGCAGCGGGATTTGCCTTAATCGAAAATAGCGCCAGTGGCATGGGTAATGCCTTTGCCGGTGGTTCGGCTATCGCAGAAGATGCCTCTACCGTCTATTTTAATCCAGCGGGTATGACACGGTTGTCCGGCACCCAGATGACTGTGGCAGGTCATTTTATTTCTACTGCTGCTGACTATACTGATACAGGTTCAATAACTAATACAGATCTACCAGGTGGTGGTGGCAGCCTGCCAGGTAGCAATGATGAAGGTGG
>CBDULX010000191.1:0-5852 GCA_965368175.1 uncultured Gammaproteobacteria bacterium | reverse complement strand
TCAGTTTTGCTCCGAAAATAAACAGAATAGTCGCAAATAAAAGCAGCCATGGAATTGCTTTTTGAAACAATGTTTCCGGTGTCTGCAGCAGTAACCAGGCGCCCGCAATACCACCGAAAAGACTAATCAAAATAAATTTAGGCAACTCTTTCTTGTGTGCCTGCAATTCCTCTCGAAATGCGTAAGCCCCACTTATATAACCTGAACAGGAAGCAAAGGTGTTAGTTGCATTGGCGCTGACAGGAGGCACGCCCACAAATAGTAGTGCAGGAAAAGTGATAAAACTACCACCCCCTGCGATGGAATTAAGCATGCCTCCAAAAAATCCAGCTATAAACAGGAATAGTAACTCAAATGACACAACTAACCAGCTATTAGATTCTGAATTGAATTAGTGTAAGGACGAACCTTTATCAGCGTGCATATGGATCACTGATAAAGGTCCAGACCAGACACCACAGTAGATTCAAAGCAACTACTTGAACATAAGGGTCCCGCCAAACCCAATATAACTCCCGTCCACCTTACCCCAGGATTGCTCCTCATATTCAATATCCACAAACCTGACATTTAACCAGGCATTCTCAGTGCGCCCCATCATAAAGCCAAGTTCAAGAACAAGCCCCGTCGAATCATCAAAATCGTAATCTGGATAGCCTGATGGCTGATCGAATGCAACATTTGTATGCTGCGTCACACCTGCACCCAGACGTAATCTATCTAGATGAATAAAGGGAATAAGCTCAAACTCCAGTCGGTCGAATGAACCGGTTCCATCCGAAGATTCCACCGAATCAAAGTGATAGCCCATCGTCAGCTGCACTTTGAGAGGAGAATCGCCAACAGGGAGAAGTACACCACCATAAAAACGAAGCAGCTCGCCCGCATCCACAGTTTCTATTGTTGTACCGCCAAGCTCATCTCCGCCGATAGTCACGCCTCCACCCACCAGCCATTGTGCGGCGTTCGCATGGTTAACTATCAAAGATACAGCCATCAGCAACATCATATTGAGTAAACTACCCATTTTTTTCATATTATTTCCCTTAAATTAACCCATCATTTTTGAAACCACATATTAGCGTATGCAAATAATCAGTTAAAGATAAACTCAAAGGTGTTAAAAATAAATGCCTGTCGGTGTGATTTAAATCTATAAATCCGAATTAATTATTCTTTGAACTGATCTTTTTGACTAGTTACTTCTACACAGCAACCACGATTTTCCCCATTTGCTGATTGGATTCCATATACTCATGAGCCTGCTGGATCTGGTTGAAGTTAAAAACCCTGTCAATCACGGGCGTTAGCTTTTTAGATTCAAGGAGTGGCAGGATAAACGATTTAGCTTTTTCCACTCTATTTTTATCCTGGGTTAACTCAAACAGAGTATATCCGCGAATCGTTAAACCTTTTGCCAGAGCTGCAAATAACGGGAAAGGCGTTGGCTGATTGTCCAGTGCACCGTATTCAATAATTCGCCCAGCTCTGGCTGCAGCTTCCGCCAGCTGATTCAATATCGGACCTCCGACAGGATCAAAAATAAGCTCGGCACCGGCGCCCTGAGTAATCTCCGCCATGCGGGCGACTAAATCTTCTGAACCTGTCTGGATTACATAATCCGCACCCTGGTCGAGTAAAAACTGTTTTTTAGCTCCTCCTCGAGTCGTTGCAATAACCACAGCGCCAAGACTGCTGGCAATCTGGATTGCCGCTACACCCACGCTACTACTGGCGGCAGTAATTAATACTCTCTGCCCCTGTTTTAGCTGACCAATGTCTATCAGTCCGCCATAGGCCGTCAAATATGGCATCCAGATCGCGGTACACTGCTGCATAGTCAGGGATTCAGGGCATTTAGCAACCGCATGAACCGGCACCACGGCAGATTCGCCATAGACCCCATACTGGCCCATTGAAAAAGCAGGGATAGTGCTGACCCTATCTCCCACTTTAAAATCAGTAACCTGTTTGCCAATGGCATCCACAACCCCCGCGGCTTCGTAACCCAGTCGCGAGGGGAGCTGTGGCGTTTCCAGATAAGCGCCATTTCTGAACATAATCTCGGCGCGATTCAGGCCTATGGCTTCTACCTTAATGCGCAGCTCATGCTCGCCAGGTTCTGCCACTGGAAGATCTTCGATTTTTAAAACGGATGCATCTCCCGTTTCGTGGAAACGTACAACTTTTGCAGTAGAAGATTTCATATCCTTTTCCTTATGTGTTGAGATTCTGGGACAGTCCAGAATTGCGTAAGTTTTTGCATAGAGCGGGCCTGTGGAATAGCTTTGCCAGTACGCTATCATTGAAGCCAGAGCACAGATTTATTCTAAGGAACCTCTGATTAAGTGTCATTTTTGTCATCCCGACTGATAGGGACGACTGCATGGATGCAGGAGGTAGAGTAACGCAGGATGCAGTTACCGAGGGATCTTAAATGCTTGATATCTATGCAGCTATTAAGAGAAAGATTTCTCCCTCTGGTCGAAATGACAAGATAATCAGAGCTTCCCTAATATTAGAATAAAACTGTGTTCTGGCCCCGATTATTTAATAAATAACTCGACTAGAATACATAATTCTCTAATATTAAAAATCATTGCCTTTTAACCCTTTTTTACTAATAACTAGTGGGGGACATCATGTTCATTAGATTGAATGCACTGACTAAAGCACTCATTACGCTTACTCTAATACTTCCAGCAATCCTTTTAAGTAGCGGCTGCTCTTTCAGTAAAGAAGATCCAGTTGATCCGAACGATAAAACACTTTCTGTCATATTCGGCTATTTTAACGTGGAGGACGCGCCATCATGGGGAGGCATCGACTGGGTATCTGTGAAACAGTTCAAACCCAAACAAGCCTATTACAGCTGTGGTTTAGAGGAAGGGATTTTCTGGCATATTGGCGTAACCAATGGTTCACTGCAGGTTGATAGCTTTGGACGAAACACCCGATGGTATAGCAATGCTTATTATTCTTACAACTTTGGTGGCCAGGGACGCAATGAAACCAGCAAAATCATCAAAAAACCCGGGGTTTACTACCTGGGCGCATATAAATATAAACATATTGATTCTGAATCATTCTTCGGAGCCGATAAATTTGAGATGATAAAAACCAGAACGCCCACTGAAAGACAGGTATTAACCCGGCTTTTAGAAATAATGCTTGATGATAGTGACCTCTCGATCTATCAGCATCAGATAAACATGATGAAAAGAAGACTCAGGGCACTAAGCAGATAGGGTATCTGATAATGAAACTGTATAACTATACAATCCGGCTTTTACTTCCATCATTATTACTGCTAGCCAGTTCAATGTTGCAAAGTTGCGGCATTGGCGGGCAGCTTTTAAAGGAGGCCAACTCTCTCAAAAGCATGTCCCGGGATGAAGTTATCATTGTCGGCACTATTGAACTAAGACCTAAATTAGTGAGCGATGAGCAAAAACTTGATCCCGATGGCGTATGGGATGTAATGGGTTATGGCGAGATGAATAAAAATCGATGCATGATCCAGTTCAACTCTGAACCAGTGGCAGACAGCTACAAATCAATGATAAACCCTGAGCTGGATAAGACCTTTTTCTTTAAAGTACCCAGGAACATGAAATACATGGTAGAGGGCAGTGTTCTCACTGAATTTTCACGATACGGGAATACTGGAAGGATCTGGTTGCCAGTCTGGTTTAAAGTCGATATTAAGGCAACTGACAAAGCAGTTTATATCGGAAAAATAAAATATACCCGCGATGACTTTAATTCCATCATTAATATTGAACTCGAAGACGACTACAGAAATGCTGAAAAAATATTCAGCAAAAAATTCGGCAAAAAATATAAGCTGAGAAAATCACTTATTAATAAAATTTAATACAAAACAGACCAGGGTCTTTTAGAGACCCATGGCATCGCCCGTTGTTTATCTCTTTACATCTTGAATCATTAAATCAGGAATATAACGACTGATCACGTTAGCCGATAAAAAACCGAAAATCAGCCGGCGTGTTTTATACCAGTAGGTGCCAAAAAATATGACAAACAGGCCCAGAGCCATTAATACATAAATCATTATATTCTGGGTGCTGTCGAGTCTATCGTTCAATAATTGAGTAAGCGCATAAATAACATAGAGCTGAGTTGAAATGAGCATAGCTCTACGGTCAATCAATAAAGCGACCAGAAAGAACCCGGTAAAAAACAGCACAATTAAAACTTCTTTATTCAAATATTGAATCCATGTCTGGTCATTCATCAACATGCTTACCATTACGCCATGGACTATTAATGGTGCCGCCAGTAAATGTAACCAGAAAGCACTGTCACTCAGGTGAGACACTCTTTTAGTATCCTGTGAGTCAAACCACATGGCCGCGCCAAATACCAGCAGACCAAGTCCGACAAAGATGATGGGGTGCTCAATCACATCGATCCCAATCTGGTTAATAACCATAGCCACCAGGGCGGCGGCCAGCGGCAGCAAACTGAATGGCATTCGGTATCGCAGATAAAATAACAAACAGGTCAGGCTCAGTATAGCCAGCCCAAACAGAGTGGCCTGTTCATGATTGAAGCTTACAGCTTTATTCACAAAAAACAGGATGGCCAGCAGAATGGCAATACCGGGTAATGCCAGACGGCGTACCCGCACCAGCCATTCTGCAACAACTACAAAGCCAATAGCAGGAATTAAATTATAATATCCCGACAGTGCTGACATATTGATAGCAATGACCAGCAATATGACACCGAGGGCAATAAAAACGTCACCAAAGCTGCGGATGAACTTGAGTGGCTCTTCCCTGTTATCGGGCTGCTCATCGCTCTGTTGCCCCTGAATAAACTGATAGAGTGGCTCAACCTGTCGGGGTTCGATAATATTCTGTTCTGCTGCTTTTTGCAGGGTGTCTTTTGAAATCATGTTTGATGCTTGCCTGGGTGTAATTAAACGTGGATCGTACCTGGATTTTGAATAGTAACATCTTCACCATTTAGCTTCTGTGAGATGCCTGGCTTACAGAAGTTTATATTTCAGCATCAATAATAATAAAAAAGCAAAAGCGGTTTATCGGGTGTATTTTTCAGGACTTCCTTTCAAGTAAAATGAATAAGTTAAGATCACGATTGATTCTCTTATTTAAGGAAACTGCGTACTAACCCTGCTTTTCTTTTCAACCATCAATCTGTTTTAGTGACATCAATACGTGGATCCAGTTCCAGGGCTACGGGGGAAGTACGCACCACGGCGACGAATTCCACCTGATCCTCTGTGGACACCGGTTCGCGCACACCCATTCGGTACAGGGTGAAAATGGCCAGAAATAGCAGGTTGCTGATAATCATCAGCAGCAGGCTACCGGGGCCGGCCTGTGACATCACTATACTGGTTAATGTCGGACCTATCACGGCACCAGCTCCGTAGACCAGTAACAGATTACGTGAACCCTCCAGCATATGCTCTGCCTCTAACTGGTCATTAGTGTGTGCCACGCTAATACCATAGATAGCAAAAGTGAAACCACCGTAGCTGAAGGCTAGCAGTAACAACCAGGGATTAAGGCTCTCGTAGGTGATGAGGGCGATAGTGGTGATAGCCGCGGTGATCAGGCTGACCACCATTAACACGGTGCGACGGTCATGGCGATCGGAGAAATGACCGATTGGCCATTGCAGCAACGCACCACCGATGATAGTTAAACTCATAAACAGGGCAATGCCGCTTTCACTGAGGCCGATGAGTTGAGCAAATAACGCGCCCAGTCCCCAGAAGGCACCGTTATTCAAACCGCTAATGAGGGTGCCAACCACCCCAAGCGGACTGCTATGGTAAAGATCGCGCAGCCCCACGC
>CBDULX010000190.1:0-5895 GCA_965368175.1 uncultured Gammaproteobacteria bacterium | reverse complement strand
GCGAATTGCTGCCTGGCATGGTATTGGCTAAAAATGTCAGCGTGTAGCACTTCATAATTTTAAACCTAAGTTAAGATTTTCTCTGCGTCTTTGCGTCTCTGCGGCAAAGCTTTTGATTTTTTAAATATTAAACAGCCGATTCAGGTATTAGCTATTACAACTGATGCCCAGGCAATAACTGCCTCAATTCAAATTCAACTCGCCGCTTTAGTTTCAGAAAATGTACAAACTGTATTTCTTCTGCGGCTATTGATCCTGGAGAGATAACATTCAAGCTGATATCAGAAACCAGAGGCAATAGTGTCTGTGCGTTATGGGCAATATAATCTGCACACTGGTCGATCACATCATCTCCGTATTCCAGATAATCAAACAATATGTCCTCTATTTGCAAACTCAATTCATCACCCTTGACCAGGTCCTGACACTTCACCGACAGTGAGGGTTCTGTCAGCTTAACACTCATACCATCTGTATTGAGTTTGCTTAATTTAAATTCACCAGAAGCCCTGCTATCTGAAATAAATAACTCAATACGTGGCATGGTAATGGCTGCCTTCTGATACTGGCTGGCAATATTACGAATAAACAGCAACCAGTGAGCTATCAGTCGTTCAAAATCTATAATGCTCGATTTACTGTGCCAGAGCGAACCTCGTTCATCCAGCACCCAGATATCATACTGATCATGCCTGCCCTGAAAGCAGAACTGTACAATATTCGTGCGATTTTTTTGATAAAGCATAGCCAGTGGCGTCTCTGACAAAACATGCTGTTGTAGAAAAAACGATTTGAAACTTTGATCTGCCAGCTCCAGGTATTGATAAAGAGCGAGCTTACTATCTATTTTCTGATAACTGAACTGTCTATGCTGCTGGCTAATAACGAAGAAATGAATGCCCATTCGAAGGATATAGCTGGCCTGCTCACCTCTATGATCAATAAAAAACCCTGCCATCTCATCATAGGCCTGTGTCAGCTGTTGCACATGATAATTAGCCTCCCCTGAAGAATAGGAAAACAATTTAAAGTTATCCCTGATATGTGGATCTTTCAAATCTACATTATTAAACCAGTCACATAAGCATTTCACTATCCCTTCATCATCATAAAACATCCGATAATGTACATCCCCCCAACGATTTACATTTATCTGTTCAAATAACAATACTTGCCTGGGTGTATTGCTATAATGCTGAAGCCCATCATCAATTAAAACTTCAGCTTCAGCAGCAGAAATTAAACGAACAAATACCAGTGATTTAGCAGCCCAGTCAGGTTCATCGGTTCGATGTTTCTTTATCTGTTGCCAAAAATCATCCGATAATTGTCGAACCAGAACTTCCAGTGCATAACGCACCTCAATCTGTTTTACCTGGTGACCAGGGCAATCGATCGAAACCTGTGTATTCTGATTAATAATACGGTTAAGCCAGGCCCAGGCAATCAGGGCCAGAAGACTGCTTAACTGATACAGCAGTTGTGCATCACCCTGCTTATCCTTTGCCACCAAAGCCCACTGACTGCTGTCTATTGCCGAGGGTATTTCCCTGATTAATATTTTTTCCTGAACTATTGAAGTAATTTTTTTCTGATTAAGAACGACCACCAGATCAGGGCTGTTGAACTGTGTGTTATAAACTTCAAGTAGTTGTGTGAGCAAGTCAATATCATTCTCTTCCACATCAAGACTGATTAACTGTTCTACAATTCTGGCTGCAGCTACGGAGATAAATGACTGTAAATCCAGTTTGGCTTCCAGAAATACTGCAAGATTAATTTCAGCATTATCAGACAGTTTGTGACTATGCTCCCTGTGACCAGATAGCTCAAGCAAAAAGTCCCGGTCTATGTTATCGGCAAATGGCATTAATACACTGTACAGGCCACCGATTTTTTCCGATTTATCCTGACCAAACAATGTTATCATTATCTGTCGCAAAAGCTGAATATATATCTGCCGAACACTTAATAACTGAATATCCTTCTGCGTTTCAAATATCTCCGATTTCAAAACCGCAGACAACAGGCCAGTACTCTTCATCTGCAAACCCTGCCAGCTTAAACAATAACAAGGCAAAAGAGTTTCACTGGCACTCCCCTGGCGCAATAAATTAGTTACCAGATTCAACACCTTATTTATATTAAATTCTGATGCCGGGCCAAAATCCAGATATTCATTTTCATTCACATAATGAGCCTGTTCTATCTGCTGCACCATTTTTCTATAGTTTAAATCAGCATCTGGTGGAATTAGCCACCACAAAGGGTATTTGCCAGCCAGTAAAATAGCTTCAATATAAAAATGATCGATGCCTGAACTACCAGCCTGATACTGAGCTAGTGAATCAGCCTCCGACGTCGACACCAGTTGTTCTGGAGTAAGAACCCTGCCCGTGATATGCAGCTGCTCACTTTCCAGCCAGTGAATCACCCTTCCCATCTTATTCTGTATTAACTTTTTTTGTTCTGCCTTAATTTCTGGCTTATGAATGAGAACGAGCTTTACTGAATAATCAAGTACTGACAATTGCAGGTAGAGTGCATCAATAATCGTGTTCTTTAAAACTGTTTGTTGATCGTATGCAAATCGATTATTTATTTTCCTGGCTTCACGTAGCAGCAGTTTATCTGGTTTGTATCCATAAATTCCGGCCGGTGTATCGGCACTGGCATAAGCGGGAAGAGTACGATGATTGGTCTGAAATATTAGAGGAATTAAACGAATGGCGAATTGCTGTTGTTCTGTCAGCCCTGATAGATACTGATCAAGACATATTTCAGTCCAGCGATAAAAAGTATCCCGGGCTTTTAGAACATCCATAACTAAAGCACCTCTGGATAATACCGGATGAATTTAAACTGCACTCGCATGCTTTTTCCACTTCGTTTCGAAATGCACAGGAATGACCAGCCGACTGCTGCAATCTTCGGGACAAATCGAGGAAATTCTGGCCAGCGTAAATCAATCATGGCTTGCTGCTTAGACCTGGTGCCTGTTAGCTGGAGATTTCACCATAGCCAGCAGTACAAAACCAATAACGAATAACACAGAAATTGATAAAATTGAATAACGATGATTACCTGTTAACAAAGTTACACCGCCCATCATTAGTGGTCCTAATACAGCCGCTGCTTTACCCATCATGTTATAAACACCGAAATATTCAGCCGCTCTTTCCTTTGGAATCATGCGTGCATAGAATGACCGGCTCAAAGCCTGCACACCACCCTGAACAAAACCAATTAATATAGCCAGATAATAAAACTCGCTGACGGATGTCATGGAATAACCAAGGAAAGTGATTAATCCATAAACGAATATCCCTGCTAATAAAGCAATCTTGGTACCAATTTTGTCACCTATATAAGTATAGATAATTGCAGCAGGAAAACCGACAAATTGAGTAATTAATAAGGCGACAATAAGATCATCAGCACCAAACCCAAGGGCAAGACCATAATCTACAGCCATTCGAATGATAGTGTCTACACCATCGATATATATCCAGTAAGCAAACAGGAATAAACGTATTTGTGGGTTTTTAAAAACTGTTTTCAGAGTGTTAAAGGTCTCAGAAAATACATGACTTAGACCAGGACTGGAAATTGCCGGTGACTCTTTAACCCAGATCATTAATGGAATGCTAAATAACCACCACCATAGTGCAGTCAGTATAAATGCAAACAATACCGCATCTATAGAAGTAGCAAAACCGAAGCTCGCATACGACTGGGACATAAATATACTGAAGGCCAGCAAAATGCCTCCACCGAGATAACCCATGCCAAATCCAAAGCCTGAAACCCTGTCCACATGCTGGCCTTTACTCACATCCAGCAACATGGCATCGTAGAAAATATTACCAGCCATAAAACCCAGAATACCCATCACATAAAAAACCAGCACCAGCCACCAGTTGCCAGATTCTACCGGGTACATTAGTGCAGTAGAAATCACACCCAGGGTCATAAAACCCAGCAACATTCGCTTGCGAATCCCGGCACAATCAGCAATAGCTCCTAACAATGGCGCCAATATAACGATCAGTAGACTGGCGCTGGAATTAGCCATACCTAACCAGAAAGTGCTTTCATCAGCTTCAAGATTAGATGCCCAGTATTGTTTGAATACCACAGGAAACAGGCCTGCTATAACCACTGTGGCAAATACTGAGTTTGCCCAGTCGTAAAAAGCCCAGGCCAGTATTGATTTATTTTTTAACATCCTGTGCCCCTGTAAGACATTGTTTTTATTTATGCTATAAATAAGCTGTATATGAATCATTTAAACATTGATGACTAAGTGATTCATCACTTAACCTGCTGATTCAAACACATTATATATGATATTTAATTCATATTAATCAACAGGTTAAATAAATTCGCCCTGACTTAAAAAGACGCAGGCAGTGTAACCATTGTACTAATTTTATTCTTTATGTAAGCCGCCGAGTTTAAAAAATACAAGTATGATATGACGCATTCTGATGAAACCATACTTATCCAGGCCTTGCATGAAAATAACATAGATAATGATAGCAAGCTCTGGCAATTTATCACCGACAACAACCGTATTGCTATCCTCGCCAGTTCAGTATCCGGCAATGTTGAACCGGTTAATCAGAGCTGAATGCCGCAATATATGCACCCATGCAAAGGAACAGAATCATGAGCTTGCCGTTATTACTGATGAAACACTAAGCCTGAGCATTCGCATAAGCCGATATCACCAGGGAAAGCGTGAACCAGGCCTCAAATGCAGGGACTGCACTGGATAATACAGGCCAGGCCGTGATATCCATAACAGGGATGAACTGACATGCTTGTAACAGCATCAGGGAACAGGTACAAAACATGTCAGCTGAAAACCAGCTAATAAAAATAGAATAAGCCAAATCGGCCTTACAACTTGATTAATATTCATGAATAGAACATTACTGATATTTATAATGATTGGCACTGCACTCATGGTAATGGTTATGAGTGAAAAGCAAAACTTATCGGATCTCAACACTAGCCCATGGGAAATTGACATTCATAAGAATGGGAATATCCGGGTGTTTGGGATTACGCTTGGGAAAACCACCATCCAGGATGCCAATCAGATTCTGGCCAGCTTTCCTGAAACACGGCTAATCATGGACACTCCCCAGGCACGACTGGTAGCTGTGTATGATGAACTCAATTTAGGTGGTTACCTGGCCAACATTGAATTGAACTATGCGCTGGATGAAAATACATTGAAAAATCTCACCGAGAATACAGCTGTACTGACCGATAAGAATTATGGCAAGATAGACAAAGACATCGAATTAAGCTTGCTATCGACTGTGATCAATGGCCTCACATACAAACCAGATATTGAGTATGATATAGATGCTATCTTACAACGCTTCGGCCAACCGGTTAATGAAGTCAAACTATCAGACACCAGCACGCGCCTGGAGTATCCTGACATGGGACTGGAAATCATGATTGACACACAGGCCCCGGATTATTTCAAATATCAGCCTCTCAGCAAACAAGTGATTAATTAATCTATGATGAACCTGATCTGACATCGACTCAGGTCTGATATTAACCAGATGCGGAAGTTATAAATCAAAAGCTTTGTCGCAGAGACGCAAAGACGCAAAGAAAAGCTTTATAAGTGTTTAAAAGCCAGGACTAGCGAATTGCTGCCTGGCATGGTATTGGCTAAAAATGTCAGCGTGTAGCACTTCATGATATTAAACCTAGGTTAAGCTTTTCTCTGCGTCTTTGCGTCTCCGCGTCAAATTCTTTTGATTGTGATAGATTAAACAGCCGATTCAGGGGGTAACTTCAACTGATTGGATACAATTATTCATAAACCCCGTGTTCTCTGGTGGAAAGGAACCGAATATCCGGCCA
>CBDULX010000189.1:0-5901 GCA_965368175.1 uncultured Gammaproteobacteria bacterium | reverse complement strand
TTAAAGCCCACGACTCAATTCAATTACTCTAGTGATCTTGAGCACGCCGCTCGGTCTCCGTTCCAGACTCGACTCTACCACCTACATCCCTGTAGGCGTCCTGCGCTTCCCTGCGCCCGCGGCATACGACCGCCAGGGATGGCGGAAATGCAGGTTTTGCAGGAGCAAAAACCTGCCGTACATCCTCGGCAACTGCTCCATGCGTTGCTCTACCTCCTGCATCCATGCAGTCGTGTACATAAAAAACCCCTGATCTGAGCAGGGGCCTTTTTCATTCAATGGTACGATGCTTTATTTCATTGAAGCAATATAGTTGGCAACTGCATCGATTTCGTCATCGGTCATACGTATGGCGACACCGCGCATCATCTTGTTACTGTCGTTGCTGCGCTCACCTGCGCGGAAAGCCTTCAACTGACTGGCAGTGTAAGCAGGGAACTGACCGGCCAGTGCAGGGTAATTAGCCGTTGGGTTACCGCTACCTGCAGGTCCGTGACAGCCCATACATGCTGGAACACCTGAAGTACTATTTCCACCGCGGTAAATATCCTGACCCAGGGTTACCTTGCTTTCATCGGCAGGTGAGGTCGTTGCGGTCTGAGTGGACAGGAAGGCCGCCAGATTGGCCATATCTTCATCGGTCAGGCCTGCAGACATGCCGAACATCAGGTCGTTTTTACGAACCATGGTCTTGAATTCATTCAGCTGCTTGATGATGTATTGCTCATGCTGACCGGCAATTTTAGGAAACTGATCAACTACACTGTTACCGTCCATCATATGACAACCAACACAGCCGCCTTCGATCATTTTGGTCTGGCCTGCTGCGGCATCACCGGCTACAGCGGCGGTATTAGCCGCCATCAATAATCCAAAAGCTGCAATCAGAAACTTGAAATTCATTGTTCGTACTCTCCAAACTCAGAGGTTGCTCAGACCCGGTTAATCCGTCTCAGGTTCCTGGGGGCCCCTGGAACCGAGCTGAATCGTCACTCAAATCTGCTAAAATTTGATAACTTAAGCCGTCTTGCGGCTTAAAAAGAGGCGCAAGTCTACACCAGATGGCCATTTTCAGCAATTTAACAGACACTAAAAAATGGCTGATTGATCAAATTCAGGGTAAGATTCGGCGCAAATACCACGTCAGATGCCATGAATAACTATTATCACCGCAGTCAGTTCCTTACCAGCGCCAGTCAATCCAGCGAATTTCCAGAAGCTTCTGGCTATGAAGTGGCCTTTGCCGGTCGTTCCAATGCGGGCAAATCCAGCGCCCTTAATGCCCTGTGCCAGAATAAAGCACTGGCCCGCACCAGTAAAACCCCAGGCCGTACTCAATTAATCAATTTTTTTACCCTGGACGAACAACGCCGGCTGGTTGACCTGCCCGGTTACGGCTATGCCAGGGTCCCGGAAAAAATGCGCCTGCAATGGCAGAAGCTAATGGAAGGCTATCTGGGACAGCGCACCAATTTATGTGGCCTGGTTATTATCATGGATATACGCCACCCTATGAAAGACTACGATATACAGATGCTCGACCTGTGCCAGCACATTGGCATTCCCTGCCACATTGTTCTCACCAAAGCCGATAAACTAAAACGCGGGCCGGCCTTGCAGGTGAGGCAAAACATTATTAACCAGTGCAAACAGGAAGGATTCAACAGCAGCGTACAGATTTTTTCAGCATTAAAAAACACCGGTCTGGAAGAACTGCAATCAGCACTGGATAACTGGTTCGAGCTGGGCGAAGCAGAGGCCGAAGCATAATTTACATCAAAAAAAAGCCCCGTCCCTTGGGCAGGGGCGGGGTTAACTAAAGGCCAGCTTGGGGTTGCTGACCAAAAAGTGCCCGCTCAGGGAGGTGTGCGGGCTTGCGCCGGGCTTTAGCGCAATTCGGACTGGCTGAAACAATAAACCAGAAGATAATCTTTCGATACATGTAGTAAAGATCATCCAGAGGCAAAGTCAAAACACAACCGATGAGTGGTAGAGCTAAACCACGGTGATTCAGACCAGTGGCTAGATATCAGGAATCGTTCCTATAAATACAGCTTAATCACCTACACATTGTGCCTGTATTAGTGCGCCTCATCCCAGTTATTGCCAATACCGATTTCGACAAGCAGAGGCACTTTGAGTTCTGCCGCCGATTCCATTTTTTGATGCACCAGTTTTTTCAGTGCTTCGACATCTTTCTTTGCCACTTCGAATACCAGTTCGTCGTGTACCTGCATGACCATTTTCACGTCCAGTTTCGATCTGGCCAGCGCCGCGTCCACCGCGATCATGGCCTTCTTGATAATATCCGCAGCAGTACCCTGCATGGGTGCATTAATAGCGGTACGCTCAGCGTACTGTCGGCGCTGCCCGTTGCGAGAATTTATTTCTGGTAAATACAGACGACGCCCGAACAGGGTTTCTACATAGCCCTGATCATGGGCTTTAGCCCGGGTATCGTCCATGTACTGCTTGACGCCAGGGTAACGCTCAAAATACAGGTCGACATATTCCTGGGCTTCATAGCGTGTAATATTCAGCTGCCTGGCCAGGCCAAAAGCCGACATGCCATAAATCAGCCCGAAGTTAATCGCCTTGGCGGCTCGTCGTTGTTCAGTTGTCACCTTATCCAGCTTAATACCAAACACTTCAGCAGCGGTGGCTTTGTGAATGTCTCGACCTTCGGCAAAGGCGATGAGCAGACTTTCATCGCCAGACAAATGAGCCATGATGCGCAGTTCGATCTGAGAATAATCCGCCGCAAGCATCTGGTAAGCTTTGGGCGCCACAAAAGCCTTGCGTATGCGTCGGCCCTCTTCAGAACGAATCGGAATGTTTTGCAGGTTAGGGTCAGTGGACGACAACCGCCCGGTAGCCGCCACTGCCTGTTGATAGGAGGTGTGTACTCGACCGGTATCCGGGTTCACCTGCTGCGGCAATTTGTCGGTATAGGTAGACTTCAACTTGCTCATGCCACGGTGCTCCAGAATTAACCGCGGCAGCTCATAGTCTACCGCCAGTTCCTGCAGTACATCCTCAGCGGTGGAGGGCTGCCCTTTCGGGGTTTTACGAATCACCGGCAGCCCCAGCTTTTCAAAAAAGATGGCCTGGATCTGTTTGGGTGAGCCCAGATTAAAGCTCTCGCCGGCGACCTCGAAAGACTGCTGCTCAATTTCCACCATGCGTTCGGCCAGCTCCCGGCTTTGTTTCGCCAGCATATCGACATCCACCCGCACACCATTACGTTCGATACGCTGAATTACCGACAGCAATGGCAG
This sequence comes from uncultured Gammaproteobacteria bacterium, assembly GCA_965368175.1. Lineage (GTDB taxonomy): Bacteria > Pseudomonadota > Gammaproteobacteria > SZUA-229 > SZUA-229 > CBDULX01. The sequence goes on along the minus strand of CBDULX010000189.1, from coordinate 2,623 downwards.
CTCTATGTCCCGATACAGGGCATGCAGACTTTCCACCTGCTGCAACTGAGGGTACATGGCCTGGTGCAAACGCAGAGTAATGTCAGCGTCTTCGGCCGCATAGGGTCCGGCCTGCTCCAGATCGATCTGGTTGAAAGTGAGCTGTTTGGCACCCTTACCGGCAATATCTTCGAAGTGAATGGTTGTGTGATCGAGGAAACGTTCGGCCAGGTCATCCATATTGTGGCGTTGAGTGGAGTCCAGCACATAGGATTCCAGCATAGTGTCGTGGGCAATGCCTTTTAAATGTATACCGTGATTGATCAGTACATGGCTGTCGTATTTCAGGTTCTGCCCCAGTTTCAGGTGTTTGTCGCTTTCCAGCAGTTTTTTCAACCCCCCCAGCACCTGCTGTTCCGATAACTGCTGCGGCGCATCGGGATAATCATGGCCAAAAGGCACATAAGCCGCCTCTCCCGGTTCCACTGAAAACGACACCCCAACCACTCGTGCCTTCATGTAATCCAGGCTGGTGGTTTCGGTGTCAAACGCAAATAGCTCAGCCTTTTCCAGCTTTTTCAGCCATTGTTTGAATTTTTTTTCATCCAGCACCGTGTCGTACTTCGCATCAATATTTTTAGCCGCTGTTACTGACGAAACACCCGCTGGCGAATCCGTTGATGTGCCAGCTGCACCTGTTTTGCCACCTAGCTCTGCCAGCCAGGTCTTGAAATTCAGCTCACTATAAATCTGTTGTAGTTTCTCTGTATCTGCCTCGGCCAGAGACAGGTTAGCGGGGCCCTGCGCCAGTGGCACATCACAGACGATGGACGCCAGCTGATAGGACAGTGGCAGCTGCTCCAGGCTGTCGCGCAGGTTTTCACCCACTTTCCCCTTGATATCGGCGGCATGTTCGATCACGCCTTCAAGTGAACCGTATTCGGTCAGCCATTTCACTGCGGTCTTGGGGCCGACTTTTGGCACGCCGGGAATATTATCGGAGGTGTCGCCGATCAGAGCCAGATAATCGATAATACGCTCCGCCGGTACGCCGAATTTTTCCACCACCGTCTCAGGAGTCAACAAGCTGTTGTTCATGGTATTTATCAGGGTGATTTTATCGCTCACCAGCTGCGCCATATCTTTATCACCGGTAGAAATCAGCACCTCGCGGCCCTCGGCTTCTGCCTGTCGCGCCAGGGTGCCAATGACATCATCCGCTTCCACATCGGGAATCACCAGTTTGGGATAACCCAGGGCATCGACCAGTTCATGCAGGGGTTCTATCTGCACCCGCAAATCGTCGGGCATAGGGGGCCGGTTGGCCTTGTATTCCTTGTACAGATCATTGCGAAAGGTTTTACCCTTGGCATCAAACACCACCGCCATATATTCTGGCTGGTATTCGCTAACCAGCTTTTTCAGCATATTAATGACGCCATATACTGCGCCGGTGGGCTGACCTTTGGAATTGGTTAAAGGTGGCAGAGCGTGAAATGCGCGAAACAAATAGGATGAACCATCTACCAGGATGACAGGTGCTTGTTTTGAGGTCATGTGATTTAATCTGATAACGAATTAGCGAAGCGCTATTATTATTACAAAACATCAAGAATGCGAGTTTAATATGGATAACAAACCACCCAAACCACAGGGATTATCACCCTTCGCCACCGCTGCACTGCACCGTGAGTCGTGGAAAATTTTCCAGATCATGGCAGAATTTGTCGAAGGCTTCGAGCAACTGGCCCAAATCAGCCCCTCGGTCAGCATCTTCGGCTCAGCCCGGTTAAAACCGGATCACCCTTATTACACCACCGCTGAAACCATCGCCCGATTATTATCCGATGCCGGGTTCTCGGTCGTCAGTGGCGGCGGCCCCGGCATCATGGAAGCTGCCAACAAGGGCGCCAAACAGGGCAAGTCAGCCAGCATTGGTTTAAATATCCAGCTACCCAAAGAGCAGATTCCCAATTCATACCAGGACATCAAGCTCCACTTTCGGCATTTTTTCTCCCGCAAAGTCATGTTCGTAAAATACGCCACTGCTTATGTGGTTTGTCCCGGCGGCTTCGGCACCCTGGACGAACTGGCAGAAATGCTCACCCTGCTGCAAACCGGTAAGAGCCGAAAAATACCCGTCGTACTGGTACACCGACCGTTCTGGGAAGGCCTGCTCGACTGGTTTAAGGCATCCCTGCTGGCCGAAGGCATGATTCGTGAAAAGGACTTCGACCTGTTCCAGATTGTGGACACGCCGCAAGAAGTTGTGGATGCCATTTTCAGTTTCTATGAGCACAGAGAACTGACGCCTTCAGCGGAAGAGCAGGAGATTTTGCTTCAGTTATGAATTAAAAGTTGTAAGTTAAAAGTTGCAAGTTGGAAGTCGTAACCACTAACCTTATATAATATTTGCGAATGAACAGGACATCTAAAACAGTGTTGTCATCCTGAACGAAGCAAAGCGAAGTAGAAAAGTTGTAAGTTACAAGTTGCAAGTTGCAAGTCGTAAACCACAAGCCTTATGTAGTATTTGCGAATGAACAGGACATCTAAAGCAGTGTTGTCATCCTGAACGAAGCAAAGCGTAGTAGAAAAGTTGTAAGTTACAAGTTGCAAGTTGCAAGTCGTAAACCACAAGCCT
>CBDULX010000188.1:0-5944 GCA_965368175.1 uncultured Gammaproteobacteria bacterium | reverse complement strand
GACTTACATTAGTTCAAGGCTCGAAATACCTATGCGAGTTAGCTCTAAAATACTTTACGTGTAAAATGCATAGAACACCTCATAATCAAGCTTTACACTATATTATTTAGCGTTTATTTGCGTTTGCTTTTGACTTTATTGGCGTTCAGATATAGATATTCGTGGGGATACCACAGGGTTAGACCAGGGTTTCAAATTATAGGGACACTCTGAAGCGTGTCAGATGGTCAGGAGCGCTTTTATTTCCCTGTAAGCCAGCTAAAAACTAGTCAAAATGCTCTGCATCGTTTCGAATGGCATGGGCCAGTTTCTGTAATTTACTGGCGATATTTTCCAGACGATCCACCAGAGCAGTATCTATTCCTGCCTCGATGAGCAGTACCAGTTCATCATAGTGTTCTTCGGCTAAAGAATCACCAGCATCATTGACCAGCTCGCGAAAGCGTTCTGCAATTTTCTGGGCATGTTGTGTTTTATGCATGATTATCTATTCCTGCTTGTCAATTTCATCAGATGATTCAGTCTGGCTGGGCAGATCTTCTATGATTGGAGCTTCTTCAAGCTTATGTTCACCCTTTTCATAGATTGTATCGGCAGAACCCACGATCAAGGGGTCGGGTGACTGGACGATATCAGTATTCTTATTTGGGTAATCCATGTGACTTAGCACGAATCGCATGGCATTAATGCGCGCGCGTTTCTTACAGTCAGATTTCACCACGGTCCAGGGCGCATCGGCGGTGTCTGTGTAGAAGAACATGGCTTCCTTGGCTTCAGTGTAACCCTCCCATTTATCCAGTGAGGCCAGGTCTATAGGGCTTAACTTCCATTGTTTCAGGGGATCGTGCTGGCGTCCCTGAAAACGTCTGAATTGTTCATTGCGACTGACGGAAAACCATAATTTGAAAAACTTGATGCCACTGCGAACCAGCATACGTTCCAGTTCCGGTGCCTGGCGCATGAACTCCAGATAATCACCGGGTTTGCAAAAGCCCATCACCCGTTCTACACCGGCCCGGTTGTACCATGAGCGATCTAGCATAACAATTTCGCCATCACTGGGCAGGTGCTGGATATAACGCTGGAAATACCATTGCCCCTGCTCAAATTCGCTGGGTTTTTCCAGGGCCACGACCCTGGCACCACGAGGGTTCATGTGTTCCATCATGCGCTTGATTGTGCCGCCCTTACCAGCCGCATCGCGGCCTTCGAACAGGATAAGAACCTTTTGGCCTGTTTCTTTTACCCAGTTCTGCATTTTGACCATTTCAATCTGTAAATCCTTTTTCAGTGCCTCATATTCTTTGGATTTCATTTTCTCGGGATAAGGATAATTGGCATCGCTAAAAATCTTACGTTTACCCATTTCTTTCAGTACCTTAGGTTCAACCAGTTCCTGACTCTCGCGTTCAGCTGATATGTTGGGTAAGGTAAATTTTGCGTCTTTACTCATCTGCAGTCTCCACAGAAATTTAAGCTAATCTTGATAAGTGTAGAACACATATACGTATTCTTGTTGATGAGAGTCAATATTAAAGGGTAATTCAGGGGTGTAGATATAAGAGCAGGGAACTTATTTAGAAGCCAATACTGTTCAGAGAGCAGTTTTTTCTAATATTAGAGGAAACTGTTTCGATTCGCGCTATTGTGCTAATCGGCTAGTCATGCTTTGTGCAGACGTAACTGGCAATATTTTTCAGGCGTTTAATGATCACTATCCGTTATGCCTTTAAGCATCAGTAAGCCCTGTACCTCTCTATGCTTATACTGATTATCACTTTATACTGGCGTTTTCTATAATAAGCGGATAAACATAACCGTAACCAAAATCCTTATTCAGTCCAAGTTTACCTTCGATAATAATAACATCATCTATTGCAGCCGTGTTATCGGTGGTAATCGTTAGATCATTTGTGGTGCTGTTGTCTCTGATATGGAGCCAGTTCTTGCCCAGAATATTAGGGGTGAATTTGGTTACCTGCCCACGTACACGTATTGTCTTGTCACCAAGTTTAATTTTATCAGAATAAATTTCGGCGATAGTATGACCATTTTTTGCTTTTTTGATAGTCTTGATCGTTTTGGCCGGCAATGGGTTTTTGCTCTGATTCTGGGATGAAACAGTGGCTGCGGTATCGTTGAGAGATGTTTCTTTATCGGTAATGTAATGGTCTACGAAATAGATAATGGGGAAGTCACGTTGCATGGATTTGCTGTGAAAGTTTTTCATCGGCATTTTTGTCGGAAATGCGACCATGTCACCATTTTTTAGCGGAGTAACGGGGCCGGCGGCCCATACTTTCTTTTCACCTGTGTCAATTTCAGCATAAGTGTAACCGGCAGAATTAATAATGTTCGTGACCTTGCCGTAAATAGTGCTGGCTGTGGTTTGTTGTTTTTCATTAGTGCTTTTCTGCTGGGCATAAGCTGAGTTTAATATGCCGGTATTGAGCAGGCCAAAACAAAAACAGGCGAACAGTGTCGTTAAAAAACGGGTGCGGTGTATCATAATGAAATTACTCTCGGGTTAAATAAGTGCTTAAAACAATACACCTGATGTTCCTCTGAACGATATTTTTCGAAGCATGGGCAATTCATATCATGCTATTAAAGTGCTGCTTGTCATATTGATCGAAGCGAAGGGATCTTGCAAGACTTTGATCGTATTTCACATCAAAGTCTCAGATCTCTCGGTCGCTGTCCCTGTGGTCGTATCGATTTTTTCCCTGGAATCGTACCTCCTACGTCATTTAGTCGTCCCTTCTGCTATCGCTTCAGTCGAGATGACTAATGTGCAGGGGTTTCCTGTATGTCGGGATGGTTATGCTGCCGGAATAATGAAATTTTATTGTATATGTCCTTTCAAGCTATCGTGTTTGATAAAACTCGGTTACTCCCCCTTTAACGAATGCTGGCACATGATAATAAAAACATGTTTGATTATGATCTACATCAATATATAGGTGGAACTCGAGAGTCGTATAAAGCGTTTAATATATTGAAAGACGATGTAAATGATAAACATACTATAGGAGGTGCATCATGAAACGCCGATCATTCACTCAGTTATTGGCACTGTTACTGGCAGGTGGCAGTATTTTGATATCAGGCTCCGTACTGGCAGTAGATCAAACCAGAGACAGAACGCAGCTCCAGGACCAGCTACAGGAGGACCCCGATCAGATCCGGGACCGTGTTCGTGATCGGGATCATCTTCAGGACATTGAAGATGATATTCAGGACCGTGACAGGGACCGGGAACGAGATCGGCTGGAAGTACCAGACCAGGATCGTGATCAGGACAGGATTCATCAATAAGCCGCGGAGTACCGGGAACAGATCTGCAGCAATCGCGGATCTGTTTCAGGAAGTTTGAATGTTAAAAAAGAGTGATCAGAGGTTCCCTGAATATCAGAAAAAATATTGTTCTTTTTTATATACTTTTAACTGATGCTCAACAGACTGTGAGCTGATCCCGTTTTTTATGGTTACTGTAAATTCATAACTACCATCTTGCTGATTTGCATGTCGTGAAATGTATAAGGTATTCCGCCTGTTCCCAGGCCTGATTCGCGCAGTCCGGAAAATGGCATCCAGTCTACTCTAAACGCGGTATGGTCGTTGACCATAACTGCTGAGGCATCCAGATTGCGGCAGGCATCCATGGCGGTCTTTATATTCCTGGAAAACACAGCCGCCTGGAAAGACCAGGGAAGGCTATTCGCTTTTGCGATAGCTTCGTTTATATCGGCATAGGAATAGACACAGATCACCGGGCCAAAAATCTCTTCGGTGCTGACTTTACTGGTGGATGAGGGCTCATACAGAACGGTGCATTCATGGGTGGTTTCCGAGAGTGCATTTCCTCCAGCCAGGCATTCAGCACCCTCGCTAATGGCTTCGATAACCCATTGCGTAATACGTTCGACTTCGGCGGGCCGGATAAGCGGGCCTATTTCGGTGTCGGGCAGGGTCGGGTCGCCAATCACCAGCCGTTGCGCACCTTCAGCCAGCTTCGTGGCAAGCTCGCGGGCGATAGACTGATGAGCAAAAATACGTTGTACCGAGACGCAAACCTGGCCGGCATGATAAAAACCACCCTTTAAGAGTTTGGGCAGGGCGTCTTCGATATCTGCATCTTCGGTTACGATCACCGGTGCCGCGCCACCGTGCTCCAGGGCACAGCGTGCACCTGCGGCCAGTTTTGATCGTAGCATCCAGCCCACTTTTGCACTGCCAATAAAACTCAGGAATCCAACACGTTCATCGGTGACAAGCTGGGTAGCGACATCACGGTTGTCGGTAACCAGCGCCTGACACCATTCATTCGGCAAGCCTGCTTCCCGTAAGATTTCGACAAAACGAAAACAGGACAGCGGAGTGTCCTCAGCCGGTTTTACAATAACCGGGCATCCGGCAGCTATGGCTGGCCCAACCTGATGAGTGATGAGGTTTAGCGGGTGATTGAAGGCGCTGATCGCCACTACTACACCAATGGGCTCCGAGATTGTGAAGGCCTGCTTGCCTGTGGATGCGGCATTAATCCCCATAGGGATGGCTTCTCCACCATCGGTGCGCATACAGTCGATACATATTCGGATACTGTCAATGGCCCGAGTGACTTCAACCCGGGAGTCGATCAGGGGTTTGCCGCCCTCACGTGCAGCTTCGATGGCAAGTATCTCGGCGCGTTCCCCCATGATAACAGCCGTTTTCTCCAGGATTTCGATGCGCTGTGGCAGCGTAAGCCAGCTGCTGCGATCACGGTATAACCGGTATGCCGTGGCCAGTGCCATCTCGGCACCATCGCTGCCGGTGGTTTCAATGTCGGCGATCGGTGCACCGTCAAAAGGTGCTAGCACTGTCTTGCGACCTGCGACAGGACTATTGCCAGCAATGAGTGACTTGAATAGTGTTGACATGCGGCCTCCTAAATTTGATGACTCTTTTCTTTTATTTCATGATTAAGTATCCGGTCATTGTCGCTGTAATCCACCGGCACATCCACCAGGTGTACCCCGGGTGTGTTGAAACATTCCTCAAGCAGGGCTGCCAGTGATGCCGTTGACTCCAGACGATGACCGTGAGCGCCATAACTGCTTGCGTACTGAACAAAATCAGGGTTGCCATAATCGAGACCAAAATCATCGAAGCCCATGTTCGCCTGTTTCCATTTGATCATACCGTAGGCGTTATCCCGCAGGATCAGTACCACCAGATCCAGCCCAAGCCTGACCGCCGTTTCCATTTCCTGGGAGTTCATCATAAAACCCCCGTCACCGCAGATAGCCATGACCCGCCGGTCGGGATTAACGATTTTTACCGCAATTGCTGAAGGCAGTCCCGCACCCATAGAGGCCAGCGCGTTATCCAGCAGAACGGTATTGGTCTGGTGTGCCCGATAGTTGCGAGCGAACCAGATTTTGTAAATACCATTATCCAGAGCGATGATGCCATCGTCGGGCATTACCTTACGCACATCCGCCACCAGTCGTTGTGGATAAACAGGGAAACGATCATCATCCACGCCTTCAAGCAAATGCAGATCAAGGTGCTTTTTTACTTCCATAAATCGGGCAAAGTCCCAGTGTTTCTGTACAGAGATCGTTTCGGTCAGGCGCTCGATGCTGTCGGCAATATCACCGATAATTCCCTGCTGGGGATGATAAACGGCATCTATGGCTGCGGTCGTGTAATTCAGATGAATCACCCTGGCGGAACCGGCATGTGCGGCACCTTCAACATCAGGGCTGCCCTTCTGACGTCGCCCCATAATGAACGGCGGTTTTTCTACGACATCATGACCCACATTGATAATCAGGTCCGCCGCTTCAATGGCTCTATGCAGATAGTCATCACTGGAGAGCGAGGCATTGCCCAGAAACAGCGGATGGCGCTCATCCACCACGCCTTTACCCATCTGGGTGCTAAAAAAGGGAATACC
>CBDULX010000187.1:0-5974 GCA_965368175.1 uncultured Gammaproteobacteria bacterium | reverse complement strand
AGCTTTGCTGGAGACAAAGAAGTAACTCGCCAGCGGGCGAAAGGAATGTAAAAAAATAGCACTTAAACTGAATAATACCGCAAGTCAGCGAGGCGAAACCAATGCAAAACACACATTCCACTAATAAAAAAACAGCAACCAGAAAAAAACAACAGTCGAATTTTATCCAGACTTAGGCCTGTTAAAAGTAAATTTCCGAAGGAAAAAAAACTACAGGTATTTACGCCAGTGTACTGGACGGGTGTCGCGACAGCCATGGTAGTTGTTACTGTAACGCTGAATAAACACCGTGGTGGTGTTATTGGTTTCTTCGGCAAAGTCCATATTGGCGCGCTGGGTTTCTTCCGAATAAGCGTAGAGTGCGCGGGTCATCCGATATATCAGGCGGCCATCCAGGTGATAACCCAGTTCAACCAGCACTTCTTCTATGGCTTGAAGCGTAAGGATGCGCAGGTCATAACTTACCAGCAGGCAGAGTTCATCCAGAAACTGAATGTCGATAATGCCGTCTGCATCGCTTAGCAGCAGTAATGCGCTACGGGCCTGATCCGGGTTTGGGTGCAGGTGGCAAAAGTGTATTTCTCTACTTTTAATCAGATCATTCTGGCTCATGACTAGGAAAATATGCGAAATGTCAAAAAAATTCAAGTAAAAATTGTGGATTTACAAAGCCCGGGGTATTTTCCTGATATAGGGTGTGGTAATTATTTATCTTATTGAATAACTAGAATTTATTGCCGAATGTGATACGCGGGTTATTTGCGATATCCCGGTGCTGGCAGATGTTTTTATAGCCATGTTTATGAAAAATATGATGAATTTTTTCAGCCTGATCGTAGCCGTGCTCAACAATTAGCAGGCCATTAGGGTTCATATGTTCGGCCGCCTGCCGGCAAATTATTTCAATATCATCCAGGCCTTCAATTCCCGATGCCAGTGCGGTGAGCGGTTCGAATCGCAGGTCGCCCTGGGTCAGGTGGGGGTCATTGGCGGGTATATAGGGTGGGTTGCTAACGATGATGTCGAAGCTCAAACCGGGCAATGGATCAAACCAGTGGCCCTGGCGAAATTCAATATTTTTAAGCTGCATTGTCTCTGCATTTTGCCGGGCAACCAGCAGGGCCTTTTCAGAGAGGTCGGTGGCAATAATCTTCCAGTTGGGGCGTTCCGAGGCCAGGGCAATGGCTATAGCACCGCTACCGGTGCCAAGGTCCAGTAAATCCAGTTCATGATTTTCTGGGTAAGTGTTCAGAATCTGTTCAATTAATAACTCAGTGTCGGGTCGTGGAATCAGGGTGTCGGGGGTGACTTTAAGCTTTAGTGACCAGAATTCCCGCTCGCCGGTCAGGTGGGCCACCGGCTGGCCTGAGAGTCGGGCCCTGAGCAATTGTTGAAACAGCTCAAACTGGCTGGCAGACAGTTCCTGCTCAGGCCAGGTCAGCAAATAGGCCCGATTTTTATCCAGCACATGGCAGAGCAGTACTTCCGCGTCCAGTCGTGCGCTGTCTGACTGGGGGCTCAGTTGCTGCTCGGCCTGTCTGAGCTGGTCCCGGATGTTCACTGCTCGGACAGGGCAGCCAGCTGTTCAGCCTGGTATTCATTGATCAGGGGTTCGACGATCTGGTTCAACTCACCCTGCATGAACTCATCGAGTTTGTAGAGTGTGAGGTTGATGCGATGGTCAGTGATCCGACCCTGGGGAAAATTATAGGTACGAATACGCTCCGAGCGGTCACCACTGCCGACCAGGGATTTACGGGTCTGTGCCTGCTCGGCCCGTTGTTTTTCCTGCTCGGCATTTACCAGCCTGGCCTGTAGCAGGGACAGGGCGCGGGCCTTGTTTTTATGCTGCGAACGCTCATCCTGGCATTCCACCACAGTGCCAGTGGGCAAGTGAGTGAGTCGAACAGCGGAGTCGGTTTTATTGACATGCTGGCCACCGGCACCGGACGCGCGGTAGGTATCGATCCTTAAATCCGCCGGGTTAATGGTGATTACCTCGGCTTCTGCCGGCTCGGGAATGATGGCTACAGTAGCGGCCGAAGTGTGTACCCGGCCCTGGGATTCGGTTTCCGGTACCCGTTGAACCCGGTGGGCGCCGGATTCAAATTTCAGTTTGGAATAAGCACCCGTGCCCACCAGTCGGGCAATAATTTCCTTGTAGCCGCCGTGTTCACCGAGATTTTCGTTGAGTACTTCCACCTGCCAGTGCTGGTTTTCGGCATAGCGACTGTACATGCGGAACAGATCGCCGGCGAAAATCGCCGCCTCGTCACCGCCGGTACCGGCCCGGATTTCAAGAAAGATATTGCTGTTGTCGTGAGGGTCTTTGGGTAACAGCAGTTTTTGCAGCTCCAGTTCCAGGGTTTCGATGCGTTTCTGGGCATCTTTCTGTTCTTCCTGGGCCATTTCCCGCATTTCCGGGTCGCTTTCACCGAGCATTTCCGTCGCGGATTTCCGGTCTTCACTGGCAGTCTGGTAGTTGTCAAAAGCTTTGACGACGGGCTCTAGCTGGGCATATTCCATAGACAGTTCGCGGAACTGGTTCTGATTGCCGATGACACCAGGATCGCTCAGCAGAGCGCCGACTTCTTCATAACGTTCTGTAAGATTTTCCAGTTTTGTGCGAATGGAGTCTTTCATAGGGGGCGATTTTTTACTTTTTATCCGATGGCGGATTGATGGGTTCCTGGCCCAGTAGCAGAGCGCGAGCATACTCAATCAGCTCATGTCGACTGTCCTGTCCTGCCTGACGCAGCTGGGTGCTGGGTATGTGTAAAAATTTGTTGGTGAGGGTATGGGCCAGGAAGTTCAGTACTTCTTCCGCCGGTTTACCCTGGGTCAGTTGTTTGAGTGCCTTGACCAGTACTTCGTGACTAATGGCTTCGGCGTATTCTCGCATGTCGCGGATAACATCCACAGCTTCCAGGGAGCGCTGCCAGTTAAGAAAATGCTCTACCTGGATATCGATGATTTCAGCCGCCTGTTCGGCGGCCTGTTGACGGGATTCCAGGTTTTCCTGAATAATTTCCTGTAAATCATCCACCGTATACAGATAGACATCGTCCAGTTCTGCGACTTCCTGCTCCACGTCTCTGGGTACAGCAATATCGACCATGAAAATCGGTTTGTGTTTGCGTTTTTTCAGCGCATTTTCCACCGCGCCCTTGCCGAGTATGGGCAGCGGGCTGGCGGTGGAAGAGATGACTATATCGGCCCTGGGTAGATATTCTGGAATCAGTGGCAAAGGTATGGCTTCACCGCCGAACTGCTCGGCCAGGGTCTGGGCTCGGTCGATGCTGCGGTTGGCAATGATCACATGCTTGATATTGTTGGCATGCAGGTGGCGAGTGGCCAGTTCGATGGTTTCCCCGGCACCTATCATCAAAGCAGTGAGCTCATTGAGTTCACCGAAAATCTGTTTAGACAGGCTGACTGCGGCAAAGGCGACCGACACCGGACTGGAGCCAATTTCAGTGTCTGTGCGCACCTGTTTGGCCACGGAAAAGGCGTGCTGGAAGAGTTTGTCCAGCATGGTGCCCATGGTGCCCAGGGTTTTGGCCTGGGCATAGGCCTGTTTCATCTGGCCCAGTATCTGTGGTTCACCCAGCACCATGGAGTCCAGTCCCGAGGCTACCCGCAGGGCATGGCGTATGGTGTCTTCGTGCTTGTGTAAATACAGATGGCCGTTGATTTCGGCGGCGGGTAAACCATGGAAATTGCTGAACCATTCCACCAGCGTCAGGTCAGTAGTGTTATCGTCGGCAGTATTGGATATGCAATAGAGTTCGGTCCGATTGCAGGTCGATAGAATAGCGGCTTCCGAAATATTTTCCAGTTGAACCAGTGATGCCACCGCTGCTGGCAGGTTTTCCGGGGTAAACGCGAGTTTTTCTCGCATCTCTATCGGCGTGGTTTTGTGGTTAAGACCTAAGGTTATCAGAGACATATGCCGGTTTCATGGGCGCGTTAACAACCCGGATGATTCACTTTTTAATCTAGCTGGAAAACAGCAAATTTTGAGCCATAGCCCCATTTAATACAAGCAGAACTGAATATTACCTGATCAGCCTGGCTGAAAATGAATGTAATTAATGAATGTATTTAGCGGAATTCAGCTTAAACTGGTTTATATTTATATAAAGTATGCCGTTAATGTGGAGTTTTAAAATAGTGATGAAACGGCTGGAACCCGTCAAAAAAATACTGTGTGTGCCCGGTGTCGTGCTCATGCTGGCCGTTATGGCCGGTTGCAGTACGTCTGCAAAACTGGAATCGGTGAAGGGCGATGATATTGCCAGAAAGTCACCCAGCCTGGAAGAAGATGTATTGTTCTCTTTACTGGCTGGTGAGTTTGCCGGTGTCCGGGGAGAGCTGGACAAGGCCGTGGACTTCTATAATCGTGCGGCCAGGCAAACCAATGACCTGGGCGTGGTGCGTCGTGCTGCTCATATTGCGCTTTATGCCGGGCGTTATGCCGATGTTCTGGCTATGGCGAAGCGTTGGGAGGCATTGGGTGCGGATGAACTGGAACTGGCGAGAATAAAACTGCTGGCCTATCTGCATCAGGATAATGTTAAGGATTCGCTGGAGGAAATTGATACGCTGATCATTCAGGACGGCAAGCTGGATGAAATGGCGGTGGTATCTCTGGGGCATATTCTGTCACGTGAAGCCAGCGACGAAACGGCGCTGGAAATTCTTAAAAACCTCAATCTAAAATATCTCAGGCAGTCTCGCTTACTCATGATTCAGGCGGGCTTTGAGGTTAATCTCAAGCAATATGAATCGGCACTGGAATTAATGAATCAGGTACTGGAGCTGGAGCCCAATCAGGCGGATGGCTATCAGATCAAGGCGCAAATTTTGCTCGGCCTGGGTAAACATCAGCAGGCAGCAGAGGCCATGGCGATGGCAGTGGACAAGCGTCCGGATGATTATCGTTTGCGTTTGCATTATGCGAGACTGCTGATTCAGTTGAAACAGTTCGACCAGGCCTGGGCGGAGTTTATCTGGCTCAATAAAGATCAGCCGAATAACGAAAGCATTTTACTGAGCCTCGGCCTGTTAGCGATAGAAACCGATAAAAAGCCACAGGCTATCGAATACCTGCAACAGATCGTTGTCCAGGGTAGCCGCAATCCACAGGTGTTCTATTACCTGGGTCGAATTCGTCAGAATGACGGCGATGTGGCCGAGGCGATCAACTTATATGAGCAGGTGTCGTCCGGGGAATTCGTACTGGATGCCAGTATCCGTGTTGCCAGCCTGCTGGCTGAGATGGGTCAGGTAGACGCCGGGCTGAAAAAACTTCAGCTATTACAGGGCACGATAAAGGATGCTCAGGGACAGATCAGAATTTACCTGGCCCAGGGTGAAGTGCTGCGCAGTGTTAATCGGCAGAAGGAGGCGATGGATATATACAATCGAGCGCTTAAAGATTCGCCGAATAATACTGATTTGCTCTATGCCCGTGCTTTAACCGCAGAAAAACTAGATATGCTGGAGCGAACCGAGGCCGATTTGCGCAAGGTGCTGAGCAAAGAACCGAACAATGCCAATGCCCTTAATGCCCTGGGTTATACACTCGCAGATCGTACCCAGCGATATGAAGAAGCCAAAAAATTCATCCTGAAAGCCGCCCAGTTATTACCCGATGATCCGGCCATACTGGACAGCCTGGGCTGGGTTTATTATCGACTGGGTGAATACCAGACCGCGATCAAGTGGCTGCGTAAAGCGTTTGCGCAACTTGAGGATGCAGAAATCGCCGCCCACCTGGGCGAAGTACTCTGGGTCAGCGGCCAGCAATCAGAAGCTGAAAAAATATGGCAGCGCGGACTCGAAGTAAACAAGCAGCATTCGTTATTGTTGAATACCATCAAGCGGTATAAACCGTAGCTGGATATGTATTAGCCTGGGTGTATTTTGATAGTTGTTTTTCACTGGTTGCTGCTTTTTATTAGTGGGGTGA
>CBDULX010000186.1:0-6008 GCA_965368175.1 uncultured Gammaproteobacteria bacterium | reverse complement strand
CTTCTGCGTTCTTCACTCCACATGCGCATGGTCAGTGCGCTGGAAAGGAAAATCAGCAGGATGGGCATCCATTCGAATAAAGGTCGTACATCGGCAATGTTACGGGCGAAAAAAGTTTCGCCCCAGAAAAATACGAACAGGCTAATTGCTGCAAAGCTACCGAGGAATAGATAGGCCACAGGTGAGTTAAAGAACAGGGTCAGTTCCTTGCTGGTGATTCGGCGTATGGTGCTATCAAGCGGCATGGCGTACCTCCTGTTCAGCTGATTGTTCATTAACTTCACGGAACACGGTTTCAAGATCACGCTGTTCATGGCTCAGTTCATAAACGGCATGACCGTGATCCACCAGTGTTTTAACGATCGTGTTTGTGATGTCATCCTGTTGAGCAGCTGCATCCAGGGTTATTTGATAGCGATGATCTCTGTCCGTGTTTTCAATCTGTTTAATACCGTCAATTGTAGACAGCAGTTGGCTGACGCTATCGGCGCCAATGTCGCTGCCTAAAATCAGTCGGTTGCTTTGTCGCAAGTCCTCAAGTCGGGCATCCAGTACCAGTTCAGCTGAGCGCATAATCAGTACCCGGTCACATAAGGCATCCACTTCCTGCATGATATGGGTAGACAGTATTACTGTAGCTTCTCTGGCAATATCACGAATCAAATGACGCATATGCAGAGTCTGGGTGGGATCCAGGCCGTTAGTAGGCTCGTCCAGAATCAACAGTTTTGGCTTACCCAGAAGGGCCTGGGCCACGCCAACTCGTTGTTTATAACCCCTGGAAAGGGTTGCAATAGGCGCCAGTAGTTTACTGGCAATATCGGTGGCTTTCACTACACGACGGATCTCATCCTGTGCCTTAGCGCCACTCAGTCCTTTAAGTATGGTGGTGTAATCCAGATAATCGGCAACACTCATTTCAGGATAAACCGGCAGCGTTTCTGGTAGATATCCCAGACGTTTTTTTATTTCTATACCCTGGGTATTGAATTCCAGGCCGTCTATTTCGATAGTGCCTGAGCTGGGTTCCAGATAACCACTGATCATTTTCATAATAGTCGTTTTACCTGCCCCGTTGTGACCTAATAACCCGACAATTTCACCGGGCTGAATAGTAAAACTGACGTCGTCTGCTGCTTTGAAATCGCCATAGTAACGGCTCAGATTATGAGTAGTTATCACGATGATTGTTTCCTTCTTTGTGTTTTATGGGTTGATTCTGCTCGAAACCGGTTTTTTCGTTAATAGACCTGGCGTCGCTGGTTAAATATTTTTCAGATGTTTTTAAAAAATCTTCCAGGACTTTTTTATTAATGTCACCAGTATTTGAAAAGCTGTCTTGATTGAATTTGTCGCCAATTGGATGCATAGATTACCTCCAGTTAAAAACAAATAAAAACCAATGGTTTTCAGAAATTAAGCCGTTATAAAGTAATAGTATTAAATGTAAACGAATGGTTTTATATAATTATTAAACATGATGTTCATGCTCTCTGTTTTATTGTGGACATGAGCCCTGTTTGAATAGATGTCTTTGGCCAAAGAATATAAGGTCCCCTGTTTTTAATTTCAAGACGTTACGATTAAAAAATTGCAAAGACCAATGTGTGCTTCAAAAGTTCCGGCCTGGTTGATGCTTATTGATAGAAAAAGATAACTGGATTCATTCTAAAGCCTGTTAGATTAAGGTTTTAAATCGCATGATTAAAATATTTTATTTTTTATAAAAATATTTTATAAAAAATTTATTTTAGCGGTGCTTGAAAAATACTTCAGGAAACTTATCTACATAACATCGCCGGTGATGTCTTGTTTCAGGAGTCATCGGGTGTTTATTTGTTTTTATTTCGTATTGCTTTTCTGGAGGATATGTTATGAACGCAATCGATTTATCTCCCTTATATCGTAACAGTATTGGCTTTGATCGCCTGGCGTCATTGCTGGATAGTGCCCTGAATAAAGATACCACCAGTTCTGCTTACCCACCCTATAATATCGAGATGCTGGATGAAAACCGTTATGCTATCACACTGGCAATAGCCGGTTTTGAAAACGATGATATTGATATTCAGTTGGAAAAAGGCGTTCTCAGTATAGTTGGAAAAAAAACCAGTGAAGAAGAACGTCAATATCTTTATCAGGGAATTGCTAATCGAACCTTTGAACGCAAGTTCAATCTTGCCGACTATGTGGAAGTCGTAGATGCTGAATTAAAGGATGGCCTGTTGACGATTAACCTGGTTAAGGAGGTTCCTGAAGCCATGAAGCCCAGGACCATTAAGGTTAATTATCTTAATCAGGTGCTTGAGCACGATGCAAAGGAAAATGACCATCAAGCGGCATAATTTAGGTAGCCTCTGACTCAGTCGGTTTTAGCAGGTTGCGATAAGTGTCTGGATTTATCATGAAGTGAGGTGGTAGTTATCCTACTGCAACGAATTTCGGGAGAAATCTGGACACTTTTTTAGCCAGCTTAAAACAATCATGACCTGATCAGAGTTTCCTTAGGATATATCAATAGTTATTAATGTTTTAGTTGCCATACAATGCGAACAGGAAGAAGATAATAATCAGGGTTAAATTCAGTCTCAAGAGGTTGTGATGGCAAAGCTGACATTCTACGGCGCTACAGAAGGTGTTACTGGATCTGGGTATTTACTGGAAACTGATGCTGTAACGATATTGCTTGAATGTGGGTTGTTTCAGGGAAGTCGCGAGGAGGAAAAGGCCAACGAAGAACCATTTCCATACCAGATTAGCAAGATAGATGCGGTCGTTCTGTCCCATGCTCACCTCGATCATTCTGGGCGGCTACCAAAGCTAATAGTCGATGGTTACAAGGGTCCGATATATATGACCTTTCCTACCTGTGATTTGCTGGATGTTATGCTCAAGGATGCCGCTTCTTTGCAGCTGAAAGATACCGAATGGGAGAACAAACGTAGACGTCGGGCCGGTAAACCTGAAATTGAGCCGCTGTATACTATCGATGATGTGGAAACAGTGCTTACCCAGTGTGAAGGTTTTAGATATGGTGATCGTCATCTAATCGCTGATGGTGTTGAAGTATGCTTTCACGATGCCGGTCATATTCTGGGTTCCTCTATAGTTGAATTATTTATTACTGAGGGCGGCAGCGAGAAGAAACTGGTATTTTCCGGTGACCTGGGCAACAGCTATGCCGCTTTATTGCGAGACCCTGAAACTGTAGAGCAGGCAGATGTATTATTGCTTGAGTCCACCTATGGTGATCGTAATCATCGACCCATGGATGAAACTCTGGACGAATTCGAAAAAATCATCGTTGATGCATCTGAAAATGGGGGTAATATTCTGATCCCGTCATTTGCAGTAGGCCGTACCCAGGAAATTATCTTTCGTCTGGGTGAGTTATATCAGAAAGGAAAACTCAGGCATCAGGCCGTTTATCTGGACAGTCCTATGGCCATTGCCGTGACTGAAATCTATCATCGTTACCAGAATGTATTCAATAGAGAGGACGTGGCCACAATTCGACAGGGTAAATCCGGCAGTTTGCACAGCTTTTTGCCTGTACTGCGCTATTCACCCACAACGGAAGAATCCATGGCGCTGAACAAGATTGAAGCGGGTGCCATTATCATCGCCGGTAGCGGCATGTGCACCGGCGGTCGTATACGTCATCACTTTAAACACAATTTGTGGAAGCGCAACGCCCATGTGGTGATCGTTGGCTATCAGGCCATAGGGACGCCCGGCCGTGCACTGGTGGATGGCGCTAAAGTTTTTCGTATGGGTGGTGACGAAATTGCGGTCAATGCTGCTATCCACACCCTGGGTGGTTTCTCTGCCCATGCCAGTCAGTCACAGCTGCTAGGCTGGATAAACAATTTCAGCAAACCGCATCCCCGGTTATATCTTATTCACGGTGAAGAAAAAGCCAAAACAGTATTTCGCGAACGTCTGTCTCAAGAGGGCTGGTCTGCGGATATTCCGCATTTTGGAGAGAGTATTACATTCTAGTCATTGATTTATAAACAGCAGGATAACTATGATTAAGAACAGCTAAAATAATTAATGCTAAATATTGAAATAACCATAAACCATAAACCAGGTACTGATGAGACTCCATGCAATGATCATACGCTTCCTGCTGTTTGCTATATTTTTAATCATGACAACTTCTGTCATTGCCGCAGAGCAGTTATTACTGGATTTCAAACTTTCTCAGGGCGAGCGTAAAATCGAAGCCGGCAAGGCCCTGGTGTCTCAGAAACTAAACATATGGAGTAAAGGGGTTAAACGTAGTTATCTTAAATTGCGTTGTAAGCAGCTGGAATCTGGCAAAACAGAAAAACTTTACTCAACAGTAGATCACTTTGATGGCTTACAGATAACTCATCAGCTTGTAGATGGCAAGGTCGAGCTCATTGTCGTCCGTAATACTGTGCAGCCTCGCCTGGCAGAAATACGTAGATTATCTAAAAAAGAATGCCGGGATATGTTTCCTATCGTAAGCACAACGACGGAAACCTATAGTTTAGCTGCAAAAGACGGTATTAATGAATCTCGGCCCTTTGGTGACAACATGACTTTCTGGGCCAGTATTCAGTTTATAAGCAAAATCCACTAAACTGGGAAGGTTTACAGGTGAAGGATTTCAGGTTTACGTTACTAAACGGTCATCATCACTAAAATTGTATTACTTACATGATGCTCGCTGGAGCTGTTTATGGATTTTAAAGACTACTACAAAATTATGGGTGTCGAGCGTGATGCTACTCAGGATGAAATAAAGCGTTCCTATCGAAAGCTGGCGCGTAAATATCATCCAGATATTAGCAAGGAGCCGGATGCTGAAGCACGTTTTAAGGAAGTGGGTGAAGCATACGAGGCGCTCAAGGATCCTGAAAAGCGTGCCGCTTACGATCAGCTGGGTGCAAACTGGAAAACGGGCCAGAATTTCAACCCGCCACCTGACTGGGACGCCGGTTTTGAATTCAGTGGTGGCGGTTATACCGGTGGTGATGCCTCGGGTTTCAGCGATTTCTTTGAATCCCTGTTTGGCCAGGGTTTTCAATCAGCGCATTCGGGTCATCGACATACCGGATATCATGCACGCGGTGAAGACCATCATGCCAAAGTACTGATAGACCTCGAAGATGCCTACCGAGGAGCCACTCGCAGTATCACGCTGCAAACCCCTGTAGTCGACAGTAGTGGACATGTGACCACTAAACAACGCACCCTGAATGTTAAAATTCCCAAAGGTGTGAAGCAGGGACAACGCATTCGTCTGAACGGTCAGGGCTCAGCCGGGACGGGTGAAGGCAAGGCCGGTGACCTGTATCTTGAAATCGAGTTCAAGCCGCATAGTATTTACAGGGTCAGTGGCCATGATGTTTATCTCGATTTGCCACTGGCACCCTGGGAAGCGGCGCTGGGAGCAACAGTCAAGGTGCCGACACCCGAGGGCCCGGTTGATCTGAAAATTGCGAAGGGAACCGCCAGTGGCCGAAAATTGCGTTTGAAGGCACGCGGTATTCCCGGTAATCCGTCGGGTGATCTGTATGTCGTAACACAAATTACCCTGCCGCTGGCCGACAGTGAAGCCGCCCGGGATTTGTATCTCAAAATGGAACAGGAGCTGGCCTATAATCCGCGCAGCAAATTGGGAGTGTAAACCGCTATGAATCAGAAAATATTGACTGGACTAGTACTGGATGAACAAACTGAGCTGACACTGAATGATTTATGTCGTATTTGTTCAAGTTCCGCTGAATGGGTCATCGAACTGGTTGAAGAAGGTGCGCTGGAACCCACAGGCCGGGAGCAGTCTCAATGGCGATTTCCGGGAAACAGCCTGCAAAAAGCTCGCACTGCCAGGCGACTGCAACAGGACCTGGATATCAACCTTGCGGGTGTCGCTCTGGTGCTGGATTTGCTGGATGAAATTGAGACTTTGCGATCACGTTTGTATGGAGGAGATATCCCCACAAATATTTATAAATAAAGTTAAACGCAAAAGA
>CBDULX010000185.1:0-6010 GCA_965368175.1 uncultured Gammaproteobacteria bacterium | reverse complement strand
TCAACGCGAATAAAAGCTTCCGCATCCTCGGTAACCGCTCCTGCGTTACTCTCGATAATTGCTCCTGGCATTGTTCTACCTTGGCCCTTCCATGGGCTCGTAACTTCTGAATCCGTGCAGTCGTGCTCACGCCCCTTGCCTGCGTCCATACAGGCAACGCGAATATTATTAGCAGGTTGTTCTTAGATAGCAAAATTTATACAAGTCGGGAGGTGTGCGCCTAAAAGATGCACCTACAGAACATTTATTAAATCTGCGTTTTCTTTTAAGAATCCGAGTGACTGGTTTATGCTTTCCTGGTTAGAAAAACATATTCCAGGAAATATTAAAGTTCACATCTGGTGATGTACCGGGGAGTACATCTTCGGCGACGGCTATATCCAGGCGGTGCTGGTCGGAGATAAGTACACTGCCACCGAAAGTGAGCTGAACCACGTGATCAAGAAAGTCTGTACTGGAATCGTAAAATGCCGTATGCATATCCAGCTGGGCCTTGAGTATTATCATCCGCCATGGGTGAAACTGCATGCCCAGGTTGCCGAATAAAATACTGTGTTTCTGTTGTCCGGGTAGTAGATCGCCGCCAGAGATAAATAACAGGCCGAGATTGGCGTATAACCAGCGGTCTTCTATGAAGCCCTTGTCCATGGCTAACCAGAATGAAACATCAACACTGCCACTGCCAGTGAGTTTGTCACTGTTTCCCGTGGGCAATTCCAGTCCGGCCCAGAAGCTCAGGGCGAAGTCTGGGCGACGGATAGCCTGGTAGGCTGTCTGAAAGGCGATATCACCCAGGCCGTACGCTCTCTGATCAATGTTCAGCAGGTTAATGCCATCAACCGTGTAGCTAATGGTCAAATCATCCCGTGGATACTGTGGCCGGATATCTTGCGGTAAGTGCATAGTGTCATGGTAACTTTCTATCCAGCTATCAAGAAATCCACTGCTTTGGCTGGTGAAGGGTAAACTCAGTCTGAGCATCCAGCCATCAAAACCCCAGTTGTGGACCAGATTTATCTGGTAAGTTTCCACATCCACAAACAATTCTTCATTGCCGACCAGTTCCACATTGATAGTGTTGCTGACATTCAGTGATGTAATGAAGCTTTGTTCATTGACCGACAATAAGCGGGCGGGCGATGGCAGGGGTAAACCATAGGGGAGCACCAGTGGGTTCATGTCCCGGGTTAGAAATGGGTCAGGGGTTTGCCCATGGCTTGATGAAAAGATCAGAAGGCTTATCAGGCATAAAAAAACTCTGCAGCTTTTACAGCTAACAGAGTTTTTAGATATCATTATTCAGCAGGAAAATTACAGACTGCTGTAGTATGCAGACAGGTTGTCAATGTCTGTATCAGACAGAGGTTTTGCCATAGCATTCATGGTTGGATCTTTACGAATACCATCACGAAATGCTTTCATCTGTTTGGCCAGGTATGCTTCATTCTGACCTTTCAGGTTAGGGTAGATTGGCATTTTACCAATGCCATCAGTGCCGTGACATGCAGCACATACAGCGGCTTTGGCTTTACCAGCGGCAGCATCGCCACCGGCGATAGCATTTGCAGAGACAGCCATTGCTGCGGCTGCAACCAGTGCCAGGATTTGCTTCTTCATCAAGTTTACTCCCGTCATTTATTGACAAAAATCATTAAAAATCTTAGGTCGCAGATTGTGGCAGAGCATAGGTATAAAGTAAATTATAGTTTATTAATATATGGATAATTAAACTTAGTGGTAAGTTATTTGTATATTATTCAGCAACTTAGCTGTTGTATTGGCCTTGCTGCCACAGTATGCGCGTGTAAATACAATTATTGTTGACACATATTTATGCATTTTGGTTCGATAAATTAGCTTTTTTTGGGCTGAAACTCGGCCGTTTATCAGGTAAAGTGTGCAACTCTTTTAATTTCGGCTCCAGGTGAGGAACAGACAATGGCAGATTTCAAAATCGCCCCTTCGATTTTATCGGCAGACTTCGCCCGCTTGGGTGAGGAAGTGGACAATGTGATCAAGTCCGGTGCGGATATCGTGCATTTTGACGTAATGGATAACCATTACGTGCCTAATCTCACCATAGGGCCGCTGGTCTGTGAGGCCCTGCGTAAACACGGTGTTACAGCGGAAATTGACGTGCACCTGATGGTTAAGCCAGTGGATCGCATCATCCCTGATTTCGCTAAAGCCGGTGCCAGCTATATTACTTTCCACCCGGAAGCTTCTGATCACATCGATCGTAGTCTGCAAATGATCCGTGAGCTGGGTTGTAAATCTGGTCTGGTATTTAATCCTGCCACGCCTCTGGATTACTTGAGACACGTGATGGACAAAGTGGACATGATACTGCTGATGTCGGTTAACCCTGGTTTTGGCGGTCAGTCATTCATTCCAGGTACTCTGGATAAACTGCGTGAAGCGCGCAAGCTTATCAAGGAGTCTGGTCGTAATATCCGTCTGGAAATTGACGGTGGTGTGAAAGTGGACAACATCCGTGAAATCGCCGAGGCCGGCGCTGATACTTTCGTGGCTGGTTCTGCCATCTTTGGTGCGGTGGGTAAAAACGATGCCAACGACTACGATACCGTAGTGGGTGCCATGCGTGCTGAGCTGGCGAAAGCTAAAATCTAAAGACTTTGCCGCTGAGGCACGGAGAACACAGAGGTCTATTTGGTAAAGACCTTACATAGATATTTCTCTGTGTTCTCCGTGCCTCAGCGGCAAACAGTTTTTCCCCTGTATTCGGAGTTATTAATGGCGATTAAAAAACCTGCCATGGTGTTAATTGATGTAGACGGTACGCTGGTGGATAGCGTGCCTGATCTGGCCTATTGTGTTGATGAAATGTTAAAGCAGCTGGATATGCCGGTGCGTGGTGAGGAACGGGTTCGTCACTGGGTGGGTAATGGTGTCGAGCGTCTGGTGCGTCGTGCGCTGATCAATCAGCTCGATGGCGAGCCTGATGATGACCTGTTCCAGAAAGCACTACCGATTTTTGAGGCCCTGTATGCCGAGAACACCTCCAAACGCAGTTGTCTCTATCCCGGAGTAAAAGAAGCACTGACGTTTCTTAAATCCACGGGTATTCATATCGGTTGTGTTACCAACAAGGCCGAACAGTTTACCCTGCCGATACTGGCCGACCTGGGTATAAAGGATTACTTTGAAATCGTGATTTGTGGTGACACTTTAGTAAAGAAAAAACCCGATCCTTTGCCTTTATTACATGCCGCAGAGAAAATGGGTGTCACACCGGATCAGTCTTTAATGCTGGGCGATTCCATGAGCGATGTGAAAGCGGCACGTGCGGCAGGTTTTGATATCGTCTGCATGTCCTACGGTTATAACCACGGTGAGGATATCCGTGATTATCATCCCGATGCCGTGGTGGATTCGATGAACGAGATCCAGACAGTGGTTAATTGGGCTTGAAATTTGTGCCTGTTAGGTTAGTCTTCCATAATCTAAACGACTATTAGGGAGACTCTGAACAAGTCATGATTGCGATCTTACGGTTTAAAAACTCCAGTTTCTTCGTTGAAAATCTTACTAATAGTTCACTATTAGCTGCGATATTCGTCTTGAATCTGAAGTTTTTAAACAGTAATCTCATCAACCAGACTTAATCAGAGGCTCCCTGGAATCATGCATACACTTTTTAGACAAACCGATTTACGTGCCTGTACAAGCTGGCGATGGTAGCGGGTGTAAGCCTGTAATCCGCCCCTGTTTGTAATTGCATGAATGATTTTGTCTGGAAAGTGATATGAGCCCTGAAAAATTTGATGAACTAAAAAAACAGAACTACAGTTATATCCCTCTGGTGAGGGAAGTACTGGCTGATCTTGACACCCCACTCAGCACCTATTTAAAGCTGGCCAATGCGCCTTACTCTTACCTGTTCGAATCCGTACACGGTGGTGAGAAATGGGGTCGTTATTCCATTATCGGCTTGCCCTGTCGTAAACGCATCAAGGTATTTGGTCATCGCATAGATATAGAAGATGAGCTGGGCGAGGCGCAATCTTTTGAAGTGGAAGACCCCCTGGACTGGATTGAGCAATTTCAGCAGCAGTTCAAGGTGGCTGAGCTGGAAGGACTGCCGAAGTTTAGCGGTGGTCTGGTGGGCTATTTTGGTTATGACACCATTCGCTATATTGAGCCACGCCTGGCCAATGACGATAAACCCGATGCTCTGAATACCCCGGATATCCTGCTCATGTTGTCCGAAGAGGTGGTGGTGTTTGATAACCTCAGTGGCAAGTTGTACCTGATCGTGCAGGTAGATCCCTTGCAGGACAATGCTTATGATCAGGGCGAGAAACGCCTGGCACAACTGGAGGCAAGGCTGTATGAGCCCGTACCCACCTATAAACCCGTAGCCAGTAGTCGACAGGTGAGCGAAACTGATTTTATCTCGGGCTTTACCGAGCAGGGATTCAAAGATGCAGTACGCAAAGCCAGGGAGTACATCGTGGAGGGTGATGTCATGCAGGTGGTGCTGTCGCAACGGTTGTCTATTCCCTTCCATGCGCCACCGCTGGATCTTTATCGCTCCCTGCGCAGTCTGAATCCATCACCCTATATGTATTACCTGAATCTGGATGATCATTATGTGGTGGGTTCATCACCGGAAATACTTGTACGGCTGGAAGATAATCAGGTTACCGTGCGCCCCATTGCTGGCACTCGTCCGCGTGGTATGGACGAAGCAGAAGATTTGTTGCTGGAAAAAGAATTGTTGGCTGATCCCAAGGAGCTGGCCGAACATTTAATGCTGATCGACCTGGGTCGTAACGATGCCGGTCGAGTGAGCAAAATTGGCAGCGTCGAACTCACCGACAGGATGATCATCGAGCGCTATTCCCATGTCATGCATATAGTATCCAACGTGGTTGGGGAGCTGGCCGATGATATGACTGCAATGGATGTGTTACGCGCTACCTTCCCGGCAGGAACCGTCAGCGGTGCACCTAAAATCCGTGCCATGGAAATAATCGATGAGCTTGAGCCAGTGAAACGGGGAATTTATTCCGGTGCTGTAGGATATCTGTCCTGGAACGGTAACATGGACACGGCTATTGCCATTCGTACTGCCGTCATTAAGGATAAAATGCTGAGCATCCAGGCGGGTGCTGGTATTGTCTACGATTCAGTGCCCGACAATGAATGGGCGGAAACCATGAACAAGGGGCGGGCGGTGTTTCGCGCGGTGGCCATGGCCGAAGCTGGGCTTGACGGCTCGCATCGTTAAATATTATTTGCCACAGAGGCACTGAGACCACAGAGGTTATTTTAAGAATAAATATTGCGCTATTGATCAGGGCGTTATCTTAAACAACGAAATACAAATTAAAGTACCTTTAACCTTTTGAAGCTCTGTGATCTCTGTGCCTCTGTGGCAAAAAAATAAGAGCATTTAATATGAAAGCAAATAATTCACCCAGAGTGAACCTATTGCCGATTGAGGTGGAGAAAGCAACACTATGATGTTGATGATCGATAACTATGATTCATTCACCTATAACCTGGTGCAGTATCTGGGGGAGCTGGGTGCGGATGTTGCCGTGTACAGAAACGACAAGATCACTCTGGATGACATTGACCAGATGAAGCCGGAACGGATTATGATTTCACCTGGCCCCTGCACGCCGAATGAAGCGGGCATATCCATGGACGTGATCAGGCACTTCGCAGGCAAGCTGCCTGTTCTGGGTGTCTGCCTGGGGCACCAGAGTATTGGCCAGGTATTCGGTGGCAAAATTGTTCATGCAAGGGAAATCATGCATGGCAAAACCTCGATGATTCATCATAAAAATATCGGCGTATTCAAAGGTTTAACCAACCCCTACGAGGCCACTCGATATCACTCACTGGTAATCGAAAAAGAGAGCCTGCCCGATTGCCTGGAAATCACCGCATGGACAGAAAACGTCGACGGCAGCATGGATGAAATTATGGGTGTAAAACATAAACAGCTGGCCGTGGAAGGCGTGCAGTTTCATCCCGA
>CBDULX010000184.1:0-6042 GCA_965368175.1 uncultured Gammaproteobacteria bacterium | reverse complement strand
CATCGGTCACAATACACACCTTTCGGGAGAAAGTGGATGGGAAGTGATACACACATCGTGGTCTATTTTGCGCACCTCGATATTGAGCGCTCGGTGATTAACCTCGCCCTGAGTGAGGCCGTGCGCGATCTTCCCAACGTCAACTTTCGTGATTTGCACGAGCTCTATCCCGATTTCTTCATCGATGTGTTAACCGAACAGGCCATATTGCGGGATGCCGACTTGATCGTCTTTCAATTTCCGATCTATTGGTATGCAGCACCCGCGATCTTCAAGCACTTCCTGGATACTGTATTGTCGACTGGTTTTGCCTACGGACCTGGAGGCAATGCGCTGCAAGGCAAGGATTTTTTACTGGCGGTGAGTACCGGCGCACCAGCCGAGGAATATGCGCCCGACGGAATTCATCATTACCCGTTTGAAGAGCTGATCCGACCCATTGAACAAACGGCGCGGTTTTGTGGTATGCGGTTTCTGCCGCCTTTGGTCCTGCATGCAGGGGACAATTTGTCGCGAGAATCGATTGATTCACACGCGGCAAATTATCGCCGTTACCTTGAAGAATACCGGCCAGCCAATATTAGTTAGGAGTACGTGTGGACGATCACAGCCTGCTGTTTAATATCTTTGTGTACCTTCTGGCCACAGTACTCGCGGTGCCGATTTCGAAGCGCCTGGGGTTCGGTGCAGTGCTGGGCTACCTTCTGGCGGGTGTGGTCATCGGGCCCTGGGGACTAGGCATGATTCGAGAGGCCGAGGACATTCTGCATTTTGCTGAATTTGGTGTCGTCCTGTTACTGTTTGCCATCGGCCTTGAACTCAATCCGCGCCGCCTTTGGGCGATGCGCAAACCCATACTTGGCCTGGGTGGTGCACAGGTTGTGATTACCGCCTTAATCCTCGTCGGGATTGTAATGGTCTTAGGGCTGACCGGCTCAGTTGCCCTTGTGGCCGCGATGGGCCTGTCACTATCATCCACCGCAATGGCCCTGCAATTGCTGATGGAGAAAAACCTGTTGCCCACGCCTGCTGGCCACAGTGGATTTTCGGTGTTGCTGTTTCAGGATATCGCTGTCATCCCGATGCTGGCGGTGATCCCCCTGTTGGGCATAAGTGGGGTAGATGCTGTAACAACGGGCTTTGACTGGGTGGCCCTGCTTGAAGCGCTGGGCGTTATTGTATTAATTATTGTGGGTGGACGCTTTGCCCTGCGTCCTGTATTGCGTCTCGTCGCTGCCACCGGACTGCGCGAGGTCTTCACCGCTTTTGCATTGTTACTGGTGATCGGCACCGCATTACTGATGCAGGCAGTAGGCATGTCTATGGCCCTTGGCGCTTTTCTTGCCGGGGTACTACTTGCCGAGTCTGAATACCGCCACGCGCTCGAGACGGACATTGAGCCCTTCAAGGGACTGCTACTGGGACTGTTCTTCATCGCGGTGGGCATGTCCATCGACTTCGGGATTTTACTCCGCGATCCGTTGCTCGTTGTCGGGCTGGCGTTGGGCCTGGTGGCGATCAAAGTGCTTGTGCTCTATCTACTCGGTCGCCTTTACGGCCTGCCTGCGCGCCAGTTGCCCTTATTCGCCCTGGTGTTGTCTCAAGGCGGTGAATTCGCGTTTGTACTGTTCGGTGTCGCGCAAACCACCGGCGTTCTACCCACTGCAGTTAACGATATGTTGATCGTTACTGTTGCACTGTCGATGCTCACTACACCGCTATTGATGGTTATCCACGATAAGTTCATTGAGCCACGGCTTGATCGTGCCCCCGCGCCCCCCATGGATGAAATAGAAGATGAAGGACATCCGGTTATCATTGCTGGTTTTGGGCGTTTCGGACAGATTGTCGGTCGCCTGCTGCATGCCAACGGCATCGATGCCACCGTACTCGAACACGACCCCAATCACATTGAGACCCTGCGGCGATTTCGGTTCAAGGTTTTCTATGGCGATGCCTGTCGGCTCGACCTGTTGCGAACGGCGGGTGCCGAACGTGCCAGGGTGCTTGTGGTTGCCATCGATGATCGGGAAGGTGCGATTCGACTTATCGAACTGGTCAGGGAAAATTTTCCGCATTTGCAAATTATCTCGCGCGCCTGGGATGTCGCTCACGCCTTCGAGTTGCTCGAAGCGGGAGTACATGTCTACGAGCGCGAAAGCTTTGAAGGTGCCCTAAGACTCGGTGAAGAGGCATTGAAGCGGCTCGGTTTCACTGCCTGGCGAGCGAAACAGGCGGCCCACCGTTTTCGTGCCCATGACGAAGAAACCCTGCGCGAGCTGTATAGCCACTATCATGAGGACTTTGATGTGCGCGTGAAGATTTCGGCTGATGCGCGCGAACGAATCCGCCGAATCCGCGAGACCATGCAAGCGGATGAAGATCTTCTCTCCACCCATACCGATCAGGACTGGCATCAAGCAGCCACCCATAAACCGGATACACAATGAACTCCAGGGATGGTACTGAACATGTTTTTTTCAAGCATTGGGATAAAGAGGGTCCAGAGCAGAATGGTGTTTGCTTAAGAGCCTGTAGTAATAAATTCTGTCATTCCCGCTGGAGTTTAGCGGGTGGATTCGACAGGAGCGAATTTGAACAAACTTCGTTTGGCCCATAGGGAAAGCCCAGAGATGGGCTTTATAAGTTAGCCTCTGAGCTTAGTGGGTTCCAGAAAGTTTTTTTCTACTGGCCGTGCGGCTAGTTCATGAAAGTCTGAAGTATTATGTCTAATCAAGCGCTTAGGCTAGAACATGTGTGAATCACGAAAAATTCGCAGTATATTCAGTGTCTGATTACAGTTATTTTTAAAATAAAATGGAATAAATAGCTGTAGTATCCATCTTATACTAAATAGGCTCGCCATGAGCGAGGTATTACATATAACATATCGCCACCCCAGGAGATAAAAGATGAAACGATTAGCCTTTTCTCTAGTTACTTTATTACTCGCGCTCCCCCTGATGAATTGCAGCACAGTTGCCAAAGGCCCTGAAACTGTCTCTGGCTCTGACTATAGCAAGCAGAAAGTGGTTTACCATATCAATTATGACAACCCGAAACAGCAGGAAGGTGCATTACGTAATATACAGAACCATATCAATGCCGTTGGAGCTGAAAACCTTGAAGCGAGAGTTGTACTGCATGGTAACGGCCTGTCCTTGCTTACCTATCCTGATTCGTTGAAAAAAACCAAACTAAAAAAAGCTAATTCAACTGAGCAAATGCAGGCCAGGGTGGATGCCCTGAAAAACCAGGGAGTCACATTTAATGTATGTGCCAATACCTTAAAGGGCAAAAATATTGATGCTGAGAAAGACCTTTACTATGTCGATAGCAGTGATATCGTGCCCAGTGGCGTAGCCCACCTGTCTCACCTGCAGGCGCAGGGATATTCCTATATCAAACCTTAGGGAACCTCTGATTAATTCATAATATGTCATCCCGACTTAAATGGATGCTTACACGGATGTAAGTAGTAGAGCAACGCAGGAGCAGTTGCCGAGGGATCTTAAATGTTAGGTATTTATACAGCTATCAACAGCAAGATTTCTCGACAATTGCTCCAGGCATTGTTCTACCTCCTGCCTCCATGCAGTCGTCCCTTTGGTCGAAAGGACAACTTAATCAGAGACTCCTTATTTTTTATTATGAAAATACGAAAAAGGCTCGCATAGTGCGAGCCTTTTTTACGTTTCAGCATTGGTTTCGCCTTGTTGGGCGAGTTCATTTATGAATGCCATCCATGGCATTCACCCTTTGGGCCATGCAAGGCATGTTAAAAATTGCTCCAGGCAATTATTCCTTTACCACATGTAAAGAAACAGAACCAAAGAAACACGCCCCAGGTCGCAAGCCACTATGCATAATGAAAAAGCGCATAGTGGTACCTTCGTCAGTCGCGGTTTATGAGGCTGCTGCGAAACTCACGAATTACAAACAATGTAATTCGCTCAGACATTCTCGCAGAAAGCTCCCTCATAAATCACTCCTTCCTCAGCTTACTCCAGAGGGGTTATCAAAAGCACGGGGTTTGAGTATTATCTTTATTCTAAATTTCCCCATCGGAGAGAACCGAAGAAGCTCAGGCTCATGCATCCTAGTAAATGACTTTAAACGAAAAAATGATATGCCCTATTCGTATATACCCAAGGCAAAAGGCAAGACTTGACCCTATGGTCCTAAATGAACTCGCCCAGCACGACTGTATGGATGCAGGAGGTAGAGCAACGCAGGAGCGGTTGCCGAGGGCGAAACCAATACCTGAGCGATAAAAAATTCCATTTAAAAAATAAAGCTAAAGTCTACTTAACCTTCATGCCAGGTTGTGCCCCATCATCGGGACTAAGAATCCAGATCTCCTCCCCCCCAGGTCCCGCCGCCAGCACCATCCCCTCCGACATGCCAAACTTCATCTTCCGAGGTTTCAGGTTCGCCACCATCACCGTCAGTTTGCCTTCCAGATCTTCAGGTTTGTAAGCCGACTTGATACCGGCAAACACATTACGGGTTTCACCGCCCAGATCCAGGGTCAGTTGCAGTAACTTATTGGCTTTTTCCACATGCTGGGCCTTAACGATTTTAACAATGCGCAAATCGAGTTTGGCAAAATCATCGTAGTCGATTTCGGGTGCGATTGGGTCGTTGCCCAGTGGATCTGAAGCGGCGGGTTTTGCAGCGGCTTTCACCGCAGCCGCCTGACTTTCTTTGGTGGCTTCGATAATACTGTCGATCTGGTCTTTTTCGATGCGGGTCATCAGTGGTTTAAATTTATTGATCGCTTGACTAAGCAGGGGCTTGTCCAGATTGTCCCAGCTCAGCTCACCACAGTTCAAAAAGGCTTCGGATTTTTCCGCCATCTCCGGCAGGATGGGTTTCAGATAGGTGACCAGGGCACGGAACATATTCAGACCCTGGGTACAGGCATCCTGTACTTCCTGCTCCTTGCCTGCTTCCTTGATTTTTACCCAGGGTTTCTGTTCGTCGATGTACTGGTTGGCACGGTCGGCCATAGACATGATTTCACGCACCGCCCGGTTGTATTCCCGGTGCTCGAAATGCTCGGCTATGATATCACCGGCATCGACGATTTCCTGGTACAGGGAGGGTGAAGGCAGCTTACTGGATAGCTGACCATCAAATTTTTTCTGGATGAAACCGGCGCAACGGCTGGCGATATTCACTACCTTGCCGACCAGGTCCGAATTGACCCGCTGCTGGAAGTCTTCCAGGTTGAGGTCGATGTCATCTACGCCGGAAGACAGTTTGGCGGCATAATAATAACGTAAATATTCCGGTTTCAGGTGATCCAGGTAGGTGCGGGCCATTATAAAGGTGCCGCGAGATTTGGACATTTTTTGTCCGTCCACCGTGAGGAAGCCATGGCAAAATACCGAGGATGGTGTGCGATAACCAGCACCGTGAAGCACCGCTGGCCAGAACAGGGTGTGGAAGCGGGCGATGTCCTTGCCAATGAAATGAACCAGCTGGGTTTTGGCATCTTTACCCCAATAGTCCTCGAACACGAGATCTGTTTTGTCGCACAGGTTTTTGAAGCTGGCCATATAACCCATGGGGGCATCCATCCAGACATAGAAATACTTTCCCGGAGCGTCGGGAATTTCAAAACCCCAGTAAGGGGCATTGCGGGAGATGTCCCAGTCCTTCAGACCTTCTTCGAACCACTCTTTCTGTTTGTTGGCGATTTCTACCTGGGTATGACCGGCATCCAGCCATTCGTGGAGAAAATCCTGGAAATCGGCCAGTTTGAAAAAGAACTGTTCCGAGTCTTTTTCGATAGGTGTGGCCCCGGAGACCACGGATTTAGGATTTTTCAGTTCGGTGGAATCATAGGTGGCTCCGCAGGCTTCGCAGTTGTCGCCATACTGGTCTTCTGTGCCGCACTTGGGACAGGTGCCCTTGATGAAGCGGTCCGGCAGGAACATTTCTGCTTCCGGGTCGTAGGCCTGGCGCACGGTGCGTACATCGATATGTCCATCGGCCTTCAGGCGTTTATAGATGGTGCTGGCAATTTCCTTATTT
>CBDULX010000183.1:0-6148 GCA_965368175.1 uncultured Gammaproteobacteria bacterium | reverse complement strand
CATCACCACCCGCAAATGTACCAGTAGCACCTGGGAAAAAAGCATCAAGAGGTGTACTCACATTTTTATAATTTGTGTTCATACCACCATTACCATAGGCGGCCACACCAAATGAGCTAGTCTCATCCAGCATCATGTTCCAGCCAAATGATGGGATCAGGAAATAATCATGAGTACTCTCATAAGTTCCAGGTGCTAGAGGAAAAGTTGCTGCAACACCAGGATTACCTACAGTATATGAACGATTTGGATTAAAAATCGCAGCACCTACATCCATACGATCACCGACATTGACCATACCGGCAGGATTATTGGCTGATGCCAGTGTGTCCTGGGAATAAGCAACACCTGCACCGGCCAGACCTTTTTCTTTGGTGCTATAACCGTGGGCAAAGTAACCGTTGGTTGCATGGGCCGCTGGAGCAATTAGTAAACCAGCAACAGTGATAGATAATAATGATTTTTTAAAACCACTTGACATATTCATAACTCCTCAAAAATTATTTTTGGCCTATCTAAATCTTTATGGTTGGGACAAAATTCAAATATTAGAAACGGCTTATTTGTTGTTTCGCTGCCCTTTATTGTTTTGTTTTACAGCAGGGCTGACAATCGCAAACAAGGATATTTTTGTCAAACGAAAACGTCTATAAATTTGATTTATTTTACAAATAGTGATGAATTATAAAAAAATAGCGGCTATATATAATTTAACTAATATTATAAATTTATAATATATAGTTTTTACCCTTAAATTTCAGGCAAAAAAATGCCCGGTGATTATCCATCACCGGGCGCTTTTTTATAACATTATTTATAAAAACTAAATCAGGCTACCAGGGAGAATCCATTTTGTTGCCAGGCAATTACACCACCGCGCAGGTTGTAAACATTATCGAAGCCCTGGGCCGCCATAAAACCAACACCCTGGGCAGACCGGGCACCACTGCGACAATACAAAATACACATGTCACCATTTTCGATTTCATTCAATCTCACAGGTAGAGTATGCAATGGCAGTTTTTCGGCATTGGGTATCATACCCGCGCCCATTTCAGCAATACTGCGAACATCCAGCAAACGAATATTCTTACCTTCGTCCAGATAGGCCTTGAGCGTGGCCGCATCCAGTTCCTTGATTGAAAACATACGATCACCTATATAAGGAATTAATGAAATACGAATTTTAACTGATTTATCTCAAATTTCAAAATACTCAATGTAAAAAACCTCCTCATGATAAATTAGTTTTATCGAATATTAAAAAATTAAATACCTTTAATTTCTCAATATATCGTAAATCTTGTGCCGTTTCTTATAAATAACAATAACTTAAGTTATTTCCTCATTGTTTTCAACACAATATAACCCCTTGATCAATCTTCATTATTCAATGATAATAAATAAGTTTTGTACCTTAATGCTTGCCTTTTATGACGAATCGAAGGTAATGTTTAAGTATTTAAAATTCATACAACCGACTAACTTTTTTGTATTATGAGTCAGCAGTCTGGCATCAGCGTCTGGATTGCACTGGCTTCTGAGGAGATGAAACATGAGTGCCGACCCCAAGTTAACCATTATCGCGACTAAAGGTACGCTGGATTGGGCATACCCCCCCTACATCCTGGCAAGCACTGCTGCTGCACTGGGTATGGAAGTTTCTATTTTCTTCACTTTCTATGGCCTGAACCTGTTACTAAAAGACACCAGCTCAATGCGTGTTACGCCTACAGGCAACCCACAAATGCCAATGAAGATGCCATTTGGACCTAAATGGCTGCGTAAAATCAACTTCGGTCCTAAAATTCCTAACATTATGTGGAATGTTCCATTCATGGACGGTATTGCGACCACATTAATGAAAAAAACCATTGCTAACTGTGGTGTTGCCTCCATAGATGAGCTGCGTGATCTGTGCCAGGAAGCTGAAGTTAAATTCATGGCCTGTCAGATGACGGTTGAACTTTTTGGCTACGATCATACTCAATTCATTGATGGCGTGGACTATGTTGGTGCAGCGACTTACTTCGACGAAGCTTCAGACGCGACTCAGTCACTATTTATTTAATTTCGATTACAATAAATTAAGTGAAAAAAAACTGCGCAATATGCGCAGTTTTTTTTTGACTGAATTTCTATTTCCCCGTCTAATCAGTTAACCTACTCAACAGGCAGATTCTATTAAACATAAAATGCACAAGTTAATTTCCCGTTTCGCTATATTATTCCTGTTACAGTTGCTATCACCGGCCCGGGCAGAACTTCCCCAGCTGGGAGACCCGACGCAGCAAGATTTTTCACCGAAAGTAGAAAAACAGATGGGCCTTAGTTTTTATAAGGCGCTAAGGGCGAATCTGGAATTTATCGATGAACTAACGGTCAGTCAGTACCTTGAAGACCTTGGGCAAAGGCTGGTGTCTCGTAGCGACAAACCCGATAGCCAGTTTAAATTTTTCATCCTCAAGATCCCCAACATCAATGCCTTTGCTGGGCCAGACGCTTATATTGGTATACACAGTGGGCTGATTCTCGCGGCAGATAATGAAGCTGAACTGGCAGGCGTGCTGGCCCACGAAATATCACATGTCACTCAGCGCCATATTGCCAGGGCAATGACCGAATCTACCACTTCACCGGCTACAGTATTCGCTACCATCCTGGCAGGTATTTTGATAGGCGCACAGAACCCTGATGCAGGTGCGGCCATTATTTACGGTGGCACTGCGGCTATGATGCAGTCTCAAATCAATTTTACCCGACAGAATGAACACGAGGCTGACCGTGTGGGTATAGCCCTGATGCGTGATTCAGGTATCAACCCACAGGGTATGGCTGATTTTTTTGGAACCCTGCTGGAACAGTCAGAATCAAATAACCAGCTGGCCCAGATGGAATATTTACGCACTCACCCTCTGAGTTCTACTCGTATCGCTGAAGCCAAAAACCGCTTAGTTAGCAGCGATGACAAACTTCCCAGTGACAGCCTTAATTTCCAGCTGACCAAAGCTCAGATCCTGGTGATTTCCAGCTCAGCTCCAGACAAATTAGTGCAAAACATTCAGGCTATAACTAAATCAAAAGAGAATATTGTTACCAACTATACGCTGGCCATCGCTCTTCTCGCCAATGACCAGCCAGCGAAAGCGATCCCTGTGCTTGAATCCATCATTAAACAATATGATCATCCCTGGTTTCAGCTTGCTCTGGCTCAGGGGTATTTAAAAAACAGGCAGATCGACAAAGCCAGTAGTGTGTTATCCAGGCTTAATGCAATTTATCCCAATTATATTCCAGTAACCATTGAATATTCCCGGTTACTAAATCAGACCGGCGAGTATACAAAAGCGATCGAACTTTTAAGACAATTGCTGCAATACAAAAAGAAACCGGTAATTTATCAAACCCTGGCTCAAAGTTATCACGGCAATGGCGAAACAGCTCTGGCTCTGGAAGCTACAAGCTTTCAGTACGAACAGGAAGGTTATATAAAGTTAGCGTTCCAGCAACTGGACAATGCACTAAAGCTACCAAAACTTGAAGCATCAACACGACAACGCATAGAAAGCAGAAAAAACATGCTGGAAGAAACACTTGTCAACTACAGGCAGGATCATCAATAAGCATGTTCTTATATTACCCATAAGTAACATGTGAGATATCACTAAATTTTGCTTGCCATACGCATAGCATTCAGTATCCTATGTCATTCAAAATACTTATTATAATAGTTGAGTACGTTCATAAGGAATGTGGCGGAGATCAAGGCAATAACTAAGCTTTTTTTTCCAGTCCTATCCTCTTTGACAGAAATTACGGATTGCATATTTCTGAGTGCTTACATTTTTTACTCTTAACCCATGCAAATGTTTTTGAGGAGTTAATTATGCGGCACACCGCAAAAGCTATATCTACAGCGACATCTGTCGCTGCGCTCCTGGGCAGTCTTGCCTTCTCAATACCAGCCATAACCCATGCGGAACCAACTGCAATTGAGGAAGGAAAGGCCATCGCCTTCGATCGAAAGAAAGGGAATTGTCTGGCCTGTCATCAGATAGCAGGTGGCAGTTTAGCCGGAAATATTGGTCCACCATTAATCGCAATGAAAGATCGATTCCCGGATAAAGACGTATTACGTTTACAGATTTATGACTCACGCAAAAGCAACCCTGTAACTATCATGCCTCCATTTGGTCCACATGAAGTTCTATCGAAAGCAGAAATCGATAAGGTTGTTGAGTTTATCCACTCTTTGTAAAAAGAATTTTTAAGGTAATTTCATAATGAATACGACACGTAGAAGTTTTTTAAAGAAATCCGCTACTGCAGGCGCTTTTGGCGTAGCTGTAAGTGCTGGTTTAATTAGTCCTCGTGCAGTTTTAGCCGCCTGGCCAAAAGCCGCTTTTGAAGCGACCGATTTTAAGGCTGCGATGACCGCATCCATAGGTAGTGCAGACACGACTGAAAGCGCTGATATCAAACTTAAGGCTCCCGATATCGCTGAGAATGGTGCAGTAGTACCCATCGAAATCAACAGTAAAATTGCCGGAACTGAATCAATCACTCTGATGGTTGCTGAAAATGCAACGCCATTAGCGGCAAGCTTTGAACTTGGTAAAGGCACAGAAGGTTTTGTTGTGACCCGAATCAAAATGGGTAAAACATCTGATGTTGTCGTCGTAGTAAAAGCCGGCGGCAAATTATACAGCACCAAGAAACAAGTCAAAGTCACCATCGGTGGTTGTGGCGGTTAATTTTAGAGACGAGGATTTAATCATGGCGAATAATATGCGAGTACGTGCGCAAAACAAGGGTGGCGTGACTGAAGTTAAAACACTCATCAACCATCCTATGGAAACCGGTCTGCGTAAAGACTCAAAGACCAAAGAGATAATTCCAGCTCACTTCATTCAGGAAGTAACCTGTGAGCATAATGGTAAAAATGTTATAACTGCACTCTGGGGCACAGCAATCTCCAAAAATCCGTACCTTAAATTTAAGTTCAAGGGTGGTAGTGCTGGCGACGTTCTGAAAATATCCTGGGTTGATAACCAGGGTAAAAGCGATTCAGTTGAAGCCAAAATCAAGTAACACTTTTGACCATTAAATAATTAAAGGCACTAACTATGAGAAGATTAGTAGGTATTGCTTCAGCACTTTTGATGCTTGCTGCACCCATGCTAAGCATGGCAGCCAGCCCATCACAGGATCTGAAGGATTTCCGTAGTTTCTATACGGATCGTTTCCCGGATACACCGTTACAGGATTTTACAAATGGTGTGTATTCAATTGATAAAGCTTCCCGCGAGCAATGGGAGGCATTTGAAGATTTCCCTCCTTATGAAATCTATGTTGATAAAGGTGAAACCCTGTTCAATACACCCTTCAAAAATGGCAAAGGTTATATCGACTGTTTCCCAAATGCGAACAAGGGTATTAAGCAGAACTTTCCTTACTTCGACACTGCACGCAATGAAGTAATAACACTGGAAATGGCGATTAATGAATGCCGTACCAGCAATGGCGAAAAAGCATTAAAGTGGAAAACTGGGCCCATAGCATACGTATCTGCTTATATTGCCTTTAAATCCAGAGGTAAAAAAAGTAATGTGAATGTACTGTCATCGGCTGAATCGATGAAATGGTATGAGCGTGGCAAACGTCACTTCTATGCCAAACGCGGCCAGTTAAATATGTCCTGTGCGGATTGTCATATGAGCAACGCGGGTAATAGCATACGCGCTGATATACTAAGCCCCGCGCTGGGTCATACTACCCACTTCCCGGTTTACCGGAACAAATGGGCGAATGACAGTAGCAAAGGTGACGGCATGGGCACACTGCAACGTCGTTATGGCGGTTGTAATAAACAGGTTCGAGCCAAAGCATTCAAAGCACAGAGCGAAGAATATCGTGCTCTTGAGTACTTCCATACTTACATGAGTAATGGGCTAATTATGAATGGCCCGGGCGTTCGTAAATAAAGCATTATTTACCTGCTCAAGAAAAAGCCCGATCCATGATCGGGCTTTTTTTATTCCATCAAATTTCCTTATTCAATGTTTTTTAGTATTCCCACTTAGCACCTACCATAATCATGTTATTGGTGTAGTCATAGCGATCATCGGTAGATACACGATCTGTATAA
>CBDULX010000182.1:0-6167 GCA_965368175.1 uncultured Gammaproteobacteria bacterium | reverse complement strand
CCGGATAAAAAACCCATTGAGTGACTCCTATTCATTATCGTTATGTATTGGTATTCTAAGCTCCTGAAAACAAGAACCTAAACGGGCCATTCATTGGGAACGATAATATGCTGATACATACAGGATTTCACCCCCTGACTGTAATTTTTTTAGTAGTAATCACGATTTATATCAATCCTGTACAGGCAGTATCCAGCATGGGTATGGGCTATCAGCCTAAATATTCGGCAAATTTTAAGCATTTCGATTACATTAATCCCGATGCTCCCAAAGGCGGTAAGCTGGTGCTGGCAGGTACGGGCAATTTCGATAGTTTTAACCCTTATATCCTTAAAGGCAATTCAGCTGAGGGTTTGAGTCTGGTGTTTGATACATTGATGGAAGCCAGTAAAGATGAGCCTTTCAGCAAATATCCATTGATTGCCGAAGATATTTCCCTTGCCAGTGATCGATTATCCGTGACATTTCGTATCAACAAAAAGGCTCGGTTTTCCAATGGTGACGCCATTACCGCCAATGATGTGAAATTTTCATTTGATACTTTGATGTCTGACAAGGCTCATCCTCAGTATCGTTTTACCTATGGGGATGTAAAACGTGCGGTTAAAGTGAATAAATACAGTATTCGCTTTGATTTCAGTCGGGTGAATCCTGAGCTGCATTTAATTCTCGGCGATATCCCGGTGTTTTCCGAGAAATGGTTACAGGGAAAAAGCTTCGATAAATTGAGTGAGGAGATACCCATTGCCAGCGGCCCCTATACCGTTGCCGATTATGACCTGGGTAAATGGGTGGTCTATCAGCGCAATCCCGATTACTGGGCAGCCGAGTTACCCAGTCGTAAGGGACAGTATAATTTTGATCAGGTTATGTACAAATATTATCAGGACCTGGTGATATCACTGGAGGCATTCAAGGCTGGAGAATTTGATTTCCGTTTCGAATACTATTCCAAACTCTGGGCACGTGAACATGAAGGGCCCAATTACGTATCCGGTAAAATCAAAAAAGAATTATTGCCACACAAGAATAATGCGGGCATGCAGGGCTTTTTGTTCAATACTCGTCGCAATATTTTTAAAGATCTTCGAGTCAGGCAGGCGATAGCCCTGGGCTTTGATTTTGAATGGTCCAATGATCACCTGTTTTATAATCAGTATGTGCTTAATGATAGTTATTTCAGTAATACTGAGCTGGCCGCTACCGGTATTCCGCAGGGAGATGAATTAAAACTTCTTGAACCCTATCGCAATCAGTTGCCCGAAACATTATTTACACAGCCCTGGCAGCCGGTGTCCACTCTTAAACCATCATCGCTACGACAAAATTTACGCAAAGCCAAAGAACTACTGGAGCAGGCAGGATGGACAGTAAAAAATGGAGTGCTGGTAAATAAAGAAGGTAAGTTATTGCAATACGAAGTGATGCTGGCACAAAAAGGCATGGATCGCATACTGGCTCCTTTTGCACGTAATCTGGCCAAACTGGGTATTCAGATGACCTACCGCCTGGTGGATCGTTCGTTATATATCCGGAGTCTCCGCGAATTCGATTACGACATGG
Source organism: uncultured Gammaproteobacteria bacterium (assembly GCA_965368175.1). Classification (GTDB taxonomy): domain Bacteria; phylum Pseudomonadota; class Gammaproteobacteria; order SZUA-229; family SZUA-229; genus CBDULX01. The sequence goes on along the minus strand of CBDULX010000182.1, from coordinate 4,604 downwards.
TGGTGGGGAGTTTCTCTCAGTCACTGTCACCCGGCAATGAGCTACTCAATATGTTTCATTCACGGTCCGCGCAACAAACTGGCTCGCAGAATTATATTGGAATAGAAAATCCCGTGGTGGATGCACTGGTCGAAAAAATTATTTCGGCCGTCGATCGTAAAGATTTGATCACTGCCTGTCGTGCGCTGGATCGTGTGTTATTACAGGGCTATTACCTGGTGCCTAACTGGTACATCAATCAGCATCGCATTGCTTACTGGGACAAGTTTGATCGTCCCAGGCAATTACCTTTATATTACAGCCCGATTCCATGGGTACTTGAGAGCTGGTGGGTGAAACAATAATGGCCAGTTATATTCTGAAACGATTGTTGCTGATGATTCCAACCTTGATTGGCGTAATGCTGGTAACTTTTATCGTCACCCAGTTTGTGCCCGGTGGTCCGGTTGAGCAATTAATTAGTCAACTGGAAGGTGCTGGCAGTGGCGGTGAGGTGTCGAGCAGCTCAGCCGGGATGTACAAGGGTGCGAAGGGCTTAACTGAAGAGCATATTCAACAGCTAAATGCACTGTACGGATTTGATAAGCCTGCTTATCAGCGTTTTTTTGACATGATGTTGCGCTATGCCACCTTTGATCTAGGTGAAAGTTATTTCCATAACAAATCGGTAATGGAACTGATTATTTCCAAATTACCAGTGTCCATTAGTCTGGGTGTCTGGTCATTTCTCATTGTGTATCTTACCTGTATTCCTCTGGGTATTAAAAAAGCGATTAAGGATGGCAGTCATTTTGACGTTATCACTAGCACGATAATACTGATCGGTTATGCCATACCCGGTTTTGTACTGGGTATTGTCTTACTGGTGCTGTTTGGTGGTGGCAGTTTCTGGAGTATTTTTCCACTCAAGGGCATTGTGTCGGACAACTGGGAACAGCTGGCCTGGTATGAGCTGGTTCTGGATTATCTCTGGCATATGGTATTGCCGATTATTGCATCCATCGTCGGTAGTTTTGCCGTACTCACCATGCTGACCAAGAACAGCTTTATGGAAGAAATTAGAAAACAGTATGTGATTACTGCACGTGCAAAGGGCTTATCGGAAAACGCAGTGCTGTATAAGCACGTATTCAGAAATGCCATGATCCCGATTATTACTGGGTTCCCCGGAGCATTTATCGCTGCATTTTTTACCGGCAGTCTGTTAATAGAAACTATTTTTTCTCTGGATGGACTGGGCCTGTTGTCTTATCAGTCCATCATCATGCGTGATTACCCGGTGGTACTGGGGAGTCTATTTTTTTACACCATTTTGGGGTTGTTTGCCAAGCTACTGGCGGATATTAGTTATGTAATTATTGATCCTCGTATCCAGTTTGAATCGGTGAGTCGTTGATGGAAAATTCTGTACATCTCTCCCCATCCCAGCGTGCCTGGTATCGTTTTAAATCTAATAAACGAGGTTACTACAGCCTGTGGTTATTCAGCTTTTTATTTGTTACCAGCTTATTTGCTGAACTGCTGAGTAACGACCAGCCTTTACTGGTTAGCTATCAGGGTGATTATTATTTTCCGGTATTTAAGTCCTATCCTGAAACTACATTTGGTGGGGATTTTGAGACTGAAGCTGATTATAAAGATGAGTATGTTCGTAACATATTAACTACCAATGATAACTGGATGCTGGAAGCATTGAATCCTCATGATTATTCCAGTATCAGCTATGAATCACCTCTGCCTAATCCAGCTCCGCCATCAGAGTTCAATATGCTTGGCACTGACGATCATGGTCGTGATGTGCTGGCCCGGTTATTATATGGTTTCCGTTTGTCTATATTGTTTGCGTTTGCTCTGACCATTGTGGGTACGACCATTGGTATTATTGCTGGTGCCATACAGGGTTACTTCGGTGGGCGTACCGATCTCTTTTTTCAGCGATTCATCGAAGTATGGGGTTCTATGCCTGAATTGTATCTGTTGATTATATTTGCTTCGATTTTTCAGCCCAGTGTTACATTGCTCATAATATTATTATCCATGTTTGGCTGGATGGGTCTGTCGGATTATGTGCGTGCAGAATTTCTCAAAGGTCGAAATCTGGATTACATTAAAGCCGCTCGTGCCCTGGGTTTAAGTAACAGAGCCATTATGTTTCATCATCTGTTACCCAATAGCATGACGCCGGTGATTACTTTTCTGCCGTTCAGAGTTTCCGGTGCCATACTGGCATTGACCAGCCTGGATTATCTGGGACTGGGGGTGCCTCCATCGACACCCAGTCTGGGTGAACTGCTGTCTCAGGGTAAAGAAAATATATCCGCCTGGTGGTTGTCATTCACTACCTTTTTTGTGCTGGTGGGGGCCCTGACGTTATTGATTTTTATTGGTGAAGCCTTGCGTGAAGCCATGGATACGAGGAAGTCCTAAGCATGAGTTCACCCTTGATTCGCATTAAGGACTTAAGTGTCCATTTCAAAACCCCTGATTCCATAATCGAAGCAGTTAACGGGATAAGCTTCGATATTCCTCAGGGAAAGAACATTGCACTAGTGGGAGAGTCAGGTTCTGGTAAGTCGGTGACAGCATTATCATTGCTTAGATTGCATGACGAAGCTCGCACACTATACCCTACGGGCAAAATTGAATTTCAGGGTCAGGACTTATTATCCTGCTCTGAGCGTGATATCCATGCTATCCGTGGACGGGATATTTCAATGATATTCCAGGAACCCATGACTTCACTCAACCCGGTGTATCCGGTAGCCAAACAGTTAATTGAGCCACTACAGATCCATCAGGCTATGGATAAACAACAGGCCAGGCTCAGAGCTATAGAATTACTGGATCGGGTAGGTATTCCGGAACCCCAGCGACATATCGACAGTTTCCCTCATATGATGTCTGGTGGGCAGCGGCAGAGAGTGATGATTGCTATGGCGCTGGCCTGTAAACCGAAACTACTGGTTGCAGACGAACCGACCACCGCACTGGATGTGACTATCCAGAAGCAGATTCTGGATTTACTGGCGGAACTTCAGGCTGAATTTCAGATGTCGGTGTTATTAATTTCTCATGACCTGAATCTGGTACGTCATTACTCAGAATACGTTTGTGTGATGCGTGATGGCAAGATTGTGGAACAGGCGGATACCGATGAACTGTTTAAACAACCGAAACATCCCTACACCCAGGAGTTACTCAAGGCTGAGCCTGGTCGAATTACTTCATCGATCGATGCGGGCAAGAAGCCGCTGGTCAGCTGTAGGGACTTACGTGTGTATTTTCCCATTACCAGGGGTTTTTTCAAAAGAAAGATTTCTGAAGTTAAGGCGGTGGATCAGGTAGATCTGCATTTATTGCCGGGTGAAACCCTGGGCATAGTGGGAGAGTCAGGTTCCGGTAAAACCACGCTGGGTATGTCATTACTTAAACTCGAACAGTCCACCGGTGAAATCTATTTTGATCAACGGGCCTTGCATAGCATGAGCGATGCCGAGGTTCGGCCGATGCGTAAGGATTTTCAGGTAGTATTCCAGGATCCATTTTCTTCTCTGTCACCACGTATGACTATAGAGCAGATTATTGGTGAGGGACTGAAACTTCATTTTCCAGCCATGGATAAGAATCAGCGTTGGCAGAAAATTGTCGAAGTACTGCATGAAGTGGGGCTGGATGAAGAAGTACTCTGGCGTTATCCTCATGAGTTTTCCGGGGGACAGCGTCAGCGTATCGCAATCGCTCGTGCCGTTGTACTGGAGCCCAAATTATTGTTACTCGATGAGCCGACCAGTGCCCTGGATGTATCAGTGCAGAAACAGGTGCTGGAACTTCTGGTTAAATTACAGAATAACTATGGCATGAGTTATCTTTTTATCAGTCATGATCTAAAAGTGATTCGTGCAGTGTCTCACCGGGTAATGGTGGTGCGTCAGGGAAAAGTAGTTGAGCAGGGTGATACGGAAACCTTATTTAACAACCCGGAGCAGGATTACACTCGTCAATTACTACACGCGGCGCTTATGTAAACTGGTGCTTACTTGTTGATGGTGATTATGGGTTCTATACTCCTGTTTATCTCCTGTAATTTATCAAGGCAGAACAGTGACTGGCCAGGAATCTGAAATCGAAAGACGACATCATAGGCGCATACCCTTTATCGCCGAAGTACGAGTAAGTCGTGCAGGTCATCAATGGCGTTGTCGTTTGCTGGATATATCACTCAAAGGCATGCTGATCGAGCATGCAGAAGAGGTGCCTTTTGAACTATCAGGAAACTTTGATGTGTCATTAATACTGAGTGAGGATGTAGCTATAAATATGCAGGCCGGCATCAGTCATTGCTCAGAAGTTCATTGCGGACTGGTCTGGAAAAACATTGAACTGGAAGGACTGACTCATCTCAGGCGTCTGCTGGAATTGAATATGGGCGATCCAGATGAAATTAATCGAGAGTTGGCAGAATTAGGCAAGTAATTGTTATTAGTAAGTATTTAATATAAAAAAATTGAGTCAGCTAGATATCCCGGACAAATATTCTGTCTATATTCCTGGTAATACTTGACTATTTTAGTGGGTTAAGATAATTTCCTACTAAATTACTCAGG
>CBDULX010000181.1:0-6201 GCA_965368175.1 uncultured Gammaproteobacteria bacterium | reverse complement strand
CCGAGCGGCTCCGGAAAATCCACCTGCCTGAATATCCTCGGCTGCCTGGACAGCCCCAGCGCCGGTTCTTATCAGTTCAAAGGCATCGAGGTCAGTACACTGTCCCAGGATCAGCGTGCGCGCCTGCGCCGCCACTACCTGGGTTTTGTATTTCAGGGCTTCAACCTGCTGGACCGCACCTCAGCGCTGGAAAACGTGGAGCTGCCGTTGATCTACCGGGGCACACCGGCTGCCGAGCGCCATGCGCGTGCCAGCGAGGCACTGGCGGCGGTGGGCTTGCAGGGCTGGGAACACCACACGCCGGGCGAACTGTCCGGCGGCCAGCAGCAGCGGGTAGCCATTGCCCGCGCCATCGTCACCCAACCCGACGTATTGCTGGCGGATGAGCCCACCGGCAACCTGGATACCACCCGCAGCCGGGAGATTATGGAACTCCTGTCCTCATTCAATCAGCAGCAGGGCATCACCATCATCATGGTCACCCATGAGACCGACATGGCGGCCTACGCCCGACGCACCGTGCAGTTTGTTGACGGTCTGATCGAATCCGACCAGCGCAACCAGGAGGTGAACTGATGTGGTGGAATGCCCTGTTACTGGCCCTGCGGGAAATTCGTCGCAACGTCCTGCGTTCCTTCCTCACTATTCTGGGTATCGTCATCGGGGTGGCCGCCGTCATTATCATGGTCACCCTCGGCAGCGGCGCCACCCTGCAGGTCACTGAACAGATAGCCAGCCTGGGCAGCAACCTGTTGAACATTACGCCGGGGCAACGCATAGGCATGGGCCAGCGATCCTCCGCCCCGGCCTTCGACGAGGATGACGTTGAAGCCATTGCCAGGGAAATTCCTTCACTCGCAGGAGTCGCGCCAGCCTCGGTTCAGGCCGTCACGGCGGTGTCCGGCAATGAGAACTGGTCCACCAGTGTCGTCGGTACCACCAACGCCTATTTTCAGGTGGGCAACTGGACCCTGGCCTCCGGTCGCTTATTCACCGCCAGCGAAGTGCGATCCGGCAAGGCGGTCTGCATCATAGGCGAAACCGTGCGCAAGGAATTGTTTGGCGGCCAGGATCCCCTGGGGAGCCAGATCCGTCTGGAGAAATTCTCCTGCCAGGTGATCGGACTGCTGCAGGCCAAAGGGCAGTCCATGATGGGTTCGGACCAGGACGATACGATAATTGTCCCGCTGCGGACCTTCCAGCGACGTATTTCGGGTAGCCAGGACATCGGCCGTATCCAGGTCTCGGTCAGGGACGGTGTTTCCACCGAGAAGGCCGAACAGGACATTACCCGGCTGATGCGCGAGCGCCGTCATATCTCGGCAAATGAAGACGATGATTTTTCGGTAATGGACATGAAAGAAATCGCCAGCATGCTGACGGGGACGACACGGGTGCTGACCATGCTGTTAGGTGCGGTTGCTGCCGTCAGCCTGTTAGTGGGCGGCATCGGTATCATGAACATCATGCTGGTGTCGGTGACGGAACGTACCCGAGAAATCGGCATCCGCCTGGCCATCGGTGCACTGGCGCGGGAAGTGCTGTTGCAGTTTCTGGTCGAGGCCGTGGTGTTATCTTCGTTTGGTGGCTTGCTCGGAATCGCGCTGGCCATTATCGCCTCCCTCGGCCTCGCCAGTCTGCTGCAGGTGCCGTTTGTGCTGGACCCCGCTATCGTCGCACTGGCCTTCCTGTTTTCCGCCGCCGTGGGCGTCATTTTCGGATATTTTCCGGCACGCCGGGCGGCACAGCTTGATCCCATCGAGGCTCTCAGGCATGAATGAATAGCTAATGCTCCATGCACCCTGGCTGGCCTGGTGCATTGTTTCGGCTTCAGGGTATGACCTGGCAAGTTAAGTGGTAAAGCAATTGCCGATTACGGAGGAATACCCGAAGAAAGAGTACCCCTGGCCAAATTCACTGTACCACTCACTACACTCGTGGTTTTCGGTTTACTTTGCGACGTCACAATCCGCCGTATAGCGAAACAGCACCTGGTTGTCTCGCTCGAGGTCGGCAGCCCAGATGAAACCCGCTGCACTCTTCGCAAATTCCACGCGCGGGTCTAAACATTCACTCTCTTGCAGTGACCGGTCGCAACCCAGACTGGAACGGTCAACCGGCGATGTGAGGGTGCAACACCCCTGTTCATGGGACCAGGACGGTCGCCGGCCCCAGCCGGCCTCGGCTGCCGTGTAGGACGTGGCGAATGCCCAGCGGCTGTCGTCGAAACCCGGTTGTGTCCAGCCTTCAGGCATTCCGCGATCCTCTACCACGCACTTGTCAAGATTGACAGCCGAACAGCCGGCTGAGCGACTGGCATCGGTAGGGCCAAAGGTTACGGTGTAAACTCGCCAGTTTGCTGCGGTCACGGTGCCCAGTCCATCGTCGAAGGCTGCTATCAGAGCTCCATCGCCCAGTTGCGGTCGAGGGGACCCCGTGTATTCGTAACCTGACTCGGAAGCATAGTCTTCACACTGGATGGCATAGGCCAGGCTGGAAGTGCCGTCCCACTCGAAAGCCACCCGAACCGCCTGGTGGGGCGTGAATGCGACCGGATCAGTGGCGACCTTGCGGCCATTCACCCAGAGCGTGAACAGGTTGTCGCAATACACCGTTGCCACAACCGTGCGTGGTGTTCCAGGGCATTCTACGGCTGTTGCGATCCCGGCCAGGAGAAGGACCACCAGGCCAGACGCGATTTGTGCCAATACTCGTCCTTGCCAGTCTGTATGCCTCGGACCACGTCGATCAATATTTTTCCGAACAGAGTTTGTCATTAAACAGGGGCCTCCACATGGACTCAGAACAGCCAGAAAATGCCTGAGCAGACCCTTAGGGTCCGTTTGGTATTTTTAATAAATCCAGCTTTGAAACACTAAGGAAAAACATAATTTGCTTCTTATTAGGGTGTTAACTAAACAGGTCGATATACGACCCGTAACGGAACTGACGATTACGCGCCTGGCCGGTCACTTCGGTTAACAGACCCTGCTCTATAAATTTCTTCATCAATTGATTGGCGGCGGGATATGAAACCTGAGTCAGCTCCTGGATGTCCTGCACCTTGATGATCAGGAATTGCGTTTGGGGGTAGCCAGGCTTGCTAATTATGGTGGAGGGAGTATGCGTTGCTATGTCAGACATCAATGTGGACTCCTGTAAATGGATGACAATAGCTGAACAGAACAAAAACTCACGCAAGAATGTATGAACCACCTACTCGTGAACTGTCCACCTTATCAATTATTAAACTGGGCTACTTTTGTCATACTGTTACTCATTAAAAATGGCAGCATGCTCTCTGTCTTTGCTGCAATGAAACTGTACAGGTCATGAAAAAGAACGCTTTCAGGCAATCAGTCGTTTAGCTTCATCGGCAATGGTACGAAGCGAGTCTTCAGTAAATACACCTCGACCCAGCAACCGAATGCCTACAACCATAGCCAGTAGCGCTTTAGCGGTGGCTTGCGGAACCAGCTCATCTGGTATCTCACCACGTGCCTGGCCGACTTCAATGCTGCGTCGAAAAAACGCTTCTGTCTCTCGTATGCCATTTGTAATGATGGCATTCACCGCTTCATCGTGCATATTGATCTGCAACGCGGTATTGAACATAAAACATCCCTTGCGTCCCTCATCGGCCACTGTTTTTTCCACAATGGTATCGAAAAAGGTGGCAATCGCTTTTCGTGGGTCGTCTATGGCTTCAAGACTGGCCAGCATAGCCTGGCGTTCCTGATCGTACTTCTGCAAGGCTTTGGCAAACAATTGCTTTTTACTGCCAAAGGCATTGTAGAAGCTGCCTTTATTCAACCCTGTTCCTGCAAGCAGATCTGCTATAGACGTTGGTGCAAAGCCTTTCTCCCAGAACACCTGCATGGCGTCATTGATAGCGGCTTCTTCATCAAACGATTTTTCCCAGGGCATTGTTGTCTCTCTGCTTCATTATTTGGCTGCGCCGGACTACTTTATAGCATATATGTACCGTTCATTACAAACAATGATCGGAATAATGAAATGTGCTCATCATCGTTAATGCACGCGAAATAATATTAACTATATGATAATAAAGAGTAAATATGATCTATCAGCACATTTGGCAGGGTTGGCTTTGAATTATTATATTTAATTGTCTTGACTTACCGGTATAAATAATCATAGTCTATACCAATCGGTATACACTATGCAGACCGAACGAATCAAAGCAACACAATGAGGAAGACCCATGACTGAATTCACTTTACATACAGAAGAAAGTGCACCTGAAGATAGCAAGCCACTAATGGCTGAACAAAAAAAGACCTACGGAATGATCAGCGGCCTGACGCGGGTCATGGCCGAAGCGCCGGGATTGCTGGAAGCCTACATGGTGGTGGGTGATCTTTTTAAGAATTCCAGCTTTAACGACGATGAACTCACCGTCATCTGGCAAACAATCAATGTGGAACATGCTTGTCATTATTGTGTTCCCGCACATACCTGGATCGCCGACAACATGGGTGTAAGTCATGAAATTTCCGACGCGCTGCGTAATGAAACCCCACTTCCGACTGCACGGTTGGAAGCGCTGCGCAAATTTACCCTGAGCGTGGTGCGAAATCGTGGCAATGTTGAAGACAATGACGTTCAGGCATTTCTGGATGCCGGTTACAGTAAACGACAGATTCTGGAAGTCATCCTCGGTATCGCTCAGAAGGTAATGTCGAACTACACCAACCACTTTGCTGATACACCGGTCGATGCGCCTTTTAGCCAGTTCAACTGGAAAAAGGTTGCTTGAAGTGGATAAAGCAGTGGCAGCAAGACTGTCACCGCTTTACTAATGGCTCTGTTACGTTTTCATGATCCTGTAACCATTGACATGGTCACTTTAGACTACCCGCATAACGTGATATTTGAGGGGTGATAAAAATGCGACGCTTATTATTGAGTATGATTCTGCTGTTCACGCTCATCCCGGCACAGGCGCAGCAGCAAGGTATCCACATTGAATACTGGCAGGTGCCCTGGCCGCATACACGTCCGCGCGACCCGGCGGTTGCGCAGCATGGTCGTATCTGGTTCGTTGGTCAGGGCGGTGATTATGCTGCAACGTTTGATACTGAAACCAGGCAGTTTAAACGTTACGACCTGCCCGAGGGTGCGGGGCCGCATACGGTTTATATTACGCGCGATCAACAAGTCTGGTATGCCGGCAATCTCGCAAAACATCTGGGCCGCATCGATGCCGATAGCGGAAAAATCACGCAGGTTGCAATGCCGGAGGGTGCGTTGCACGACCCGCATACTCTGTATGAAGATTCAACAGGTCGATTGTGGTTTACATCGCAGTGGGCCAACCAGATTGGCCGCCTTGATCGACAAACCGGAAAGATAGAATTAGTCGATGTACCGACTGACAATGCCCGACCCTATGGGATTGCCATCGATAAAAACGACACCGCATGGGTGGTGTTAATGGGCACCAATAAACTGGCTAAAATTACCCCCGACATGAAACTGACTGAAATTACATTACCCCGTGAGGAGGCACGCCCTCGGCGTATTGCCATCACCGATCATGGTATCTGGTATGTCGACTATGCCGATGGTTATTTAGGAAGATATAATTCCGATACCGGCAGGTTTAAAGAATGGCAACGCAATGGTAATGTTACTGGACCTTATGCCATGGCCGTAGATGCAAAAAACCGTATCTGGTTTGTCGAAACCCACCCGAACCCGAATGTACTCGTCGGTTTTGATCCTGCAACAGAAACATTTTTCATTAATCAGGCCATTCCCGGCGGACCGGGTTCTGTGCGCCACATGGTTTACGACACCGAGCGAAATGCCCTCTGGTTTGGTACCGATAGCAACTATTTAATGCGTGCACAGTTGCCAGATTGAGGTGAGCGTTTTGTGAAACAATTTGGCGTGCAGCTGTTATTTCGGTTTTGCTTTGATTATGTATCGTGCCCCTGAAATTCGATTGCAAATAGTTTTAGATTTAATCTGACAGTTCAGCCAGGACTGAGTGACTCCAAACACCCTTTAGCAGATGATCAAAAGCAAAAATATTTAGTCCGCAAATGAACGCTAATAAACGCAAATAAAGACAAAATCATCTCTGTGTTGTGCGCCGTAGGCGCACAAATAAAACATTAGCGTTCATTGGCGTTCATTTGCGGACTATTGCTTTTAAGTTTTTAACGACCGCTT
>CBDULX010000180.1:0-6206 GCA_965368175.1 uncultured Gammaproteobacteria bacterium | reverse complement strand
TTCGTCTTTGAGGTGGCAAAAAATAGGAGGTACGTAGACCAGCCGTCTTGAACCAAAGTCTCGGACGGTACGGATGGCGATAGGTCGCACCCTATATCGTATGGTTTAAGGCTGACGGTCATATTTCTTTGACGCCCAACAGCTGTTAACAGGAACTATTTCCTGTTATCGGACTTAGATCATCGCCTATATCTGACATTTTTTCCATAAAAACAACCACCTTACGTAAATTTCATTTGTTATTGGGTTTTTAGGACATAACATGGACCGAGGCACTAAAATATGTGAATGGCTGCTTTTATGTGATTTACCATCAGATATGATGAATGACTGCTATGCGGTGTAAGCAGCTAGTCGATGGCTATTCCACCAATGTCCGCTAATATGAGACATTTGCTACCAGAATATCCCTCTGTGTTCTCAGTAGTCACCGATCCCTTTAATTATGATCCAGACAACGGAAAGCGGATAGAAGTGACCTGGGCTTTGAAAAAGACAAAATAATCGTCTGTGCCGTACATATTGCCCGCCTCCACATAGAACGGAAGGCGAAACCCTTGTGTTTCACGAAAATCCGATAATTTTCCACCAAAGGGTTGGAGGCGATATATTTTCTCGGGATTAGCGTTGCTCCACCGCAAGAAATACACTTCAATTGGTTGACCATCACTATCGACAGTTATTTCTACAGCCTGTGAAAGTCCAATATGACTTACAGTGACACGAGCGGTGTTTTCATTTACCTTTTCCCAGACAATTCCCGGACCAGGCAGCAGTGCGGCAGGGGTCCAAAATAATGCTTCCGCAACATACCGACCGTATGCGGCTCGGGCGTGGTTCAAATCTCCCCCCATCCGAGCAACGGGCACTAGGCCGAGAATGCGGAATCGGGTCCACTGGCCAGAATCAGAGCCCGATACAGGCACAACTCCCGGCAAACGAAGCTTCCAAACAAAACCCGATGGCGCTGCTAGAATTTGATTTGCATTCATCTGTTGATAGTTAGGATTCTCACGAGAACCCAGACTAAACTGGCCGCCCATGTCGATCTCTGCCACTGTCAATAAAGGTGTGCCAGGAAGGATGACAAAATTGAAGAATCTCCGTGCTGGTTCGGGCAAATCGATGACCATAGATGAGTCGTATACTACAGGGCTTGGTGGTTGCAAAGCTTTTAATAGCGCCCATTCTGTTTGTTCGGCGCGTTCGTCCCATAAGCGAAGTGCCAGTAAAACGAATATGACAAGCCCCAATAATGTCAAGAGTGAATAAACAAACTTCATGAGTGTAGATGCTCTTTGTTGTGAGTTTTAATTCGGCTTTCGGCTCAATTAACTGACGGCATAACAAGGCAAGCCGTCCTGGTTAAAGTGGTTGATATGTGGCCGATGTTTCTAACTAAACATTATAAATACAAATTCCAATAACGGCTGAGTTCTATTTTAGTACTTCAATTCACTAATGATTTTTATCATGGTCTGAAAAGCGATATTAGGCCTGGCTTGCTGGTTTATAGTGCCTGTTATATAAACATCTTTGTCTGGCACATGAAAGGCCACTGAGCCAGTTGAACCGCAATGGCCAATCATCTCTGGTACGGCATTGAACGGCGAAAGCATGCGTGGGAGACGAAATAGTTGTATGCCTGTACCATAGCGAAATGGGAAAAAAATCTTATTCCATTTCGTAAGTTCTTTCAGATTTTCTTTTGGAAAAATATAACCGTTAAAAAATGCTTTTATAAATATCATCTGATCTTTTGCAGAAGAAATAATATCGTTTTGAGTGGAACTGAGGAAAAGCGGGATATTAAGCGCTCTCGATTTGTAATATATAGGTGTGAATTTTTCGTTACCAGTGTTTTCATATACATATGTACTAGTTAGATTTAATTTTTGAAAAAGCCCTTTGAGAACTTCTTTTATGGATTCTCCTGTAATAGCTTCTACGATTAAACTTAAAATTTGGTGGTTTGTATCTATATATTTTACCTTATTACCTTCTCCAGGTGGGAAATGTGGTTTCATCTTTTTTATTTCTTTAATGACTTTGTCAACTGGCCAGGGCTGGTCTATTCCTTGCTCAAGCTCGTTCATAACCTTTTTTCCGTTGGCTTGCTTGTCAATAAGGTAACAAGGCAACCCGGAGGTATGCGACATTAAGTGATTAATGGAAAGATTATTGGAATAATCAGTCCCTTTGTATATGAGTAATCCTCGAACCATTCCCGCTGGAAGGTAGGTAGATATTTTATCTTGAAGATCTAGTTTATTTTCTGAGTACAGCTTCAATATAATCGAAGAAATGAATAATTTGTTAATGCTGGCAATATAGTATTGACTGTCCTCTTTCATATTTCCAGCTGCACTGACTAAATCCATGCTGTTATCAATTGATGAGACATAAAAGACAGCGCCGTAAATATGCTTTTTTGTAATAACATCATTTACTATTGAATTAAGAATATATTTGTTAAGCCTGTATTTCACTTTGATCCTGCTCGTTATCTCTATATTTGTAAGTTAGACTGAGACTGGCACCACATTAAGACCTCTATGCTTACACATAATGTTAAAGTTCAGCCGCGCTGCTTTTTGGCGTCGGCAGGGACGCCTAGTATGGACATGATTTAAATACGCTCAAACTGCCTTCTATTTAACATTATCGCGAGCATCAGCATGAATACTGGTGCCGTAATTGCCCACGGAAAACCAAGAAAAAGCAAGTTATGGGAGTAAGTTGGATAAAAATAAACGATAGTGATTAGTGGAGTTACAAGAACATGGGCAATAAAAGATAACCTGACCCACCTTTCAAAACCAATCTTATTTAGCGCAGGAATTGCAAATAAGGTTGCCAAGCCCATAGAAATATAACCAATCGCGTCGTAGTTCCAGAACATTGAGTGAGGTGTTTGTTCTAGAACAAGGATAGCCTCAGATACATTATTTAACTTCGAGGGGATCACCGTTGCAAGTTGTACGACATAATTCGCAATAACAAATACTGCATAGATTATCGTAAATATAAGTGATGCATGGGTCCAGAATTGTTTGTCTTTTGCTGTTAGGTGATGTAATGCGAGCATCTCTAGCATGAATGGTATGACTATGCAGAGTGATGTCCCGTAGATAAGAATCTCATCAATTGGGAATTGGAATACGCCCATAACTTGTAATATCTGCACAACATCATATGCCACGACCGCAGCAAATGCAGTTATGCCTGACCAGTACCCTACTTTGGTGATTTTTATGATCATGGCGTCCAACTTATTCTGTGTGGTCTAACCGTTGAATTAACGAGACCCTGTGTCTCTCTATAACTTTATATAAAGACCTCGTTATATCTTTGTTTTGCGTAATTATCAATAATTTAGATTATTTTTGTCTCGTTATACTTTTCAGAATATTAATGACACTGACAAAATAGGTAATTTGGAGACCTGATTTCAGCGGGGGTATGTCTGCTTTCAGAGATGATTCCTTAGGAACCAGTGTAGGTCTGATTTGCGGTGCAAGCGACCAGTCGATGGCTATTCCACCAATGTCCGATAATATGAGACATTGCTATCATAATATCCTTCTGTGCCCTCAGTGCACCCAAAGCACATAAACCTCTGTGGCAGTCTTTAATTCCTTTTTACTAAACTGTTTTTTCAGTGCGTTCAAATCCTTCGGGAAATTTTCCTTTTAACATATAGGCGAAGGCAATTACTTCTGCTACTGCATAGTAGAGCTGTTCGGGTATGTCATCACCCAGTTTTATCTGTGCCAGTACTGCAACCAGTTCTTTGTCGGCCTGTAATGGGATATCGTGTTGTCTGGCCAGCTCGAGTATCTTTTCGGCCAGATCTCCTATCCCTTTGGCGGAGACTTTTGGTGCATTACTGCCATCGTATTCCAGGGCGACGGCTATTTTTTGTTCTGTTTGCATCAGGCCTCCTCGTCCAGCATGTGTATACTTTCCGGTAGTGGTTTGGTTTCGCTGAGTTTTTCAGTGGAAATATCCAGTCGTACATTGCTAAAACCCAGTTTTATCAATGCTGATTCCAGCAATGGCAGGTTTTGATGGATCAGTAACTGAGTTTGTTTATTGTCGGCATGGAATACGGTTGCCAGGGTGTCGGCCACCAGGTGAATTCTGGCCTGTATTAATCCCAGGCTGGCAAATTCAAAATGAATGGTAACAGACCATTTGTCATGTGCATCAGCTGCAGCGGTATGCTCCTGTTCAATGCGAAATCGCAGTAACTGGTTTTCATTTTTATCTTTAACTGGAATTTCCAGTAACCAGAGTAAGGGGCTGTCGGCTTCCCGGGCAATGGGTATGAGCTGCTGGCTCGTTATGCGGGCCAGTGTAGATTCAACTGCAGAGCGTAACTCAAGTAATAAAGGCAGGCTGCGCAATAATGTGAACAGACTCTCCTTGAACTGAGTCCCCCCTCTGGACTGTTGTATATGCGTTACCAGTAACTGCAGGTCGTTGCCTAGCTTGCTCAGGGGTGCCAGTTTTTGATCCTGGCTCAATACATCAATCAATGTTTGCAGCTGCGTCGATGGTAGTTTATTGCTGAGTACAAGTGCCAGTTGTTGTGGACTAATCTGTGCCTGGATGAATTGTTGTATGGTACGTGTGAGTAACTGTGGGTCTGATGGTTTGAGATCTACGGGCAATTTGGGTAATTCGGTTGCAATATGCGTGGATAGTTTTAGTAGTTGTGCTTTTATATCCTGCTGGCTGTTTGTCGGTGTCTTCTGGATGGCAGATTCATGAAAATAACCGCTTCGCTGGATATATTGTTTGAGCTGAGAAACCTGACTGAGTTGTGGCGGTGTTGCCTGTAACTGAGCCAGTGTTCTAAGCAGATTTTTACTCGTTACAGACAGCATTTTACTGGAATCGAATTTGGGTAGCTGTTCCATCAGTACTTTCATATCACCCTGTTTGCCAATGAAACTTTTCAGTTTTTCTGCGGCCAGTGGTCTTATCTCCTGTTGGCCCTGTATTTTAAATACCGGTTGTTCACCCAGTGACTTGATTACTAACTGTACTTGCTCACCGGTTTTCAAGGCAATGGGGGTACGAGCTTCGAATAGCTGTTGACCAATACGGAGTACGATTCGGCTCAGTGCATCGCCTCCGGTTTCGGCGGTGGCGTTGAGTAATTGACCCACTTGCCAGGTTTTAGTCACATCAGGCAATCGCGGGCTTTTTATTTCCGTTCCCGGTTTGATCGGTGGAATATTGACCATATTCTTCCTGTTTATGTCGAAAAAACGATTGTCATGTCTTTATATAGCGGCTGATCAGCCGTTTTCTGTCGGGAAATTGGCGAATCTATCCGAATAAGCCAATTCATTGTCATTTTACCTTTACTGAACAAACTGGCTGCTTTTGTCAGATAGGCTAGAATCCATATTAACTATAATTACCTTGATGTTTAGCCTCTGGTTAATATATTTGAATCTGATTAGGGTGTAAATGATTGAAAATTAAAACACAATTAGTCCGAGCGTATGGATATTCTCTAATTTACCATGCAGTTATTACATTGGTTTATTCGTTGAAATTTTATGATTGTGCTCTGTAGGCACAGTCTTTGCTTTAGTCTAAATAACCGAGGGGTGGTCTGAATGGACGACGAAGAAGAAACTACTACAAACGAAACTAAGGATAGTGGCAGCATGATGAAAATCATACTGCTGGTGAATATCGTACTGATCCTGATAGCTATTAGCGTGGGTGTTACCATTTTCATGATGTCGGGCGATGATGAAGAGAAAGTTTCACAAGTAGATACTGAAGTCCTTGAGGAGGCCGGTAGCGACGAAGTCGAAATACCGCGGCCTGGAGGTGCACCCATTTATGTGCCTTTGAATCCAGCATTTGTGGTGAATTTTGAGAACCAGGACCTGGTCAGTTTCCTGCAGGTGGATATACAGATAATGACCTATGATCCAGCAGTTGAACAGGCTTTGAAGGTTCATATGCCAGTGGTACGAAATGAGCTGTTGCTGCTGTTGGGGGGCAAACAGTATCACGAAATCAATACTAGAGAGGGCAAACGCAAACTGAGTCAGGAGGCGATCAGGGAAATTCGGAGAGTGCTGGAGGAAGCAGGTGCACCTTCCGGTATTGAAGCCCTGTACTTCACCAGTTTTGTTATGCAATAACCATGGCTGTTCAAGACGTACTGAGTCAGG
>CBDULX010000179.1:0-6287 GCA_965368175.1 uncultured Gammaproteobacteria bacterium | reverse complement strand
TGACTTATGACTTATGACTTATGACTTATGACTTATGACTTATGACTTACGACTTGTAACTTACGACTTATAACTTATAACTTGTAACTTACAACTCACACCCTAACACCTCGCCAGAATCTCTTTTAGCTTCATGGAAGAACTGCCCTGCCGGTATGCTATCTGTGCGAGAAATAATTCCGCAGCAGCAACCGCGTCGCTTAATGCATTGTGCGCCGGGTAACGGGGCAGTCCATAATCTTCACGCAGATTATACAGGCGCAAGCCTTTGTTTTCAGGTGTGATGCCACGATGCTTTAGGCTGTTATATTCTATGGCATAGGTATCCACTATAGGAAAAACCACATTGCAACCGTAAATTTTCCGGCAAGCCTTATTCAGAAACTGACATTCAACAGTGGTATGATGAGCCAGCAACACTTTTCCACTGAGAGCTTTTAATATAATTTCCAGAGCCTGCTCCAGCTCAATGCCTCTGGAGGATTCATCATCCATTATGCCGTGCACTATTGCGGTTGCTTCCGGAATAGTCTGTTCAGGTCGCACCAGAAAATACCGACTCTCAGATAACATCACATTCATGTTCCGAATGACTGTGAAACCGACACTGAGTATTTCATCCCTGTCAAAATCAAGACCGGTAGCCTCCAGATCTATGGCCAGAAACTCAACTTCTTCCAGTTTACTATTCGGAGACACGAATGGGTTAGACAAATAATTTTTTAACACACTCTCGGGTGTGTTTTTCAGTAGTTGTTTACGACGTTGCTCGGCTGACACAAAACGATTGAACATAGCTAAAATCGTCCTGCCTGATATCTCTGCCCTATTGCCGATTGCATTGTTCGTACAATTTCAAAAGCATCCTTTAGATGGTTACGTTCAAAATTGGAAAATTTGTCGGGCGCTATAAAGTTATTTGCCTGTAGTCCCGCGCTAATCAGTTTCGCCTGATGCCGTAGTCGTACCATGCTGATCATTTCCAGCGCATCGCGTAAATCCATAGCCCCCTGCTGACTCACAACGCCACCGCCAGTGGCAGCTTCTAACCGGGATTTTGTATTAACGGCTTCGATACTACCAGCCAGTGCATAAATACGCGCAAGATCGATAATGGGCACAACTCCATTATGTTTTAAATCCAGCGTATTGTTGTGTTCGCCATCTTGCACCATCACAAATCGCCGAAAGAAACCCAGCGGCGGCTCCAGATGCAATGCATTGGCAGTTAAATGTGCCAGAAAAATACTATTGCCTTTTGACTGCTGTAACACATACTGATGCAGTGTGTTGAATAGTTCTTTATTACCATGCATGGCTCGCATATCAAAAAAAATACTGGCATGCATCAATGCCTTGGGTTCGGGCCTGTTGATCCAGTTAGAAAAATATTTCTTCCACTCAGCCAGGGGTTGTCGCCATTTTTGATTACTGGCCATGATATTACCCGGGCAATATTCATAACCACAGGCATTCATGCCATCACTCACAAACTGCGCAAGCTTTTCAAAATAAGCACCATGCTTCTCGCTATTGTAATCATCGGATAACAATAATCCATTATCCTGATCTGACTGCGCCGACTGCTCCATCCTTGCCAATGAACCAAAACTTAACCAGCAATATTCAACAGGTGGCGGGCCAAGTTGTTCCTGAGCCAGCTGCAATAATTGCACAGTGATTGCATCGCCAATAGAAGAAATCATATGAGTAATGCTATGGGCGGTAGCATCTGCGTCAACCAGATTGACCAGCACCTGGGGAATAAAACTGCTAACTTCAGCCAGCTGCTCCACACTGGTTTGCCGATAAACATCCGCCACCAGGAACACTGGTGAAGCGGACTGTCGCTGGATCAGGTCAGTTGCGCTGATTACGCCAACGATCTGATCGTTGTTTTTTACCGGCAGGTGGCGAATATTGCGACGCGACATCAGCATCAATGCCGAAAAAGCATAATCATCCTGAGAAATAGTATAGGGATTTTCCGTCATTATCTGTTTGATGGGTGTACTGGCATCCATTTCTTTTGCCAGGCACCTACCACATAAATCTCGTTCGGTAACGATACCCGCTAGCGAACTCTCATCACAAATCAGTAATGATGATACCCTGTTTTCTGTCATGAATTTCGCGGCTCCACTGACTGAAGTATCCGGGGTAAGCTTAATAACCCTGTCGGACATGATGTCTTTGATCTGCAGCGTCATTAAATTAATATTGTTACGTTGATCGGTGGATATCTGTGGTGTAACTGCATTACGCAGCCGTAGTGCACTATCAGCATGGTAGTAATATGCAAATCGATCATGCTGCTCACACAGCTGATTAAACTTGTATTTGGGGAGTTTATATAACAGGGTATCTTCAATGGCGGTGACGTCATACAGTGTCTTGCCACGTAATAATGACCGCGCACCAAAGGTTTCACCTTCACCCCGTCGCGACAGGAAAACGCCGTCTTCATCTTTCACATCCACCGCACCGGTGCGAATGATATAGAGATAAATATTTTCACTACCGGGTGCATAGACCTGTTTGTTTCTACGCACGTAGCTCAATTCAAGCGACCGCGGCAAGGAATCCAGCTCACTGTCTGGCAGCAAATCAAATGGATGATGGGAGGCCAGGAACTCCCGGATTTCAATCAGTTCGATTTCCATCGTGCCTCACCTTATGGTTGACTGTTTATAAATATACCTCAAGATTAAACGACCTGTTCAATTTCTGCTTGATTAATAACAAAAGAGCCCTGTAAAAACAGGGCTCTTTCAGAACTTAAACTATGTGTTTAATGTTCAGTTGCGGCATCCGCACCTTTTGGAATACGGATATGTTCAACCATATCCTGAATTTCACGTGGTGGTTCATGGGTAACTTTGGATACTGCATGGGCAACGATAAAGTTAAGCATTGCACCTACCGCACCAAAGGCTTCCGGTGAAATACCAAACAACCAGTTATCCGGTGTATTCGCAAAGTTAGCGGTACCAGGAATAAACAACCAGCCCTTGAACATGAAGATGTAAACCAGGGTCACAGTCAGGCCCGTCAACATACCCCATACAGCACCGATATTATTAATGCGCTTGTTAAATATACCCATCATCAGCGCAGGGAAGATGGATGAGGCGGCGAGCCCGAAGGCCAGTGCCACCACCTGGGCGGCAAAGCCTGGCGGGTTCATACCGAGGTAACCGGCTACCACGATGGCACCGGCCATGGCAATACGCCCGGCCATAAGCTCATTTTTCTCTGAGATCTCAGGCATGAAAACGCCTTTTAACAGGTCATGGGAAATGGCAGAAGAAATGGCCAGCAACAGGCCTGCTGCTGTAGATAATGCTGCAGCAATACCACCCGCCGCTACCAGGGCGATAACCCAGTTGGGCAGCTTGGCGATTTCAGGATTGGCCAGTACCATTATATCTCGGTCGACTTTAACCATTTCATTGCCGTTCCAGCCGTAGTCTTTTTTCGCTTTAGCGGCAAATTCAGGATTGCTATCGTTATAATACTGAATTCGACCATCCCCATTCTTGTCTTCAAATTGCAGTAAGCCCGTTTTCTCCCAGTTCTTGAACCATGTGGGACGCTGTTCATAAACCAGGTTGCCTGTCGGTGATCCAACCTCTTCGATCTGCACGGTCTTGATCAGGTTGTAGATGGACATGGCACCTACTGCAGGAGCAGTTGTATACAGAATCGCGATAAATACCAGTGCCCAGCCAGCTGAACTTCTGGCGTCTTTCACCTTGGGAACAGTGAAGAAACGAATAATCACGTGGGGCAAACCTGCAGTACCGATCATTAACGACAGGGTAAGCAATACCATATTGAGCGTAGAGCCTTTTTGCACCGTGTACTCAGCAAAGCCTATGTCGACCAGCACTGCGTCCAGTGTTTTTAGCATGTGCCCGCCCCCCTCCATGGTACTACCGAGACCCAGTTGTGGTAATGGATTACCGGTTAATTGAAGGGAAATGAACACAGCCGGTACGGTGTAAGCAAAGATGAGCACCACGTACTGGGCAATCTGAGTATAGGTAATACCTTTCATACCGCCAAGTACCGCGTAGATAAACACGATCGCCATGCCCACCATAACGCCGGTGGTGAAATCAACTTCAAGGAAACGACCAAATGCAACACCAACCCCTTTCATCTGACCGATTACATAAGTAATCGATGCCACGATTAAACAGATAACGGCCACAATTCGCGCAGTGCGGGAATAGTAACGTTCACCTATAAATTCTGGCACGGTAAACTTGCCATATTTACGCAGATACGGCGCCAGCAACAAAGCCAGTAATACATAACCGCCAGTCCAGCCCATAAGGTAGACCGAAGCATCGTAACCCTTGAAGGCGATCAAACCTGCCATGGATATGAATGATGCCGCAGACATCCAGTCGGCAGCCGTAGCCATACCATTGGCGACGGGGTGTATCCCTTTACCTGCTACATAAAACTCACCTGTACTACTTGCGCGAGCCCATACGGCAATACCTATATAAATTGCGAAGGTAGAGCCCACGACTAAATATGTTAATGTTTGTAAATCCATCGTACAGCCCCTTAATCTTTATCTTCGTGAACATCATATTTACGATCGAGTTTATTCATCTGCCTGGCATAGAAAAAAATCAGTACCAGGAATGTATAAATTGACCCTTGTTGTGCAAACCAGAATCCCAGAGGATAGCCCCCAAGATGAACCTGATTTAAAACATCAACAAGTATGATTCCGAATAGAAAAGAAACTGCAAACCAGATAGATAAACAGAAAGCGAGTAGCCTAAGGTTTTCTTTCCAGTAGGCTGCCATATTTTCAGGTGCGCTCATATGAATCCCCCTACGAGACAATTGTTACTGCGGATACAACATTTATATCAATATAATTTTGTCATTCTTCCTTAACTATTGTTGGTATGGTAAATGTTTAAGAATAACGGCATTGGAAATAAATAGATGTTGATATAAAACAAGTCTCTATCAATCAAGCGCTTATTACAGACGGAGTGTAGTTTAGTAACTCACTAATTTTTCAGATGATTTTGGCAATTTATTAAAATATCAGGGAGAGCGTTTTTTATAAGGAATAACGACCGGTTATCACTGTTAATGGCCAGTTAATCTCTTTTTTTTGCGTTTCATCTCCCCAGATTGTTAATAGATTGTCACGAATATTGAGCAATGGATCACTCTTCAAACTCTTTCGACAGGCCTGAACGGCAGACCATGTTTCCAGATAAGCCAATAGTTCGTTTAAAGTCCAGCGTGCCGTCATATTAAAGGACCTGCTTTCAATATTTTTAAACGGAAAGTCTATGTCCTTATACGCATTTTCAACGACTTTTCTTTCTGCTGGCCAGTAACCGCCAAGCAGATCGTAATATAAAGAATGTATAACTTGATTAATGTCGTAATTAATACTGAGTAATGAGTAAGTCCATACTGAGATGACTCCCTGGTCTTTTAATACCCGTTGCGCTTCTTTAAAAAATGCAGGTATATCAAACCAGTGCAGGGCCTGAGCGACGGCAATTAAATCAACGGATTGTCCAGTGATGTCGGTGTGTTCCGCAGGCATTACCCTGTAGTCAATATTTTCAGACTGTTTTGCATGTTCGATCTGTTGTGCACTGGCGTCACTGGCGATGATTCGCTGAAAATATGGGCTCAAGCTTTTTGCACACTGGCCATTACCGGTTGCACAGTCCCATGCCAGCTGCCGGGATGGCACCAGAGTTAGCAAGTATTCATACAGAGCTTCGGGGTAGACCGGGCGAAATTTTTGATAGGCTTCGGCCTGCGAAGAGAAGTGGTCTTTGAAATCAATCGTATTCATCAGGCTTAGCTGCTTGCCATAATTTTCAGGCGCTGAATAATACCAGGTAAGCCCTGGTCGAGTTGTGATGGCTTATAAAGGCTAAAAAGCGCCGTGGTTTAATCAGAGCTTAGCAAACTGATTGTTTTTATTAACAGATAAATAAAAACTGAATTCCCTGCCCCGGCCGAGCCAGAGCAGGAAAAACCGTTATGACTTAGTAAGTCATATAAAATCCGAGCGCGATGGTGTCGATATCTTTGCCTCCAGCCTGATCCGGGCTGTATTTTTCATAACCGATCTTGATGTTGGCATTATGGCCTTTATGAAAATAGGTTAACCCTACACGCATATTGTCGAAGCTACCTCTATCGGCTGCGTCATCACTGCTCCAGGTTTCGTACAGAACCCAGGGTTGCCACTGGCTTTTGTAATAACCCAGCTGCAGATAATA
>CBDULX010000178.1:0-6291 GCA_965368175.1 uncultured Gammaproteobacteria bacterium | reverse complement strand
GTAAAGATTAGAGAGACTACTATGGATAAATTTATTAAACACACAGGTATAGTGGCGCCGCTGGATCGTCCCAATGTGGATACCGATGCCATTATTCCCAAGCAGTATTTAAAATCCATCAAGCGCAGTGGTTTTGGTCCCAATGTCTTTGATGACTGGCGTTATCTTGACCCGGGAGAGCCTGGTGTCGATAACAGCCATCGCCGGATTAATGAAGATTTTGTGCTGAATCAAGCGCCTTATGATCAGTCGACTATACTATTGACCCGTGAAAACTTCGGTTGTGGCTCGTCTCGCGAGCATGCAGTGTGGGCACTGACTGATTTTGGTTTTCGAGCAGTGATTGCGCCCAGTTTTGCCGATATCTTTTTCAACAACAGTTTCAAGACTGGATTATTGCCCATTCCACTGGCATCTAATGTGGTGGATGAACTGTTTAATCAGGTTAATGGAAAAAAAGGCTATCAGCTAACCATCGATCTCGAAACCCAGAAAATCATCACCGAACAGGGTGAGGAAATTGCATTCGAAGTGGATGCATTCCGTAAATACTGTCTGCTTAACGGGCTGGATGATATTGGTTTAACCCTGAAACACGCCGATGATATTCGGGCCTATGAACAACAACGTAAACAGTCAGCACCCTGGTTGTTTTGAATGCATTTGCCACAGAGGCACAGAGAGCACAGAGTTTAATTAGTGGTTTTTCAAGTTATTTGCTCCAATAGTAGAAATATAGAGCATTAGCAGTTAATAGAATGTGTAAATAATTACGTGTTATTTCCAACGTAATATTTCTCCGTGATCTCTGTGCCTCTGTGGCAAGAATTTGTTTTTTAAAAGGTTTTATACATGACAAAAAAAATTGCGATTTTACCCGGTGATGGTATTGGCCCGGAGATTGTGGCCGAAGCGGTTAAGGTAATTAATTATCTTAAAGCCGAAGGTGTTCTGGATGTAGAGCTGGAAGAAGCGCCTGTGGGTGGTGCTGGTTATGATGCTGCTGGCGACCCTTTGCCGGATGAAACTTTAAAATTGTGTAAGGAATCAGATGCCATACTTCTTGGGGCCGTGGGTGGTCCTCAGTATGAATCCCTGCCCAGGGATAAGCGGCCGGAAAAAGGTCTGTTGGGTTTGCGTTCTGAACTGACACTGTTTTCCAATTTGCGTCCGGCCATTCTATATCCGCAACTGGCAGATGCCTCTTCTCTCAAGCCTGAGATTGTCTCCGGCCTGGATATCATGATTGTGCGTGAACTGACCGGAGGCATTTATTTCGGCCAGCCACGAGGTATTGAGGTACGTAATGGCGAACGCGTGGGTTTCAATACACTGGTTTATGCCGAACATGAAATTGAGCGTATTGCCCGTTCTGCCTTTGATATAGCTATGAAACGCAACAAAAAAGTTTGCTCAGTGGACAAGGCCAATGTACTGGAAGTGTCAGAACTGTGGCGTGAAGTGGTCGAGCGCGTGGCCAAAGATTATCCCGAAGTCGAGCTTAGTCACATGTATGTGGATAACGCCGCCATGCAACTGGTGAAATGGCCCAAGCAGTTCGATGTGATGGTGACTAAAAATATGTTCGGCGATATTCTGTCTGATGCCGCAGCCATGTTGACCGGTTCAATAGGTATGCTGCCTTCGGCTTCCCTGGATGCTAATGGCAAAGGTATGTACGAGCCCATCCACGGATCGGCACCGGATATTGCCGGTAAAGGTGTAGCCAATCCATTAGCGACCATTTTGTCCGTATCCATGATGTTGCGTTATAGCCTGGGCAATGCTGATCTGGCCCAGCGCATCGACGATGCCGTGGGCAAAGTGCTGGATAAAGGCCTGCGCACGCCAGATATTATGTCCGAAGGCTGTACCGAAGTGGGTACCGCTGCCATGGGTGATGCGGTGGTTAAGGCATTAAGAAGGTAATTCTCGCCACAGAGGCACAGAGCTCACAAAGTTTTTTAAATTAATTAACTCTGTGTACTCCGTGGCTCTGTGGCAAATTAATAGTTAAAGGTTGGCTAATGCGTGGTTGAGGCATTAAAAGCATAATTCCTGCCACAGAGGCACAGAGTCCACGAAGTTTTTTACATTAACTCACTCTGTGTACTCCGTGACTCTGCGGCAAATAATTTTTCAAAGGTAAAGTTTATGAGTAAAACATATGATGTAGCGGTAGTTGGTGCAACAGGTGCCGTGGGCGAGACTATGCTGTCGATTCTGGCTGAACGCAAGTTTCCAGTGGGCAAGGTATATGCGCTGGCCTCGGAGCGTTCAGTGGGTAAAAGGGTCGACTTCGGCGGTAAAATGATTGCTGTGGAAAACCTTGCAGATTTCGATTTTTCAAAAGTACAGATTGGCCTGTTTTCTGCTGGTGCTTCTATTTCTGCTGAATTCGCACCCAAAGCCGCTGCGGCGGGTTGTGTGGTGGTCGATAATACCTCCCAGTTTCGTTACGATGATGATATCCCACTGGTAGTGCCGGAAGTGAATCCCCATGCTATCGAGAGTTACAAAGACCGTGGCATTATTGCTAATCCCAACTGCTCAACTATTCAGATGCTGGTGGCACTAAAGCCGATACATGATGCTGTGGGTATTAGTCGCATTAATGTCTGCACTTACCAGGCGGTATCCGGTACCGGTAAAGAAGCTATCGAGGAACTGGCCGGTCAGACAGCTAAATTACTTAATGGTCAGCCTGTCGATTGCAAGGTATATCCCAAGCAGATTGCTTTCAATGTATTGCCTCATATCGATGTATTTATGGACAACGGCTATACCAAAGAAGAAATGAAGATGGTTTGGGAAACCAGGAAGATCATGGAAGATGACAGCATTATGGTGAATCCGACTGCAGTACGTGTGCCGGTATTTTATGGTCATTCAGAAGCGCTACATATTGAAACACGTAAAAAAATGACCGCTGATGAATGTCGGAAATTGCTGTCAAAAGCCCCGGGCATCAAGGTTCTGGACGATCGGAAAGACGGAGGATACCCTACGGCGGTGACTGAAGGTGCTAATACCGATCCCACCTATGTGGGCCGCATCCGTGAGGATATTTCCCATGAAAATGGCCTGGATCTATGGGTGGTGGCCGATAATGTACGTAAAGGGGCGGCTTTAAACAGTGTACAAATAGCTGAGATTTTGATAAAAAACTATTTATAATCTATAGTTACATGTGCATACTTAAAGTGTATTCTTAGCAACGTGCCCGAAATTGGGACATTGGGATGCATGATTTGACTAATGAGATAGCGATCGGAAAATGATTGTGGGGGAAAACCGGTGCGGAAACTAACCTTAGGCTTGGCTATTATGGCAGCATTATTGCCAGGCCGCGGATATGCCCTGGGCTTGGGTGAGATAGACCTGAAATCTGCACTTAATCAGGAACTGGATGCGGAAGTTCAGGTACTGTCTGCGGAACCCGCAGATGCTGAGCAACTGATTATCAAGCTGGCATCCCGCGAGGCCTTTGCTCGTGCCGGTATTGATCGACCCTTCCTGCTGACACAATTAAAATTCAAGACTATCGTTAAGAACGATAAACCCTATATCAAAATATATACCCAGAACCCCATTAGAGAACCCTTTCTGAGTTTCCTGCTAGATGTAGACTGGCCCGATGGGCATTTGTTACGTGAATACACACTGTTACTGGATCCTCCTGTATTTTCTGGCATGACCAGTCAATCCCGTATGGAGGACTCTGGTCGGCCTTTTATTGATCCGGCTGATCAAGCTCAGTATCAGTCGGAGTCCCGCCGATCCCAGAGCATGGATGGTCGTCCAGCGCAATATGATGTTGCAGCCCCCCGATCCTCAAATAGTTTTGCTGGAACGGATTCAAGGCCGGCAGCCTCTGATCGACCGATGATGGCGGAATCTTCATCGCGATCTAAACCTGCGCCGGCAGTCGCTAAATCCGAAGACAGCCAACGTCGAGTTACCTATCAGCCTATGCCTCAATACTCACAGGTCAGCGGTGATTATCGTGTGCAGGCCAGGGATACCCTGTGGAGTATTGCCAATCGCTTTCGTGCCAATAGTGGTGCTTCCGTAGAGCAGATGATGCTGGCTCTGGTGCGTGAGAATCCGGAAGCCTTCATCAAGGAAAATATCAATGGTGTAAAACGGGGTTATATCCTGCGTATGCCAAATCGGGAACAAATGACGCGAATAGATCGTCAACAGGCCCTGGCACAGGTAAAACAACATACTGCACTGTGGCGAGAATACCGTCAGGCTTTAACCGGCTCAAGACCAGCTTCTGCTCTTGAGTCGCAGCAAACCGCCACTGCAGACAGCATGAAAGCGAATGCCACTGACGGCAAACTTTCCATCGTCAGCGCCTCGAATGAGTTCGGTAGCGAGACCGCTTCTGCCGGTCAGGAACCGAATGCAGAGTTACAACGTTTACGTAACCAGTTGACTATGGCTCGTGAAGCACTGGAATCAGAACGACTGGAAAAAGAAGGTATACGTGCACGTCTGGCGGATCTGGAACAACGTGTTGAAAGTGTGCTGGAAATGGACGACAGTGAGCTGGCTAAACTGCAACAGGAATTGAAGGGCGTCCGTAAAGAGGTAGATGCTCCCGTTCCTGTGGATGTCATTATGGAGGAAGAACTACCGGCAATGGAAGAGCCTGTGGTTGAGGAGGCGGTCGAGCAACCAGTGCCCGCTGAGCTCTCAGAACAGGAAATGGCGGCCATGCCGGAAGACAGTGTGGATATGGATGCCCCAATTTTTGTTGATGAAACCACTCCGGTTGAAGGCAAAGCTGCTCCAGCACCCGTAGTTGCACCGTCGGATGATGCTCCGGCTTTTATAAAGAATCAGGCAAAAACCTACATTCAGTCGTTGCTGGACGATCCTAAAATGCTGGCTACCGCCGGCGGCCTGCTGTCGGCCATTGCGCTGCTGATTGCAATGATTATGCGTCGACGTCGTGTGAACAGGGAAGAGACCGAATGGGTGGATCTGGGTGACGATGCTGGTAGCATGGAAAATTTTGATGCCGAAGCCGAATTTGGCTCAGCCAGCGTCGATGAAAGCGATTTTATGGAAGAGGCTAATGCCACTTCGAAAATGCAGGCTGCTAAATTAGATAAAACTCATTCAGAAAATACTGAGATGGATCTGGGCGATACGGTTATGAATCTGGCTGATGAACAGTCAGAGGCAGAAGCGGATAAAGACGATGTTCTTTCTGAAGCCGATGTGTATATGGCTTATGGTATTTACCAGCAGGCGGAAGATCTACTAAAAGACGCTATCGCAAAAAACCCAGATCGTGATGATTACCGTTTGAAGTTGCTGGAAACTTATTATGCTGCCAAAAACAGTGATGGATTTGTCGCTTTAGCAGAACAGGTCAAGAGCCGTAAGGGCAACGACAGCAGTTACTGGGATCGTGTGGTTGCTATGGGCAAGGAACTGAGTCCAGCTCATGCACTGTTTAGTGGGATGGCTGCTGCTGTAGCTGCAGAAGATTTATTGCCCGGTAAACCTGAAAGCACCGATCTGAATCTGGGTGATGAGGGAGACTTTGAACTGGAGCTGGGTGACGAAACTACGGACGATGACAAGACAATGCTAATGGATCAGCCGCTGGATCTGGAAGAAGCCTCTGCGGCTGTGGGTGATGATCTCGAGCTGGACAGTCTTACTGAAGAGGCTACTGCAACAGATGATATGGAATTTGATCTGGGCGATTTTGATGCCGAGCTGGATCTGGGGGATGATGGTGAAACCGGGGTCGAAGATGATTCGATGGATCTAGATGATAGTTTCTCGCTGGATTTTGAAGCATCTGATCTCGGCTTTGATAAAGGAGAGAGCTTAGCCGCTGATGATGACTCATCGCTGGATGCAGATCTTGAGATGGATGATTTTAGTATGGATATGGAATCATCTGAAGATGATAGTGGGCTAGAGCTGGATCTGGGTGGTGCCGAAGCTCTCGATTCATCTATCAGTCAGGACAGTGAGATCATCGACATGGGTGATGATGATTTTGATATTTCTGAGTTGTCGGAGGATATCGACGAAGTTAGCACTAAACTGGAGTTGGCACGTGCCTATATCGACATGGGAGATAAGGCGGGCGCCAAGAGTATACTGGAAGAAGTGAAGCAGGAAGGCAATGGTGACCAGCAGTCCAGAGCTGATGAGTTACTGCAAGAAGCCAGTTGATCAGTCAGCAATGATTATAAATACGGCATGGGGTAATACCGATGCCGTTTTTTATTGGATAAAAACTTTTTGCCACAGAGA
>CBDULX010000177.1:0-6305 GCA_965368175.1 uncultured Gammaproteobacteria bacterium | reverse complement strand
GTGTCGCCTACACACGCAAGTACGGGCGGCATTTTCTTGGTTACTTCTTTGTTGCCTACATGGACGTAGGTAAGGAGCGTGAGCAGGATGCGGAAGCTTTGCTGAAGACAAAGAAGTAACTCGCCAGTGGGCGAAACCGATGCCAAATACACACATCACTAACCAAAAAAAGTAACAAGGTCAAACTACGAAGTATTCCATATGAACATCGGCGTTGGATACAATTTAAACAACCATTACAAATATTCAAACAACCGCTTCTGGCTATGAGCGAATATAAGTAACTGCTAGCTCATATTAAGACAGAATGTTCATTACGTCGTATTAAATCCTGATTCATACAATTTAATACAAAAGCTAAATATTTAATTCTGATACACTAATTTTCCCTCTTTATTCGAAACAAACACCAAATCACCCTGCTCATCTGTCCTGAGAAGATGGGTACTATATTTGTTGAGCCGCTGAATAACCTCCTGTGATGGATAGCCTCTGATATTCGATTTATTAACTGACACCAGCGAATATTCAGGCTTTAACTTCGAAATAAACTCTTCACTGCTGGCATCGTTGGCACCATGATGCCCAACAAGCAGTACATCTAATTTTTTATCGATCAAATTCTTATCTATTAAATACGTCTCAGCCGCGAAACCGGCATCCCCCATAACCAGTATGTTCGCAGCCTGAATATCAATACTTAATACCAGCGAATTATAATTGAGATTATTATTTTCAATTTTCACAGGCCACAGAACAGATACCTTAATTCCCTCATAGTCAACAATATCACCTGCCCGCAGACAGCTGGCATTATCATTCGCCCGCAAAGCATCTCTCAGCCATCTTACCGTATCAGGGCTGACATTCGCGGCCATTGGCTGGCAATTGTGATATATCTTTATATTTCTAAACGTCTCATGCAATCTAAAAAAACCACTGGCATGATCGGGGTGTAAATGAGTCAGTATCAGGGTATCTATCGAATCAATTCCATACTTTCGCAAACGCTTCAACACCGATGCAATCTCACCCACATGCCCGGTATCGATCATCATTGCGTGATTGTTTTTCTGAATAAGCAGTGACTGACCCTCACCTACATTCAGTGCAATAAACCTGGACAAATCATCCGCATACACTGGCAGGGCAAACAAAAAAAACATCGACCACATTATGGTTCTCATTCTAAATCCTTCCCCGACAGAACGAACAAAGCTCCGCCATAGACGGCAAGCATGTTAATGAGCACATCACGAAAATCACCTACTCGATCCGGCAACCACCATTGAAATACCTCATCCAGCCCAGCCATTAATCCACATATCAACAAACCAGGCATTTTTCTCCATAACAACAGGCTTACAAATCCAAACATCCCAAACACAATAAAATGCACTCTCTCTATCGCCAGCGGCAACATCAAAGGAATCACTATAAATAATGGAATAAACCAGATTAAACTAATCACGAGTTTCGACGGATTTGTCTGATACAACCAGCGACCCGCAGCCAGGGCCAGTGCTGATAGCAATATGACCAGCAGTATGCCCAGATTGTCAGCTGAGATAATTTGATTGAGCATGTTCTGCAAACTGCGACCGCTATAAGACAATAGCGGTATAAACATCAATAAAAATAACCAGCTAATCCTGAGACCTGAATGATGAGTTCGAAGCAGATGCATACTAGCTAGATTAATATAAGCGCTTCAAAAGGCAAGGCATATTCCAGCCGATGTCTATTTTAATGAGATATAAGATAAATTACATCAACTGGAGTCATCCGACTTAATCTGACAATTTAATGCCTATTTACGTCCCTGAGGCAAACGAACAATAAAATCAATAGTCCGCAAATAAATGCAAATAAAAACAAAAGCATCTCTGTGTTGAGCGCCGTAGGCGCTCAGATAAAACATTTACGTTCATTCGCGCTTATTTGCGGACTATTGATTTTTAACAAACATCCACTTCAACACTAAACCAGCATATCTTTCAACGATGCCAGATGCGCACGCCCCCGCTCCTTTCGGGTTTCCTCATCTACAACCCTTTGCCCACCTTCCCATTCAATTTCATCTTCCGGCAACTCGCTAAGAAAACGACTGGGTTCGCATTCGATATCTTCACCATAACGACGACGATGCCTGGCATAGGTCACCATCAAGGTACGCTGGGCACGAGTGATTCCCACATATGCCAGACGACGTTCTTCCTCCAGGTTATCTTCCATAATACTGTTGCGATGAGGCAGGCATTCCTCTTCCACGCCCACCATGTACACATAAGGAAACTCAAGCCCTTTGGCTGCATGCAAAGTCATCAAATGCACGGCTTCCGGTTTCGCCTCTTCGTTATTGCGCTCGAGAATATCCATCAAGGTCATATGCGCCACCAGCTCACCCAGGGTTTCGCCCTTTTCATCCTTTTGTAATCGGGCTAGCCAGTCCAGCACCTCAATAACATTTTCCATGCGTTTTTCAGCCACTTTCAGATTACTGCTTTGATCGTTTAACCAGTCTTCATAACCTATATCCATAATCATGCTACGTGCAACGGCTATACAGTCACCTCTTTGTGCATCATCACTGAGCTTGTTAATCCAGTTGCTGAACTGCTCAAGTTTATATAATGCGCGTTCGCTCAGAAATTCACGCAGCCCCATCTCAAAACTGGCAGCAAACAGACTCTGGTGACGTTGATTAGCATACTCACCCAGTTTTTCTAATGTGCCGGCGCCTATTTCACGTCTTGGCGTATTCACGATACGTAAAAAGGCTGTGTCGTCATCCGGATTAGCCAGCAAGCGTAGATATGCCATCACGTCTTTGACTTCACTGCGTTCAAAGAAAGACACACCACCACTTACCACATAGGGGATCTGCAATTCACGCAGGTATTTTTCAAATATGCGCGACTGGGAATTACTCCGATAAAGAATGGCATAATCGTTAAACCGAGTTCGCCTCTGAAATTTATGGGTATTTATCTCAACAGTCACCCGTTCTGCTTCGGCATCAGCACTCAGGCACTCAACTATACGGATTGGATCGCCCATCCCGAGATCAGACCAGAGCTGTTTTTCAAACACGTGTGGATTGTTACGGATCAGGTGATTGGCGCATTTCAAAATTCGTTTTGAAGAGCGGTAATTCTGCTCCAGTTTTATCAGCTTGAGTCGAGGATAATCCTCATGCAACAGGGCCAGATTTTCCGGGCGTGCGCCTCGCCAGGCATAAACCGACTGATCATCATCACCCACCGCTGTCAGTCTTGCATGGGTACCCAGCATCAACTTAACCAGCTGATACTGACTGGCATTGGTGTCCTGATACTCATCCACCAGCAGGTAATGCATGCGGCTCTGCCATTTTCGCAGGCTCTCGGGATGTTGCTGAAATAACAGCACCGGCTGCAGGATCAGATCATCAAAATCAAACGCATTATAGGCTTTCAGTTGTCGCTGGTATCGCTCGTATAATCGGGCATAACGTGCATCTATATCATTCTCTGCCTGGTACAGTGCTTGCTGTGGCATGATGAAGTCGTTTTTCCAGCGAGAAATACGCCAGCGAGCATCTTCCGCATCATCCACATTGCTGTCCGAATCCTGGGCATAGAGCCCTTTCAGCAACACCAGTGTGTCGGTAGCATCAAATATGCTGAATCCAGGTTTATAACCCAGTTTGGCATGGTCTTTGGTCAATATCCGCAGACCCAGGTTATGAAAGGTGGACACGATTAATCCGCGGGTTTCACCCTTGCCCAGCAATTCGGCCACACGGGCTTTCATTTCTCGGGCGGCCTTATTGGTGAAGGTCACTGCGGTGATATGTATGGGTTTGATCTGGCACTGCTGAATCAGGTAGGCAATTTTCTGGGTAATTACCCGGGTTTTGCCACTACCCGCACCGGCCAGTACCAGTAAAGGACCGTCTATATACTTTACAGCCGCTAGCTGCTGGGGGTTGAGATTTAAATCAGACACAAAACACCTGTAAACCTGGGGGGGATGGCCACTCCCTTGCCGTTTATTTGTATAGCCAGGGCGACTGGCAAGTCCGCTATTCTAGCCGGTCTCCAGATCAACTGATAGCTCAATTGCCTGAATTGTGAAGCGATTAGAGTTAAAACAACATCACCAGATCCAGGGGAAATCCGGATACTTTAGCCAGTATAAAACAATCACAACTTGATCGAAGGTTCCTGGTTGTTAATACCCAGATAATGAATATAAACTACCCTCTAACCATCATTAATTTAAAGCCCCGTTTACATGATCATAAATAAGAATAAGGGATTAATTGAAGATATTAAATATGTCCTGTCACCCAATTCTGATGAACGCCCCCATGAATCAATAGCTGAATTGCTGGTCATCCACAACATCAGCCTTCCACCAGGCAAGTTTGGTGGCCCCTATATAGAACAATTATTCACCAATCAGCTTGACCCCCTCGAGCACCCCTATTTTCAGGAAATCAGTCACTTACGTGTTTCATCCCATGCACTGATCCGACGTGATGGAGAACTCGTGCAATATGTACCCTTCCACCGGAGGGCCTGGCATGCCGGAATTTCAAACTATTGCGGCCGTGAACAATGTAATGACTTTTCCATAGGCATTGAGCTGGAAGGCACCGACGACCAGCCTTTTGAGGACATTCAGTATCAACAGCTGGCAAATTTAATCAGGACGTTATGGAGAAGCTATCCAGAAATCTCCAAAGATGCTATAACCGGACATAGCGATATCGCTCCGGGACGTAAAACCGACCCGGGACCTTTGTTTGACTGGAAAAAACTAAAACAACTACTGAAAACTGAATAATTATGGCGCTGATTTGCATACTTATAGGTCTGATTCTCGAACGCACCCTGGACAGAGTCAGAGAATTTAGAAAATTCCACTGGTTCAACCGTTATAGCCAGTGGATGATCCAGCACCTGCCGGGTTTGATCGAGCAGGGCTCATCCTCCATTATCATCTTGCTACTGCCACTCATGATAGTCGTGGCCATAGTGCAAAACATGCTCGATAATATCTTCTTCGATCTATTTAGTGTGATCTTTGGACTGCTGGTCTTTGTCTACTGCCTGGGGCCTCGCGATCTGAGTCTGGATATTGACGGTTTTCTGGATGCTCGTGAAAATGGTGATGAAGAAAAAGCCCAGCAATACGCCTCAGCCATTATGGGTGAAGAATCCTCGCGCGCACCGGACCGGCAGATTGCTGATGTGATGCATGCCATTCTTTATCAGTCTAATGACCGTATTTTCGCGGTTATTTTCTGGTTCGTAGTACTGGGCCCCTTCGGCGCCATCCTCTACCGACTTACCTCATATACCATGCTGTTCTCGATGAATAAAACCCTGGCAGCGGCAGCTAAAAAGCTACAGGCCATCCTGGCATGGCCATCTGCTCATCTGGTGTCCATGGGCTATGCGCTGACCGGCAATTACGAAGGGGCTACCGCAGGATTTCGCGACAAATCAAAACCTGATGACCTGAGCCTGAGCAATTACAACACCCTGACCCGCGCCGGACTTGGAGCCTTAAAGGATTGCACGCCCGGCGAAGAAACCGCCTGTATCCGCTCCACTCGAGGCCTGGTACTAAGAACACTGGTAGTATGGCTGGCTGTAATCTCCATCCTGACCCTGATCGGCTGGATGGCCTAAACATGACAGATACCTTTATCGATATAATTCGTCATGGAGAACCTGAAGGAGGCCGACGTTACCGTGGTCACGGCATAGATGACCCTCTCAGCGACCGGGGCTGGCAACAGATGTGGGCAGCGATCCCAGATACCCCGATCTGGGATCATATTATCACCTCACCACTTTCACGTTGTCAGCAATTCGCCCAGGCCCTGGCTGAAAAAACAGGCATTGATTACAGCATAGACGAACAACTAAAGGAGATTGGATTTGGTGTCTGGGAAGGAAAAACACCTGAAGACATCCTCGCCAATGAGGGCGATGCCCTGGAACGGTTCATCGAGGACCCGGTACATAATAGACCGCAGGACGCCGAGCCTCTGGATGAATTTGCCAGTCGGGTTTGGATGGTATACGAAAATGTCGCCCAGGATTATAAGGGCAAACATATACTGCTGGTAGCTCATGCAGGGGTTATACGCGCCATTACCAGCAAGATACTGGGCATGCCACTGGATGACGTCTACAGTCGATTAAAAATTGAATATGCCGCCATCGCCAGTACTCGTATTCACGAGAAAAAACCTCCAGTGATGGTGTTAAAGGCTTAATAAGGCCCTGTTATTTACCACAAAAATA
>CBDULX010000176.1:0-6314 GCA_965368175.1 uncultured Gammaproteobacteria bacterium | reverse complement strand
TTGAAAATGAATCTGACTTTGACGATTATGTCTTACAGTGGGTCGGACAGGAAAATGGAAAAACAGTACGCTATGAAGTAGAACCAAATACCAGTTGGTGGCAACGATTTGTGGTCGGTTTTTTGTCTATTTTTGTTATAGAGAGTTTTTTGTAGAAAATCATACAGAATTAATGTGCATACTATGAATTCAGTAGATATAGTTACAGAGCATCTGACCCAGAAAAAATAAGAAATATGCGCCAAACTCTATTTTTATTCACATTGGGACTGGTAGTATCAAGCAATTCAATTAATGCACAAGAATTTAATATTAATGAGCTAAATTATGGTTTTGCCAGTTATTTAGGTACTGGTATTTATAAAGTAGAAGATCGTGACGTCCAGATATATCAAATGCCTTTTTCATATGAGTTCAATCTTGCTGAGAGCAACAAATGGCAACTAAAACTAAGAGCACCTGTCACTCTTGGGTTTTATGGTTTTACGTCGAGCGATTTTGTGGATACCGGACTCCCTGACAGTGCCTCAACTTTCAGCTTCGTGCCTGGTATCCAGGCACTGTACCCGGTTAAAAAAAACTGGCTTTTAGGCGCGTTTCTAGATGCTGGCATTGCCAGAAACCTTGAGTCCGATGATAGTAATCAAATTTACGGAGCTGGAATTGTCAGCCTCTATGAACATCAAATAAAACACTCAACACTAACGCTTGCGAACAGATTACTTTACGCCAAAGACAAGGGGTCTGATATCGACAAGGCTGATGACTTTGCTTACTTCGAAACAGTACTGGATCTTCGCTTTCCTTCAAAAGTCACAGAAAAAAACTATGTTATTGACTTTAGTCTGTATTTTGCTAATTACAGATACTTTGACGACCTGGATTTCGTACGTCCAAACAAACGACCGGTTGAAGTCGTGATTCAGAACGAAATAGGCATTACCTTTGGATTAAAACATGCCATTAAATGGCAATATCTGAAGATACCACGTATTGGAATAGGCTATCGGTATGGTGATGAATTATCTATTTTCAGGATCATTATTGGTGGTGTATTTTAAACTTGTATAGCAGTATTTAATGAAAGGCTAAGCTTATTGAGTAGATAAAATCAGTTAGATTATTGTCGCTATTTATTTACGAGTTCGAATTTTTCTCTTTTCTTAAATAATGTCTAATGAGAGGGTGATTTCTCTGTAATGTTCCCTGGGCTATAAATTTGATAGTATTACTATTATTTACTGGATATGAAGTTTTAAAATAGTGATCGAAAGTTAATTTATAATTATATTATTACTTGAGATAGTATTTATGGAATTTACTTTAGTATTCTTGAAGCTTTTTATCTATGGATTAAGTCTGGCTGCGCCATTGTTAATTGCACTGGCGATTTTTATTGCCTTACTTGGTCAAGTAGTTGGTTTCAGGGAGTTATGGACTAAATTCGATGCCCTGTATTGGTCATTCATTACAGCAACTACTGTTGGTTATGGTGATATACGTCCTTTGGCAAAGCTTTCAAAGGTATTATCCATTTTAATCGCGCTAACAGGTATGATGTTTACAGGGATTATTGTAGCATTGGCGATATATGCAGCGACAGAATCGTTTAAAAAAGTTGGTAATGTTTCAGAAGTTAAAACAACTATTGAAAATTTAAAATAACTTCTATACACACATAATTGCAATGTGGATTAAGGGTTAATTCAATGAATGATCATCCTGCCATTATTTTCGCTGCGGCAATGATATTTATTTATGGGCTATTTTCAAAAATATCTGATCGTTCACCGGTAACTGCCCCCATGTTATTTGTCGCCATGGGAATTTTAGTCAGCCCAGTTGGTTTAGGTATCTTTCACATGGAAGTAAATAGTGAACTGGTTCATGTGCTGACTGAAGTAACTTTGATTCTTATCTTATTTGTTGATGCGTCTACCATTAATCTAAAACAACTGGTACAGGATCGGGCCATACCCATGCGCCTGTTATTGCTTGGTTTGCCACTAAGCATGATTATGGGTGCGGCAACTGCCTATATCATATACCCGGAAATTAATATCTGGTTGCTGGTGTTAATGGCTTTGATTTTGTCGCCCACTGATGCAGCCCTTGGGCAGGCAGTAGTCAAGAGCGAAATGGTTCCGGAACGTGTGCGACGCTGGATCAGTGTAGAAAGTGGTCTTAATGATGGCATTGCCTTGCCGCCCATCTTTGCCTGTCTGGCGTTTCTTGCCCTGGATGGTTCCGGTGCAACCGACAGGTACTGGTTTTTATTTTTATTGCAGCAGATACTGTTTGGTGCAGTCATCGGTGGCATGGTCGGATGGGTTGGTGGGGTGCTGGTGGAAAAATGCGTATCAAAAGGCTGGATGAACGGTACCTTCCAGAGACTGGTGTCAGGGTCATTGGCCATCCTGTGCTTCTCCATTGCCGAAATGATGCAAGGCAACGGCTTTATTGCGGCTTTTGCCGGTGGCTTAATGCTGGGTGTGGGCACCAGCTCTCAGCATATTCGTGAGCGTATACAGGAGTTTGGTGAGGCAGAAGGCCAGCAGTTAATATTGTTTGTGTTTCTGATATTTTCTATGTTGATGGTGCCACGCGCCATGGAATACTGGGATGCCAGGGCCTGGGTATATGCCTTATTGAGCCTGACGATCATACGAATGCTGCCTGTGGTTGTATGCCTGTCAGGTAAAAATCTGTCTATGGGGAGTAAGTTGTTTGTAGGCTGGTTTGGACCCAGAGGCATAGCGTCTGTTCTGTATTTGTTACTGGTCACCCGTGAACTGGGTGTTGAGGGCTATGAACAGGTGTTGTCGGTGATAGTATTAACTGTGCTGCTTAGTGTGTTCCTGCACGGTGTAAGTGCGGTACCATTGAGTCACCGCTATAGTGATAGTGTCAAAGAGTAAATTCATCTTTCTGGGCAATGAAATGCATGATGCAATAGTGTTCAAATGATTATAAATGAGGAAAATATGTTGATTACGAAATTGATGACCGCTTTATTTTTCGCTATTACCCTGACTCTACAGGCTTGCAACCCGGTTAAATCGCCTGATGTTGCCAGCACTGTTACCCCTGAGGAACTGTGTGTTCAGGTCAATAATATAATCGACCAGCATCAACAGGGATTCAAGAAGCTTAAACGCAGCCTGATTACCTCTAGCCGCATGGATATATGGCAGGCTAAATATCACCTGATCGGTAATGATTGCGAAATCTGGCGCTGGTCAAATGGTAAACAGGCTTATATGTGCAGTCAGGTGGTTCCGGAAGAGCAGATAGCCATTGAAAAATATAATAATGCCATCAGTTTCACCAGGCAATGTCTGGGAGAGTCATGGAATATTGAAAATATTGATCGTCAACATGGCCGTTCATTCAGGGCCATATTTTCAAAAGCCGATTCAGAAACAGCTGCCTCTATACATAGGGTGAAAACCGAGGGGTTATTTAAAACCGAATGGACCATTTATTACTTTATTGGTGATCGAGACCGATCGTTGTAGATAAACTATATGCAATCGGAAACAGCAAGTTTTTTTAAAACATGGCATAAACAAACAGCTACATATATCCTGGCGGCGAGTATATTTAGCCTGTCTGGAGCACTAGTCTATTTTACCTGGAAACTGGAAAGTATTAGTGAACAAGTCCCCGCCATATTAAAAAGTGTAGAGCAAACAAGTGCACAAATAGAGCCTGTTTTAGATCAGGTTGTCGAACTGAAAGATCTTGTTCCTTCTGTACTTAATGAAGTGTCGGAAACCAGAAAGCTGGTGGCACCAATTTTGAACGAAATACGCCTTACTAGAGAACAAATACCGGCAATATTAAAAGTAACAGAAAAAACCAATGATACGGTGTTACGGGCAGTCGAAGAAATAAAAGCCACTCGCCCACTGATACCGGAGATACTCAGTGAAGTAAAACAGACGCGAGAAGCGATACCTCCTGTGTTAGATCGTGCAGATAAGCTTGTTTCTAATGTCAGACAAGCAGGAAAAGAAGCCAGTAAAGGTGCGGTGTCGGGTGTGTTGACAGGTATAGTCACTGCGCCATTTGAAATTATTGGTAGTCTGGGTAAAAAAATATTTTCATTTAGCGATGAAGAAATCAGTAAATTGTCTGATAAAGATGTTGAATTATCAAAAAAATCTGTAGTTGATGTATTGGCTTCTGATAAAATCAATCAAACTTCTGAGTGGGATAATTCCAGCAATAATACAAAAGGAATTATAAAGCTCTTACAGTTGAAAACGGATAATGGTCTTAAGTGTAAAGTGCTTAATATGAAAGTGTGGAAGAACACACAGTTATTTGTTGATAAAGATTTAAACGTTTGCTTAAATAAAAAAGGTGAATGGGAACGACAAACTAGCTAAAACCAGGCGACA
Organism: uncultured Gammaproteobacteria bacterium; assembly: GCA_965368175.1. Lineage (GTDB taxonomy): Bacteria > Pseudomonadota > Gammaproteobacteria > SZUA-229 > SZUA-229 > CBDULX01. Next base: position 1,908 of record CBDULX010000176.1, on the reverse strand, counting down.
ATAAAATATCTTCAAAAATTTCAAACACTATAAAAATTAAGGTGTAGGCCAATGTTTCTAGATTACTTTGCATTATTACTAGTTTTTTTCGTCGTCATATTTATGTTTTATGGCATTATCATCATACATGATATCCCATACGAAATTTCCAAAGAACGAAATCATCCGCATCAGGATGCGATTCATGTGGCTGGCTGGGTGAGCCTGTTTACCTTACATGCCATCTGGCCATTTCTGTGGATATGGTCGACCTTATATAGAGAAGACAGAGGCTGGGGTTTCAAAACCGGTGCGACTGCAGGTGAAAATTCAGCTGAACTGGAGAAAAAAATAAAAGATCTTACGGCTAAGGTGAACTCGCTACAGGCCTCATTAGACAACAACAGCAAAGCCGAGGATTAAGTCATGGATCTTATATTAATACTGACCTATACCGCTTTTTGTATTGCTGTATTCAAGATATTCAAAATACCTTTAAACAAATGGACTGTTCCAACGGCTATATTAGGTGGGATTGCACTGATTGGTACACTATTGATGGTTATGAATTACAATCATCCCTATGGTAAATTTGCCAAGGAGTATTTCGTAAGTGTACCTATCGTCCCCGCGGTTAAGGGTATTGTTATTTCGGTAGATGCAATGCCGAATACACCGTTACAGCAAGGTGATATCCTGTTTAAAATAGATCCAGTTCCCTTTGAAAATCGAGTTGCGGGTCTGTCAGCACAATTAAAGTCAGCAACTATCGACCTGAATCGTGCAAAAGAATTATTAAGAAGAAAAGCAGGAAAACAACGGGATGTTGATATTGCACAGGCCAATGTTGATAATTTAACGGCCAATTTGAGTACTGCTGAGTATGACCTCGAGCGCACAGTTGTTCGGGCGCCATCGAATGGCATGGTAACTCAGGTGGCACTGCGTCCTGGTGTAATGGCAGTACCTATTCCTTTACGGCCAGCAATGGTGTTTATACCAGACCAGGGCCGTGAAGTTGTAGGTAGCTTCTGGCAGAATTCATTATTACGCATGAAACCGGGTTCAATGGCAGAAGTTAGTTTTGATGCAGTTCCCGGTCACATTTTTAAGGGTAAGTTAAAAACCGTCTTGCCGGTTATGAGTGAAGGCAGCATTCAGTCAGACGGTAGTTTACTATCGGCTAACCGAGTTGCGATGCATGGTCGCGCACTGGCTATTATCAAGCTGGAAGAAAACCTTAATGATTACCATCTGCCGCGGGGTGTACAGGGCAAAATTGCGATAATTTCGGACAATGATCCACTGCATGTATCGCTTATTCGACGTATTTTGTTACGGATGGTTGGCTGGATAAATTATATATTCCCAATGAAATAATTTTATTCCACTGTTTTATTGATAGTGCGGAACTAATAACAAATTACATAGCGCAGATAAATAGAAAACTGATAAAAACAGATGGCAAAATATTATATATTACTGCTGTCCCGCTAAATAAACTAAGACCTGATAGTTTGTTATAACTTTTTTACATATTTAATTTAAAAAAGACATGAAAATCACTGATATCAAATAGCGGCTAAAATTAATTTATACCGTCATCCCGGTATGCTTTTGAGCCAGGCTCCAGTGACTTTCATGATATAAGCCACTGGATTCCAGCTAGAAGTATGCTGGAATGACAGAATGTAATGTTAACGGGGCACTAGTGATAACATATAGGAAATAAGCCAGCTTAAGTGTCTGGCTTATTTTCAAATTTTATTTGATTTTCAGTAGCCAGTATAAGTTTAGTATTGTCGACCTTCTTTAACACTGTCTGGGCAATCCACTACATTACAATCCTGGCTCTTTTCAAGGGGTTGTTCTTTGGATATGGCATCTTCTCTTGCTTCCTTGTATTTTTCCATATCACTCCAGCCACCC
>CBDULX010000175.1:0-6339 GCA_965368175.1 uncultured Gammaproteobacteria bacterium | reverse complement strand
AAATTAAGCTTTCCTCTGCGTCTCTGCGACAAAGCTTTTATAGTTTTTCAATCTTCCGTATTAAATCCAGACTTGTTCAGTTGTTTGTTGCCTAATGATTTTCCAGTTTGGCCAGTTCATTCAGGATAGAAACCACCAGCGATTCACCCTGTGGTCCAATTTTGTCGCAGAGTCTGTCGACATTCCTTTCTCCATCCACCAGAGGCTTTATTAAGGTACTGAAGCGGGCCAGGTCACCTTTGGTGCCAGACATCTGTTCCGCTATAGCACCCAGCATGGACAGGGCATTGACATCACCTGTCGCTGCCGCCTGAATCATTTGTGCCAGCATGGGTGCCGCCATAGCTGGATCTGGTTCCTGTTCGGTAGAGGGCAGTGTCGAAGGGTCCTGAATGCCATTTAAGATAGCTGTAACGATAATGGCGTCTTCTTCATCAAGCCCTTTAAGGATGCTACTGTCACGATCACCCTTGATGATTCTACGGATGGCTTTAACCAGTTGCTCCCAGCCATTTTCAGCGGAGATTTTCAGCACCTGCTCCAGCTGAGGCATGAGAGAAGAGTCATTGATGGCGTGTACCACGGCCACTACCAGTTTGCCGTGAATTTGCAGAACTTGTTGCTGTTTTTCAGGAATCAATTTGCATCTCACTCAAAAAATATTTCATATTAAAGGACTGGTCAGAATTAAGGACACTTTAATGTGTGTCATTTCGACTGAAAGGACGACTGCATGGAGGCAGGAGGTAGAACAATGCCTGGAGCAATTGTCGAGAAATCTTATGCTGAAATAGTGCGCTAATATCAAGCATTTCAGATCCCTCGGCAACTGCGTCCTCGACTTTGTCTCCTGAGTCGTTCTACCTCCTGCATCCATGCAGTCGTGCGTTGCTCTAATTACCTACATCCATGTAGGCATCTCTTCGTTCGGGATGACATTTTACAATTTAATCAGAGCTTCTTAATATTTACTCAACCATCAACTCGCCCTGTCACAGGGCAGCGATTTTATCCGCCTGCTCCTGCAGTTGCTTTATGGCCGATTCCATTTCAGCGACTCGAGCCCGTTCTTTGTTAATCACCGCTTCCGGGGCCTTGTCGACAAAACTGGGGTTGTTGAGCTTGGCCAGGCTCTTTTGTAAATTACCGTCAATCTTGGCCATCTCCTTTTTCAGTCGTGCCTGTTCTGCGTCTTTATCGATCAGGCCAGCCATTGGAATCAGTAATTTCATTTCACCCACCAGCGCAGTGGCGGATTCCGGTGCGCTGTCTGAATCATCCAGTATGGTGACAGTCTCAAGCCTGGCCAGACTATGGAGAAAGTCCTGGTTATTGTCGAAGCGTTGTTTATCCAGCGGCTGACAGTTTTGCAGCAATATCGGTAGTGGCTTGCCCGGTGCTATGTTCATTTCAGAGCGAATACGACGCACACCCATGATAAACGTTTTAACCCATTCCAGTTCAGCTTCGGCGTCTCGATTGATTTTTTCAGCATCGCTTACCGGGAACGGCTGGGTCATGATGGTGTCGCCTTCAACACCTGCCAGAGGCGCTACACGCTGCCAGAGCTCTTCGGTGATAAAGGGCATGATGGGGTGGTTCAGACGTAAGATAGCTTCCAGCACACTTACCAGGGTCTGTCTTGTGCCTCGTTTGGCGGCATCCGATATCTGGTCGTTCATCAGTACCGGTTTTGATAGTTCCAGATACCAGTCGCAGTATTCTTCCCAGACGAAGGCATAGAGATCGCGGGCTGCCAGGTCAAAGCGATAACTATCGATATGCTCATGTACACTTTGTGTGACCTGTTGCAGTTTTGACATTATCCATCGGTCGGCCAGTGATAATTCAACATCACTGCTGTTGATGCCGGTATCCTGATCCTCGGTGTTCATTAATACATAACGGGTCGCGTTCCATAATTTGTTACAGAAATTGCGATAGCCTTCGATGCGTTCCGGTGCCAGCACAATGTCACGACCGGTGGTTGCCAGTGAGGCAAAAGTAAAACGCAGGGCATCCGTGCCGTATGGAATAATGCCGTCAGGATAATTCTTGCGAGTTGTTTTTTCAATGCGCTTCGCCAGACGAGGCTGCATCATGTTGCTGGTGCGTTTTTTAACCAGTGATTCCAGATCGATGCCGTCAATGACATCGATGGGATCCAGTACATTACCCTTGGATTTGGACATTTTCTGTCCTTCTGCATCTCGTACCAGACCGTGGATATAAATTTCACGGAAGGGAACATCGTCCATGAACTTGAGCCCCATCATGATCATGCGGGCGACCCAGAAGAAAATAATGTCAAAGCCGGTGACCAGGACACTGGTGGGGTAAAAGGTTTTCAGGCGCTCGGTGTTCTCTGGCCAGCCCAGGGTAGAGAATGGCCAGAGTGCAGAGGAAAACCAGGTATCCAGCACATCTTCATCCTGGGTCAGGAGAACACTGGAAGCAAGCCTGTATTTTTCACGGGCCGCCTGTTCATTGTCGGCCACATAGATATTACCGGCCTCGTCATACCAGGCGGGAATGCGGTGGCCCCACCAGATTTGACGGGAAATACACCAGTCCTGGATATTGTTCATCCATTCGAAGTAGGTTTTATTCCAGTTTTCCGGTATGAATTTGATACGCCCGTCTTTCACGGCATCGATGGCGGGTTTCGCCAGTGGCTCAATTTTCACGAACCACTGGTCGGTGAGATAGGGCTCCACTACTGCGCCTGAGCGGTCGCCGCGAGGCACCATGAGTTTATGGTCGTCGATTTTTTCCAGCAGGTCCAGATCTTTCAGATCATGAATGATCACATCACGGGCTTCGTAGCGGTCAAGTCCCCGGTATTTCTCTGGCGCTTCATCGTTGATGCAGGCATCTACGGTGAGGATGTTGATCATGGGCAGCTTGTGGCGCTGGCCCATTTCATAGTCGTTAAAATCGTGAGCCGGAGTTATTTTGACACAGCCAGAACCAAATTCCGGTTCCACATAGTCATCGCCAATGATGGGGATTTCACGACCGACCAGGGGCAGGGAAATAGTTTTACCAATAAACGTTTTATAGCGTTCATCTTCTGGGTGCACCGCGACGGCTGTATCGCCCAGCATGGTTTCTGGACGAGTGGTGGCGACAACTAAATGTCCGGAACCATCAGTCAATGGATAACGCATGTGCCAGAGATGGCCGGTTTCTTCTTCGGAAACCACTTCCAGATCGGAGACTGCCGTGTGCAGTACCGGGTCCCAGTTCACCAGGCGTTTACCACGATAGATCAGGCCTTCGTCATAAAGCTGGATAAACACCTGATGTACCGCGTCGGACAGCCCGTCATCCATAGTGAAGCGCTCATGGGCCCAGTCCAGTGAGCCACCCATACGGCGAAGCTGCTGAGTAATTGCACCACCGGACTGTTGCTTCCAGTCCCACACTCGATCGATAAAAGCATCACGACCCAGATCATGACGACTCTTGCCCTCGGCATTCAGCTGTCGTTCCACTACCATCTGGGTGGCGATGCCCGCATGGTCCGTGCCCGCCTGCCACAGGGTATTATCACCTTTCATACGATGATAGCGGGTCAGGGTATCCATAATGGTATCCTGGAAGGCATGACCCATGTGCAAGGTACCCGTGACATTGGGCGGTGGAATCATAATGCAGTAGCTGGGGTTGTCTGAATTCTGCTCAAGGGGGGCGAAATAGCCGTTATTTTCCCAGGATTGATACCACTTCTGCTCTATGGACTGCGGATTGTAGGTTTTTTCCATGATGAATTCGTATTGATGAAAAATGATGCGGGATTATACCGTAAGCCAGCCCCGAAGGTTAGTCGGGACATCGATGGTTAGTGGTTGATGGTTAATCGTTGATGGTTGGGGGTTAATGGTTTAACCATCAACATCGCTTTTTGTATATTTTTTTAATATACCCGTGAGCTGATTTCTGAGTTGTCGTTCGATGATGGGCAAGGTGGTGTTCACAACGTCATTGATCAGCTCATCAATGGTGTTCTGGTCGAGTTCCACCGTCGCTGTATCGGGCTCATCACTTTTCTGAAGCTCGTCGAGTAAGTGTCCATCGAAATGATTTTCCATGGACTGGTCGCCAACTTTGACTATGTTAGTCAGGGTAGGAATACGTTCTGGCGTTTTATTACTCATGAATGACTCATTTCGTGGTGGTGCATTTCGTACCCCTTCTCACGATAAATCTTGTAATGCTCACGGCCGGATAATTTTCTTTGTGGATCCTGATTGATGATTTCTGCAATTCGCTCATAATTGCTATCTGCTGACGCTGGCTGAGATGACAGGTTAATCATTAACTGGATATTATCGCTGGCCAGAGGCTGATGGCTAATCAATATCGGCTGATCTTTATCAATGGATTCTCCGAATATAGCGTGGGGAATAAAACTGCCATCTCTGAATGTCCACAGCATGTCATCCAGGGCATGACTTTGTTCAGTAGAATCCGTATGAATCAATATTCGGTGGCCCTGTTGCCAGGCTTTTTCAGTAAGCTTGCAGACAAACTGCTGCATGTTATGCAGCCTGTTATCAGGCAGAATATAAAAATCCACACGCGACACGGTTAATCCTGTCCCATTGAATCGATACGATCCATGATGTATTGCATTAACAGGGGCACCGGTCGTCCGGTAGCGCCCTTTTCCTTGCCGGATTTCCAGGCAACACCGGCGATATCCAGATGCGCCCAACGGTATTTTTTAGTGAAGCGAGACAGGAAGCAGGCGGCGGTAATGGTGCCGGCTTCTTTCCCGCCAATGTTGGCAATATCGGCAAAATTGCTGTCCAGCTGTTCCTGGTAATCTTCCCATAGAGGCAATTCCCAGCAGCGGTCACCGGTGGTTTTTCCCGCATTTAGCAGGTCGTTAATTAACGGGCTGTGGTTACCCAGTAAGCCGGCGGGATGACTGCCAAGCGCAACGATACAGGCACCGGTAAGGGTGGCAACATCGATTACTACATCAGGATTGTATTTCTGGGCATAGGTAAGTGTGTCACACAGAATCAGACGGCCTTCGGCATCGGTGTTGAGTACTTCGATGGTCTGTCCCGACATGCTGGTGATAATATCGCCAGGCTTGGTGGCTTTACCATCGGGCAGGTTTTCTGTGGCCGGTACCAGGCCAACAACATTGATGGGCAGTTGAAGTTCAGCACAGGCGCTTAAAGCGCCAATGACACTGGCGGCACCACACATATCAAATTTCATTTCATCCATGGCCGCACCGGCTTTTAAACTGATACCTCCGGAATCAAAAGTGACACCTTTGCCCACCAGTACAATGGGTGGCTGTTTGTTATCGCCGCCCCTGTAATCCATGGCAATTAGTTTGGCTGGTTGACGGCTGCCATGGCTCACCGACAATAGTGCGCCCATTTCCAGCGTTTCCATATCGCTTTCCTCCAGTATGTTGACCTGGAAATTACGATAGGTTTTTTGTAAAGATCTGGCCTGCTCTGCAAGATAAGTCGGGGTACAGATGTTCCCGGGCAGGTTGGCCAGATCTTTACAAAGTGTAATGCCTGAAGCAATGGCCATACCTTTACGCACGGCCTGTTCGCCATCGGGTAGTTCACGGCGACTGGGTACGCTTAATATAACGCGTCGTAATGGACGTCGTGCGCTTTCTTTTTTTGTTTTCAGCTGATCGAAGCGATACATCGCATCTTCAGTGGCCTGAACAGCCTGGCTGATTTTCCATGCGGTATCACGGCTCTTTACATTGAGTTCGGTTATGCAGGAAAATACTTCAGTGGCGCCGCGCTCATCGAGAAACTTGGCAACCAGTAGATTGGCTTTGTGAAATGATTTGGTATCGAAATTCTTTTCCCGGCCACAGCCGATGAGCAGAACCCTGTCGCAGAGTGCGTTCGGAACATTGTGTAATAACAGGCTCTGGCCCAGTTTTCCTTCGCATTCACCGCGCCGAATCAGGTTTGATATATAGCCTTCGCTGGCATCATCCAGTATCTGGGCAGAATGGGATAATTTGCGGGACTCAAAGATGCCAACTGCAACACAGGAAATACGCTGTTTTTCTGGGCTACCACTTTTTACTGAAAATTCCATCAGTGCTCCGTTTTAACTATTTATACCTGAAAAAGTCAGGGTCAGCCTAAGCTTATGAATAGAACTATTGTTTGATTCATAATTGATCTGCGGATTTTATTCAAAGATGGGCACGATAAACAGGCCAAAAGTAAAAAAATGACAAAAAAGGCAGAAATATTTACTTTTAGTTGATCTCAGAAGGGCAATGGTATACTTCGAAAATGTTTAAACGCTATATTTCAGTCATCGATCGCTATA
>CBDULX010000174.1:0-6358 GCA_965368175.1 uncultured Gammaproteobacteria bacterium | reverse complement strand
CCAACTGAGCTATGCCGGCAATAAGTTAGATTTACTTTGCCTTCCCAGGCTTCACATGGCAACTTTTCAAACCATCTGCTCAGACATCCCTGCTGAACTCAATTCAGGCGGCTGATCATTGATCAACACCTTCCGGCTACGAAATGCGGCATACCGGAAACCACCATTTGTCGAAGGCTGGCAATTCTAGTTAAACTGGCCTCATTTAGCAACGGATGAATGCAAAAATTTAAAAAAAATCACTATTCACAGGCCCTGTCCAGCCTGGCTACACCATCATCCTGGAATTCCTGCAATAACTCAGGTTCCACTGACTGTGCTCCGGATAGCTGATAATCCAGCCAGCGCACTGTATAGGTTTGATAAATAGGCTCAATTTCAACCTCAAACCCTAAAGACCTCAGATTATCCAGACGGCGATAGGCATGCACTTTCTCTTTAAAATGCCCTAATGAAATACCATTATTCTTGGCACCGGTGCGTACAATGTAATAATCCTTAATTTTTTTCATCGCCAGTTGCTTACTTATAGCAATGGCTTCAGCCCTGTTCTTCAGGCTAGGTATGTACACCCAGTAACGTTGCTGCTCACTTTCTTCCCTGGTTCGGTCCTTTAATCCACTAACTCGACCCTTTAATACTGCCATCGCCTTATCCGACAAATCCTTATCCTTAAAAGGCCCGAGCGTATAGCAGCTGACTTCGACTGAAGCTTCATTATTGCTTATCGAAACAGTCTCATCATCCAGTTTGATATCCACTGGATCAACCTCCGATAATAGCTTTAATGACTTCAATCCACTGGGTATTGCCGGTAATTTTTCTTCATGGCTCACAGGCACATAGTACTGCCATAAACCGTAAACAAGATTCAAGACCACCAGGAAAAGTAAAAAAATGCGCATATTTAAATTTTCTTAATATAATTCGATCATTGTCTAACAACCGGGCAATTAAACTTCGTCAGCAAATAACTGTTCCAGCCCATCAAGTATTAGCCATTTTTCAAGTTTTAGAACACCAGAAGAATGCTCAGCTACTAGCTCAGCGTCTCCACCAGTCACCACAGTTATCAAATCTAGGCCATACTGCTTCTGAATACGCTCAATTATTGGCCCAATACTGGATATGATCAATTGACTACACCCCGAACTCACAGCATCTGCAGTATTATCCGCCAGCAAATAACTACTATTTGATGCTTCATCTATACCCGCCGTACCTGATAACAGTGATTGTTTCATTAGATTTAAACCGGGCATGATTAACCCGCCAAGATGACAGCCCTGTTCATCCACCACATCAATTGTTAGCGCTGTACCTGCATCTATCACACACACCGCCGATTGGTACTTGTTATACGCTGTCACTACAGCTACCCAGCGATCCACACCCATCTGTTCCGCAATTTTGTAACCATTACGTACGCCTGCTTTTTCACGACTCACCTGTAAGAACACACATTTAATATTGCGCTCATCAAAATAACGCCGCACTTCGCCATTTACCTCAGCATTGGCCACACTGCAGATAATAACCGGTGACTTTAGCGCGATATGCACAAACCATTCAACCAGCTGTTCACTAAGCTGTTCCGAACAATATGACTCTGAATGAACTCGACTGGACGGTTTATCAGTCTCTCGCCACTTTATACGGCTGTTACCTATATCCATCACCAGCATCAATTTATCACCCGAACACTCACTTCACTGGAGTGTAACTCCCTTATCCTGCCACCCACACTGATTTTCAAAGCACCCACTTCATTGATACCGGCCCCTGTACCTCTATAGATGCACTCACCCTCGATAATCTCAACCTCTCGAGCATTACAGACATCGAATTCATTCCAGGCGTCGCGCCAACTATCCAGGCCCGACTCCTGAAACTGTATACAAACATTAACCAGTGCATTGATCAGTTCTGCTGCTAACAAATTACGGCCTGGAACAGGCTTTTCTTTCATAGCTCGACTCAGATCGATCCAGTCCTGATCGATAGCTGTTGCGTCAAAATCCTCCATTCTGTAATTAAGCCCAACCCCCATCACCACACAGACCTTGTTTTGTGCCTTGACTCGCGTCTCTACCAGCACGCCAGCAAGCTTACGACCATCAACCAGTATATCGTTCGGCCACTTCAATACCGCTTCGACGCCATGATTCCTCAATAATCGAACCAGCTCAACACCTATCGCAATCGACAGGCCACTTAATTTGACTACCGGGCACGGGAACACGGCAGCTAGACTCATATATATGTTTTTCGCGTAAGGCGACACCCATTTACGACCGTTACGGCCTTTACCAGCCAGCTGTTGCTCAGCCAGGCATACTGCTGGTAACTCTATTTGATTACTGCAGACTTCCAGCGCCCAATTATTAGTTGAATCAACCCGTTCAAGAACTTCATGACATACAAGAAATTTTCGTGAAAGCTCCTGCAGCTCTGGCTCAATTTCCTGCCAGTTCAACATCTGTTTAACGAAAGCACTTTTAATCATACTGATACCAATATCACCTGTACTATTCCTGTATATTTACTAAACTCAGAATTAAAGAAACCCAATGGCTCCTATAATAACAATATCTATAACAGAATAATTGTCGACAAATCTCATAAAGCCGAATATTAACACTTCAGGCTCATTAAGGAGAAAATGTGGATTTAGCAACTTTACTTGGGCTATTAATCGCTTTCGGTTTTATCTTCGGAGCCATTGCTTCTGGCGGAACCGTTGGACTGTTCATCAATACCCCCTCTTTATTAATCGTTGTAGGCGGTAGTGTGGCTGTGGTACTGATGCAGTTCACTCTTAGTCAGTTCTTTGGTGCATTTAAAGTTGCCATGAAGGCCTTTTTCCATAAAAGCGTCAATGCCCAGGAATTAATCGAGCAAGCCATAGTTTTAGCCAATATTGCACGTAAAGAAGGCATGATGGCACTGGAATCACAGGAGATTGACAACCCTTTTCTAAACAAGGGCATCCAGCTCTGCGTTGATGGTCACCCTCCAGATCTGGTGCGAAAGATGCTAAATAAAGATATTAGCATGACCATTCAACGCCATGAAACCGGCCAGAAAATCTTTAAAGCTCTCGGCGGAATATCTCCAGCCATGGGCATGATTGGCACACTCATCGGCCTGGTACAGATGCTGGCCAACATGGATGACCCCAAAGCAATAGGTCCTGCCATGGCAATAGCTCTGTTAACCACGCTGTATGGCGCTATCATCGCCAATGCATTTGCCCTGCCACTGGCCGACAAGCTTGAACTTCGCAGCCAGGAAGAAAAGACTAATCGCTCCCTGATCCTGGAGACCATTAGCGGGATACAGGAAGGCATGAACCCACGAGTCCTGGAAGAGTTACTCAAAGCATTCCTGCCTGAAGGCCAGCGCGGTGGCGAAGATAATGAAGCATAGCGATTAACGGAATGGAAGATGATGAAGAAATAAAATGCGAACCGGGAGCACCGGGATGGCTAGCAACCTTTGCAGACTTAATGTCTCTGCTCATGAGTTTTTTCGTACTTCTTTTGTCATTTTCAGAAATGGATGTACTCAAATTCAAGCAACTGGCCGGCTCCATGAAAGAAGCCTTTGGCGTACAGCGTGAGGTAAAAACCAAAGAAATCCCCAAAGGTACCAGCATCATTGCCAAGGAATTCAGCCCCGGACGCCCCACACCTACCGCACTCAAAATCATGCGCCAACATACTACCGATGACACCAAACGCAGTCTCGACTTCAGAGTTCAGGGCAAAGACCGGGAAGAACAACAGGAAACCGAACAACGACTGCAAATCATCAAACAGGCACTAAAAGATCAGATCGACAAAGGCCATATTGAAGTAAGTGGCGACAATCAACGTACCGTTATCCGTATTCGTGAAAAAGGCTCATTCCCATCCGGTAGCGCTAAAATCAGGGGTAATTTCAAATCTGTCATGCAGCGTATCGCTGATGTTGTAAGTAATACACCGGGCAAAATACATATCGCAGGCCACACAGACAATATTCCCATCTCTACATTCCGTTTTAAATCAAACTGGGAATTATCATCGGCACGTGCCGTTTCCATACTCAATGAGTTATTGTCTCATAAAGCTATTCCCAATGAACGTCTGGTAATACAGGGACACGCTGACACCATTCCTCTGGTACCCAATACAACCGCCAAGAATAGAGCAATTAACCGCAGGGTTGAAATCACTATCGTCAAACAGAATGAAAAGACTAGTAATTTACCCAGCTTGATTAAGTTTTCAGAATAGAGAGCAAGTTATGACAAACGATATTGATGACGAAGAACGGCGACGATTTTTCCGAATCGAGGATGAAATTTGCCTTGAAGTATCTGTAGTTACCGAACAGGAATATGATAATGCACTTCAGGAGCTTACCAAAGTACAGCAATCGCCGTTTGCACTAAGCGCCACATTTGCCAGCATAAACCATGCACATCTTCCCATGATGAATTCAATACGATCCAGCTTCCCTGAAATAGCTCAATATTTAGACCTGATGAACAAGAAAATAGACAATCTGAGCCAGCACATACTAGATGAAGAATTACCTTGTTCAGATAAAAATATGCAAAAAGTCAACCTCAGCGCCTCCGGCATAGCGTTTGATAGCCCACAGGCCTATTCGATGAATCAACCTCTGATGTTACGAATGGTGTTACTCCCGGAAAAAATAGGCCTGGAGGTTTTTGGGCGAGTAGTAAATACTCAAAGCTTTCCTGATTCTGGCAATAGCGTCCATATATCTGTGGATTTTGAGCATATTCGCACTGATGATCAGGAGCTAATGATCAAACATAATTTAAATAAACAGATGCAGGAATTACGAGAAAAATCAGGAAACAATTAATCAGGGAACCTCTGATTAAGTATCGCTCAATTTAGGCTCCGATTGTGTTCAGAATTTTCACGAAGTGAGGTGGGATTTTATTCTATTGAAACAAATTTCGGGAGAGATCACGACTTGATCGGAGTTTCCTTAGAATAAATAACGACCTGGTTACGCCCGTTTTCTTTAGCGGAGTATAGAGCCTGGTCGGCATGATCAAGCAATTGCTGTGCAATATCTTCTGAATCGTGCACTGATGTAACATCCAGGGAGCTCAAAGTCGTGAATCCCACAGAAACTGAAATAGTAAGTTCATATTCATAAAAAACATGTTTTTCGTTGTGAACATTAATACGCAATCGTTCTGCAATCTCCCTTGCCACATTTATATCAGCACCAGGTAACACCACGGCAAACTCCTCACCCCCATAACGAGCCACTACATCACAGGCCCTGACCTGCTCCTTAATAATCGAAACCATACGGATCAGCACCAGATCACCAATATGATGGCCATAGGTATCATTCACCTTCTTGAAGAAGTCTACATCCAGAAACATACAGGCCAGGTCATCTTTGTTTCTAAGACAGCGCTCAATCTCATCCTTAAAACGCAGATCAAAATAACGGCGATTGTAAGCTTGTGTCAGTGCGTCCTGATAGCCAATTTCCTTGAGTCTCTGTTGATTTAAACAATTTTCTATGGCAACAGCGGTCATTGCAGATAGTTTTTGCAGAAATTCAGTTCCATGACTCGTTTGGTAACGATTTACATCACTACTGATGAGCATCAGGGCGCCTATAATACGCTCACTCCTGATTAAGGGCAGAAGAGCAGCACTTTCGCATAGCTGTCGATTATCAATATCATCCAGTAACCATGAATAATGCTGAAGGACTTTTTCACCCAGTTGTGGAAAGTTTTTTAGAGTCTGGATTTTATCCCGATCAGTTTCCGGATCCAGAATTTTTAACTTATGACCGAAGATCGGCTTAGCTTCTTCGTTATTACAAAAAAAGAGGCATTCTGTATCTTTTTCGAAATCAACAACGCATAACACAACATCCTGGAGCTGGAAACGCGCCGGCATCTGAAGCAGAAGCATATCCCGCAATTCTTCAGGATTACTCGATCCGATTATCTCAAACCCTAAAGAATCAAAGAGACCCTGCTTTTTTTCATTGGTTCTTGCCTGCCGGAGTAAATTATCCAGCTTGCGGCGTAAAACCTGGTTCTCATTAAAGATTGTATCTTCCATCAACCTGATTCAGTAGATTTAAAAAGATTCAGTTATGTTTACAGAGGATTTTCAGATAACGACAGAAATAACCCCAAATTTAGTCATACGCCTGAATATCGGCAGAATGAGTTAGAGCAATATTAACGTAGATGACAAAATACACCAGACAAAGATCTCCGTTTTATGACGTAAATCTCCCAACGGTATGTTTTTCTACGAGATTTGCGACATGGGCAGTGTTTGCCTTTATCCCATGA
>CBDULX010000173.1:0-6381 GCA_965368175.1 uncultured Gammaproteobacteria bacterium | reverse complement strand
GGCATAGATGTTGAACTGACCAAGGAACTTCGCAACTGGGTGGCAGAGCAGATTGGCCCCATCGCCAAACCCGATGACATCCGCTATTCCGATAACCTGCCCAAAACCCGTTCCGGCAAAATCATGCGACGTCTGTTACGTAACATTGCTCGTGGCGAAGAAATCACATCGGATACATCTACCCTGGAGAATGAGGACATACTACTCCAGCTACAGGGCAAGGCATAACAAAACCGGCCGCAAAAAAAGGCCGCTCTATGCGGCCTATTTTTTTATCACTGAGCCACTGCCGGCTGCTGCCTTACAACAGAACAGTCCGGCTGATCAAAACCACAATTATCATTTGCACTTCCTGCCTGGTCGGCTGGTTTAGCCACCACAGCCTTCCTCTCTTTACGATAACCAGCCATATCTTTAGCCCCGCCCACCTCAAGATTGTATTGCTGATGGGTCACTGGTCCCTCAACCGTCGTACTGCATGATTGCAGAGCAAATCCTGATAAAAAAAGCATTAATAGTGCTGACATTTTTATCATGAGCCCACCTTTGAAAAGCAATTATAAAATCACTGTAGTATAACAAATCCATATCAGGCCATACCTTATCATTTATTATAAAAATAATAACTATGTCGAGATTTTGCTGAATAAGATACAATTAAAAAATAGCCGATAAATCGCTTTCATTGAAAAAACAAGGCCACCAGGATGATAATAATGAAACCCCTTCCACTCTTGATCCTGACTCTAGTGATACTGACCTCGGCCTGCACAACCACACCTTATAGCCGTGGTCTGACACCAACTATTAATGGCGTACTCAATATTAATTCAGAACCCAAACCCGGCGTAACCCTCTATTTATCCCGGGACAGCAAAGACCATAACTGTACTAAACACGTAAAAACCACGGTTACCAACGAGCAGGGGCAATTTCATTTTGCTGCCCTCAAAGAACAAATGTCATACACCCCACTCATGACCTTTTACCTCAATGAATGGGTCATCTGTGCTGAATTATACGATTCCAGACAAATGATTTATTCCGACAATTATTACGGTCAGGGAAGCGTAACAGGCTCACTCAACCTGATATGCGATAGTCATAGTAAATTCACAAAACAAATCACATGTCGCAATGAAGCAGCCCGCAAAGATTGATTGTATGCAGGTCTTGAACTATAGAATCAGTAATAATAAAAAACTGATTCTATATGTTGATTATCATATTAGCGAAACCAGCATTAACTCTGAGCCTGTTAGCTAGCTTATTACTATATACGGCCAGCGCTCAGGCCAAAGATACTGCTGATCTGAACATCATCAGTTCTGCAGACATTGGCAGCAACCAGATCAATTCGTTCATAGTCGTGCCCAGCAAGCTTAGTATTCCGCAAGGCATTAAACAAAGCAGTCCCCAGGACATTCTTTCTCTTCAGGCTCCCTTTGTTATAGAGCTTAAACAGCCAGCTACTGAGGATGAATATGTGATCTGGAAAATCCTTATTGCAAAAAAAGAATACGGCACTATTGACCTGTTATCATCGTTCAATGGCAATAGCAAAAATGCCTTGCTGGGATTTAGCTGGCGGTCCAGCGAACTGGATTCATCAGTGCTTGACCGCAATAAACTGGTGTTTAGACCCAGGCCCAGAAATCATCGTCCTCAGATGTATAAAAAAGGCAAGGGGCCGAATGGAAAACGCCGTAAATATGGCGGCGGTACTCAGGTCATCGACGACCAGTTATTCAACCCTCGTTTAAGTTACCACGTATTTGTGGATGTATTAAAAACTGGCCAGCTGCAACGCCGACACCAGGCCGTATTGCAGATGGATAATATAGATATGATTCGACAGGAATACATCAATCATTACAATCTCCCACGATATGGCCGTGGTGAGGATGGTAATTTGCCCGTGCCCCGACGTGATGAAATCACCCAGGTGCCGGAAAAATCACCAAAACTGGCTGGCAACCCGATCACTGAAAGTCAGTATGATTTGATGATCAACGATGGCATCTATGATCTGGCTATACAAGTTGCCGAAATTTATCGGCAACATAAACAGTATATGAAAAACACACCACTCAATGATATCAACAATAAACCACTGCCAGTTCCAGACAGTCAACTCTGGCTGAGTGGCGGCTGGCGCAACCCCGAACGTAACGAGTGGTTCAGCAATGCCACTAACGGCATTCATCAACGTGGTGGGGCAATTGACATCATCATTAACGAGGCCCCCAATACCAGAAAGTCCGCCATTGCCTACTGGGTACTCTGGCAGGGGCTGGAAATAAACAAAAACAAACTTGATGCTTTCTGGCAACTGGAAACCAATGGACGACCGATGCGTACAAAAGAATTTACTGAAGATATGGAACCGAAAAACGGATTACCGGATGCCTTTGACAAGGCCGACCATTTACATATCAATATAAATTACCAGAACCAATGAAAACTCTAATCTTATTGTTTGTTTTCTTGCCCTGTCAGCTGCTGGCGCAGAACAGTTTTGAAGAACAGTTTGACATCAGCCCTGGAAATGTAAAATCACTTGCTGATCAGGTAGCACTTTATCATGCCGAAAACATCGACAGCAGTTTCACCGTCCAGGAGCAACAGTTAATTTCAATCAGTCAACAGCTTGACCAATTATTACAGCAACAGCCGCAAAACCCTGTACTCTGGTTTTTACAGGGCCTGAATCACAACAACCTGGCATCATTGTATTTCACCACTGCCCCAGTTACTTCACAACAACATATTGCAAAAAAACTATCCGCGTACGAACAGGCCATGACATTCGATAAAACTCAAAAACCACATTTGAGCGCTGCTATATATGCGACTATGAAACATGCTTTGTCTATGGATAAGAAAATAATCGCGATCCAGAAAGAACTGGCTCTGGGTGGAAATGGTGATGACGAATCCTATTACTGGTATCTACACTGGAGCAATATTCACAATCTGACCCAGGCTGGGCGACTACAGGAAGCCAGACAGGCCACACAAAAAATGCAACGGGAACTGGAAGCCAGCGGCCATTCCAGTAACAACTATCAACAGATATTAAAACAGGTAAAGGCTGAAGTAGAACAGGCTCAACTGGCGCAGACAAGCAGTCCTGAACGTCCTGCAACTAAAGCTGTCGCGCAAAATTCAGGCAAGCAGGATCCCGAACAAAAAATGTTTGTCATGAATAATTTTCTCTGGCTAGTGCTCATCATACTGGTCATTGTACTTAGCATTGGCCTGGTTTACGAAAAGAAAGCTCGTAAAAAATAAACCGCAGTGACCACTGATCAAGTATGGTTGTAGCAGGCTGTGATAAACTATCACGAACTGATCAGAGGTTCCCTGGGGAACCTCTGATCAAGTCATGATTGTTTTATGCTGGCTAAAAGCGTCCAGATCCTCCCCGAAGCTCGTTGCAATAGAATAACTATTCCGCCTCACTTCATGAAAAATCTAAACACTTTTATCGAAGCCTAAATTCAACCAGACTTAATCAGAGATTCCCTAGCGTCCCATCGCATTCAACATCTTGCTGCGGTATTGCCGGGCAGTATCTGTATTGCTGCCTATCAGGTTGAGTATGGTTACCATTCCTTTCACCGCAACATCGTTTCGATACTGCCGATCCTGTTTAATAATTTCCAGTAGCTGATCCATCGCCTCAGTGTAATGGTCTTCAACCAGATTCAGAGCGCCAAGCTGAAAGCGAACTTCGAGATTATCGGGCTGGTTGGAAAGAGTTTGTTCCAGCTGTTCCCGATCTCCGGCCTGATTTGCCGCATACAGAAACTGGCTATGGCTTTCCAGATTGATAATTTCTTCATTTTTTTTCAATCTTGGTGATAGCAATTTATGGAAGTCAAACAAGGGCTCAAACTGACCTTCCCTCAGCATCAGCTTCATCATGGTCAGTGCAACCCTGGGATTTTCCGAATCCTGCTGATAGAGTTTTTTCAGTTGTTCTAAAGAAACTTCGACATTGTTTTCCTGGTACTGGCGCACTGCATCCAGAACCAGCGGGTCGGATGCACGAGGCATGTACTTATCGATCATATTGCGAAAACTTTTTTCCGATTCAGCACCATGAATCGTGTCAACCACCTGCTGCTGCATATACATCTTAACCGTAGGAACACTGGTAATACCCAGTTCACGCTGGGCGAATTTAAGGTATTTATCGGTATCGAAATTCACCAGCAAATAACGACCGGAATAGTCATGCACCAGTTTTTCCAGCAGGGGCCATAGCTTGAGACAGGGACCAGCCTTGGCGCTCCAGTAATTGACCATCACAGGACCGCGCATTGAGTTACCAATGACCATTTCAGCAAAAGTTTCAGGCGAGGTTTCTAATATAAGTCGAGATTCAGGCATATGACACATACTTATGTTTAAAATACGACTATTTACCTATTCTCAGAAGAATTTGTCAAGCGAAACAATACCTTAGATTTCTTCAGGTACTTAAAACACGACAGCTTTAATTGCTCCGGATTTGATGTACTCCTAAAAAAATCTTTACTTCATCGTCTATAGTTAACAAATAAAGCAAAAAACCATGAGCCAATCCAGACTAAAAATACTGACTTACAATATCCACAAGGGATTTAGTGTGGGTAACCGGCGTTTTGTGCTCCATAAAATCAAGGAAGCATTACGCGTAATGAACCCCGATATTGTTTTCCTGCAGGAAATTCAGGGAGAACACATTATCCTGCAAAATAAAATTTTTGACTGGCCCACCGAGAGCCAGTTTGAATTTCTCGCTGACCAGGTCTGGCCTCATCATGCTTATGGCAAAAATGCCATCTATAAAGCCGGTCATCATGGTAATGCTATTCTCAGCAAGTTTCCCTTCGTCGAATGGGAGAATATCAATGTCTCAGTTATGCAGTCGGCCAGCCGCAGCCTGCTTCACGGTACGGTGGTGACTGGGCCAGCTAAACAACGTATTCACCTGATATGCGTTCACCTGGGGCTGTTTGGGATGGAACGGGAAAAACAGCTGTCAGTGCTGGTCGACCGTATCAACTCTCATGTTCCTCGGGATGAAGCACTGATCATCGCCGGTGATTTTAACGACTGGCGAGGTAAAGCCGAAAAACATCTGTGCCATGATCTGAATCTAAAAGAAGTATTCAAGTTTACCACCGGCAGACATGCCCGCAGCTTCCCATCCTGGATGCCTGCCTTAGCGATGGACCGCATCTACACCCGTGGCCTGAAACCTTTGAAATGCCAGCGCTGTACCGAAGCACCCTGGCGCAAGCTGTCAGATCACACTCCGTTAATGGCCACCTTCGAACTAGCTCCAAAACCGGAAAAAAACGTCATACACCAGCTCTATGATCAGGCTAGCCTGGTGGATTGACATAAACCCACAGTCACACCAAAATGCCGCCAATGAGTGATTATAAAGAACGATTTGGCGGCATCGAGCGCCTGTACGGAATCAAACAGGCCGCCATTCTCAAACAGGCCCATTTCTGTATCATTGGTATTGGTGGTGTAGGTTCCTGGGCGGCGGAAGCTCTGGCTCGTAGCGGTGTGTGTAAAATCACACTGATAGACCATGACGATATCGCCAGCAGTAACATCAATCGTCAGATTCATTCCACCAGTGATACCCTCAACCAGTCCAAAGTGGAGGTCATGGCCAGACGCATCGAATCAATAAACCCCGATTGCGAATGTCATACAATTGATGATTTCCTGACTGAAACAACCATGGAGAAATACCTTAGTCAGGGTTACGATTATGTCATTGATGCCATCGACAGTATCAAATTCAAATCCGCCATGATTTACTACTGTCGTAGAAATAAAATACCTATCATTACCACTGGTGGGGCCGGAGGCTTGATCGACCCAACCGCCATAAGTCTTGCCGATCTCAGCAAAACCTACAATGACCCGCTGGCGGCCAAAGTGCGTTCCCAGTTACGTAGCCAGTACGGTTTCAGCAAAAACAGTAAACGGAGCTTCGGTATACCCTGTGTATTTTCCACAGAACAACAACGTTACCCAAAAGCCGATGGAAGCGTGTGTCATGCCAAGCCGGGGATTAAAGGCGTGAGCCTGGATTGCAATCTGGGCTTTGGCTCTTCCAGTTGTGTGACGGCTACATTTGGCATGGTTGCAGCTGCCAAAGCTATTGAAAGATTACTCAAAAAAGAGATGAGTAGTGACCTAAATAATAAATAATGGACAGCCTGACTAATTCCTCAGCACTCAATACACCAATGCCACAAAAATAATCAACAATCACCCAGAGAATTACCATACTTAAAATTAAATTTACGCATCAACCATCAACCATCAACCATCAACCAATTTTATCCGTCTCAAGCTGATAGT
>CBDULX010000172.1:0-6437 GCA_965368175.1 uncultured Gammaproteobacteria bacterium | reverse complement strand
CTGACACCCGGTGTTGTGCCATTGATGGTGAATGTGTTGTCTCCATTATCTATCCCAAAAGCACCGATGGTATCGAGTATATTCTGTGTAATTACGTCATTAGTATCACCAGGAGCGATAGCCGGTACATTAACCGCCAGTGACACGCCATCGAAATCCAGCTGAAAGCTAACGGTATCGCCATCATCAAAACCATTGGCACGATAATCGGCGCCAAATATTCCCTGTAAGTTACCAGTACCCACGGTGCTGAAAAAATTTGTACCCAGATCACCGTTCAAGTCATAACCCTGAACATTCTGAGCATTGAAGGTTTCAGATAAGGTAATGGCCAGACGACCCAGCCGATTTTGCGCATCATCCAGCATAGTGTTACTGAAATCCAGCAGACCACCGATTTCACCGCCCTTTAAGGTATTGGTGATATCCACACTGCCACTGGAACTTACTAATTGAATGGCTCGACGATCCGGCTGAGCACTGTCGGCCCCCAGTCTTAAACTGAGTACGTTGCTACCACTCACCAGCAACTGCCCGGTGCCGATCAGGACGTTTAAAGTGCCATCGTTCTGCACCACAGTATTTACTGCAATCTTTTCCGATAACTGCTTGAGTAACTGGTCTCGTTGATCGAGTAAATCCGGTGGCTGATAATCCACACTGCTGACTTTATTAATAGCTTCGTTGATACGAGCTATTTCCTGAGCTATAGAATTAATATCGGTGACAACAAATTGCAGCTGGTTATCCACTTCATGTTGAAGATCGAGTAAATCACTGGATAACGAAGTAAACCGTTGCTCCAGATTTTCTGCTCGTTCCAGCAAAGTAATGCGTGGAGCAGTAGAGGATGGATCATTGGAAACGTCGCTCAATGCAGCAAAAAAACTTTCCAGTGCCGGCATTAAACTGCCCTGTTCATCGGCAATCAGGTTTTCTGTGCGAGTAGCAAAGGATTCAAAGATCGACAGCCTTGATGTACTGGAAGAAAAGTCACGAATATTTTCAATAACAAAGTTATCGAAGATACGGCTGACATTGGATATATCGACACCCTGACCAATCTGAGTTGTGCCAAACTGTTGCGGTGGACGCGCACTCAGCTCTACCCGCTGGCGGCTATAACCTTCCGTACCCACATTGGAAATATTATGGGATGTTGTTGCCAGTGCCGTTTGATAGGCCCTGAGTCCACTCAGGCTGGTGTTGAGTATATCAGCCATGCTTGCCTCTCTATTGACCGGTCATCGAAACACAGATTTCCGGGGCTTCATTAAGTTAGCGGCGAATCTGAATGTTTCTTTAATCCGCTCAGACGTTTATTTAACAGTTCACTGTTTTTAATACGTTCAATCTTGTCCGCATAATCGGGGTCGGTGGCATATCCGGCTTCCTGCAGAGATTCGACATAGCTTTTATCTGCCTTTTCCAGCGCCGATTCGTAACGTGGACTGGACTGAATAAATTCCACATAATCCTCAAAGGCCTCCGCCACACAATCATAGGCACGGAACTGGGACTTTTCTCGTTGCATGGTACCGTCACGAAATTCCAGTGTGGATACAGATACCTGGTCACCCTGCCAGCGATGATCCGCTTTGATACCAAACAGGCTATAACTGTTACTGCCATCAACTGTACGGCGAACATGTTCACCCCAGCCGGTTTCAAGTGCCGACTGAGCTACCAGAACTTCCGGTTCAACACCGAGCTTATCTGCAGCTCTTACCGCATGAGGCCAGATGGTGCGAACGAAGGTATCACCAGAATCCCAGTCATTGGCATGATGATGTGGATTATCTGATGCACCCATTTGCTGATTCGGGGTAATCTCGGCTGGTGCAGGTATGGCTTTATGCCAGTAGTTTTCAACACTGGATTGAGAAGACTGGATTTGAGAGGCCTCTCCTTTCTGTTGCCCCAGTTGACGGGCAATCACGGCGGCTAAACCAATACCTTTTCCTGACGCAATATTCAAACTTAACTGTTTATCAAACATATCCTGGTACATCCTCGTAGTGTCATTGCCAAACAATCCACCCTCTGGGACAGAATCGCGCATGGTTTTAAGCATCATCTGTATAAACAGTGATTCAAACTGTTTGGCTACTGTGGTTACCGACTCATCACTTTGCTCATGCGCCTGTCTACGCATCTCGGCGTACTGGCTGAAATTGGTATATAAATCCGCTTGCTGAATCATGTGTAAAAACCCGTTGCTTTAAATCACAATCAACTCACCAGTCAAAGAACCAGCCTGCTT
The DNA here is from genome assembly GCA_965368175.1 of uncultured Gammaproteobacteria bacterium. GTDB lineage: Bacteria > Pseudomonadota > Gammaproteobacteria > SZUA-229 > SZUA-229 > CBDULX01. The sequence goes on along the minus strand of CBDULX010000172.1, from coordinate 4,174 downwards.
AAGAGCTTCCAGAATTGCCACCAGATCTCCAGGTGCCGCACCGACCTGGTTGACTGCCTGTACGATTTCATTTAGCGATACACCAGGCGCAAACATAAACATACTGCTTTCTGCCTGTTCCACATCAATCTGGGTTTGAGGTACCACGGCAGTTTGTCCACCGGCCAGTGGATTAGGCTGGCTCACCTGCAGTGATTCACTGATAGTAACGGTCAAACTGCCATGACTGACGGCTGCTGGCCGTACTCGTACCATAGAGCTAATCACTACAGTTCCGGTTCGTGAGTTCACAATGATTCGTGCTGGCGCCTCGGCTGCTTCTACATCCAGATTCTCCAGAAACGACACAAACTCCACTTTCTGGCTAGTGGTTGGAGGGGTTAATACCTGAACGGACACAGCATCAAGTGCATGAGCGCTATCAGGGCCGAGCACTCTGTTAATAGCTTCAACTACACGTTTGGCTGTAGTGAAATCACTGCGATGTAGATTTAATACAATTTTCTGCATGCTAGCGAAAGGGTTAGGCACTTCTCGCTCAACAGTGGCACCGTTAGGAATTCGACCAACACTGGGGACATTGACGCTGACTCTGGAACCATCACTGCCTGAAATACCAAATCCACCAACGATCAGGTTACCCTGGGCTACTGCATAAATCTGACCATCAGCACCTCGTAGAGGTGTCATCAACAGACTGCCACCACGCAAACTTTTGGCATTACCCAGCGATGACACGGTTATATCGATATTCTGCCCCTGTTTGCTAAATGCCGGCAATTCTGCGTGAATGGCCACGGCGGCAACATTTTTCAGCTGAGGATTGGAATTAGCCGGCAAAGTTATGCCGTATTGTTTCAACATGTTTTTGAAACTTTGTACAGTGAACGGGGTTTGACTGGTCTGATCTCCGCTGCCATCCAGGCCAACCACCAGACCATAACCCACCAGCTGATTGCTGCGCACCCCTGCTATAGAAGCGAGATCCTTGATACGCTGAGCTTGTGCAGGTCCTGTAAATAGCAGCAGTAATAAAAATATGTAAACCGGACTTCGCCAAAACATCGCCACTCTCCAGCGTTATAGTAAGCTTTAGAGTATTAATGCAATTCGGGGGCCAGTTTTGATGGTTGATGGTTGATGGTTTGTAGTTAACCACAAACCATCAACCATTAACGATTAACCATGTTTAAAACGGCCACCACTCACTGCTTAAGAAGCGACTAAACCAGCCCTGCGCATTACTGTCGGCGACAAAGCCTTCACCACTGTAGGCAATCTGTGCATCGGCCAATTTACTGGAGGTAATGGTGTTATCCGACTGTACATCCTGTGGTCTAATTACACCCGCGACCCGGATGTATTCCTTGCCCTGGTTCAGAGTGAACCACTTTTCACCCTGCACGACCAGGTTACCATTTTGCAGAACATCGACCACGGTGACAGTAATCTCACCACTCAAACTGTTACTCTGACTACTGTCTCCTTCACCATCAAATTCCCGTGTTGGTGCCATACTCAAATCCCATAACTGGTTACCCTTATGAGTAGGTGAGGTACCGAATATAGTGGGTATATCAATAGATATATCATCATCTTTCTTGGTTGACGTAGCTGCAGTTTTACTGGCACTGGTACTTTCTTCCAGAAGGATAGTTAGAATATCACCCACTCGATAGGGTTTGGGGTCTTCGAATAATGAAATACCACGTCCCTGAAATAATGAACCGTTTTCGTAGTTTTCCTGAGGCATAGCCTCCGGTCGAACCAGTGGTTTAAAATCTGCCAGATCGGGTGGATTACTGGCACAGGCGGATAACAACATGCTTAATATTGCCAGAACTACACCAGTTTGTTTATTGTTGACCATACATCACCTGTATCTTTTCAACTTAATCACTAAAGATTATTGCTAACATATTGCAGCATCTGATCGGTGGTTGAGATGACCTTGGAGTTCATTTCATAAGCACGCTGGGTTTCGATCATATTCACCAGTTCTTCAACCACGTTCACATTGGAACTTTCCAATGCCCCATTAGTAAGGGTACCCAGACCGTTCAAACCTGGCGTACCTGTTTGAGGTGAACCACTGGCTGCGGTTTCCAGGAACAGGTTATTTCCAATTGGTTGTAAACCGGTAGGATTCACAAAATCGACTGTTTGAATATTACCGACCTGGGTAGGCAAAGCGGCACCACCCGCCAGCACAGTAACTACACCATCTTCACCAATAGTAATACTCTGTGCATTCGATGGAATAGTTATGGTGGGTTGTAACTGATACCCGTTAGCGGTAACAACCTGACCATTAGAATCGATCTGAAATGAACCATCACGGGTATAGGAAATAGCACCATCGGGCTTTAATATCTGCAAAAAACCGCGGCCCTGTATGGCAATATCCAGTGAATTACCTGTTTGTACCAGGTTACCCTGTGTATGCAATTTTTCAGTGGCCACTATCCTTACGCCAGTACCAATAGACATACCTGATGGAAGTTGGGTATCTTCTGAAGACTGACCACCGGCCTGTCGGATGTTTTGATACATAAGATCCTGGAATACAGCCTGGTCACGTTTAAAACCAGTAGTATTCACATTGGCCAGATTATTGGAGATCACAGACAAGCGGGTTTGCTGTGCATCGAGTCCTGTTTTAGAGGTCCAAAGCGCGGGATTCATAATTATTCTCCGTTCAATTAACTGCTACGTAATAATCGGGCTGAAACTTCATCGTTTTCTTTTGCGGTACTCATTAACTTCACATTGGCTTCATACTGGCGAGCGTTCTGAATCAGATCCACTAACTCTGCTACCGCATTTACATTACTGTGTTCTATTACACCAGACGCCAGAGTAACACCGGCATCAAGTACTGCTGGTTGACCATCAATAATGCGCATTAAACCGTCAGCACCTTTCTGAATTATCTCTGCAGGTGGATTGACCAGTTTAATTCGATCGACAATCGCCAGGCTTTCTGAAGTCTGCCCAATCGGGATCAGACTGACAGAACCATCGGCACCAATTTCAATTTTTTGCGCCGGGGGTAAAACTATGGGCCCAGAACTACCGATAACTGGAAATCCTGCTCCTGTCGTTAACTGGCCGTTGGCATCCAGTTGCAAATCACCGGCACGAGTGTAGGCCTCATTACCATCACTAGCCTGGACCGCAATCCAGCCATCCCCCTGAACAGCCACATCCAGTTCACGACTGGTATTAGCATAACTTCCGGGAAGTAAATTACTGCCTTCGGATTCCAGCTGGTTGTAAACCCGGGTTTTGAACCCCGGACCTTCAACGTGCCAGCTTGTAAAAGTATCCAGATCAGCCTTAAAACCAACCGTACTGGCATTTGCGAGATTATGACTAATGCTGTTCTGTGCCTGCATCGCCTGCCTGGCACCATTCATGGCAATAAAAAGCATTTTATCCATAGTCGTTTACCTGTTGTTTCACCATCAACAATCAACCATTAACGAATATTTATGATGGTCTGGGTTATCGCATTGGCCGTTTCAATGGATTTTGAGTTGGCCTGGAAATTACGTTGTGCTGTAATTAGCTTCACCAGCTCGGCTGTTAAATCCACATTGGAAGTTTCCAGCGCACCGGTTTGCAGTAAACCAAAATTTCCGGTTCCGGCTTCACCCGCCACCGCGGCACCAGACTCAGTCGTTTCCACCCAGGCAGTGTCTCCGGTCTGCTTTAAACCCTGAGGGTTATCAAAACGCACCAGGGCAATCTTACCCAGTGGAGTAATCTGGCCGTTGGTAAAACTGGCCCGGACCAGACCTTCGTCATCGATTTCTAAACCACTAAGGCGACCGGTTGAAAAACCATCCTGACTGAGCGAAGCAACAAAAAAATCACCCTGGGCTTCCTGGGTCAGGTTATTGCCCTGGCTGCGATAGTCTACGGTGATAGTCATTAAATTCGCACCGTTTAGAGGATCAATAGCACTGTAAGCAATGGCCCCTGCACCGGTTGATGTTAAAGGTTCAATAACACCATTGGCATCAAAGTTCAGTTGCTGGGGTCCATATATTCCAGCCGCCCCAGTTTCCATGGCCTGGCCATCCATAGTAGCCCTCACTTCCCAGACGTTTTCAATATCATCCACCATCACGTAATACATGGTCATGATGTGAGAATTACCCTGGGAATC
>CBDULX010000171.1:0-6465 GCA_965368175.1 uncultured Gammaproteobacteria bacterium | reverse complement strand
CATGAATGCGTTCTGGGCTGACATAATCAACTTTCTAAGCAGCGAAAAAATGTGGGGCTTTACCCGCGCCATTATTATTGTCATTGTGGGTGCTGCTATCGCCAGACTGGTGAGTTCCACATTAACAAAATTTGTCGGTAAAAAGATGGACAGCCATCGTGCCATGATGCTCAGACGTGGCAGTTATTACCTGGTGCTTGTGTTGTTTCTGATTTCAGCGCTGCACGAACTTGGATTTAATCTGAGTGTGCTGTTGGGAGCAGCCGGTATTCTCAGCGTGGCAATAGGTTTTGCTTCACAGACCTCGGCTTCTAACCTGATCAGTGGTCTGTTCCTGGTCGCTGAACGCCCATTTAGCGTAGGCGATAATATTCGTATCGGCACAACCACTGGCGAAGTACTGTCTATCGATCTGCTTTCGGTCAAGCTGCGTACCTTTGACAATCTGTTTGTGCGCATCCCCAACGAAACACTGATCAAATCAGAAGTGACGACCCTTACACGGTTTCCCATCCGCCGTATCGATATTATGGTGGGAGTTGCCTACAAGGAAGATCTGAAAAAAGTACGCGCAGTACTGGATGAGGTCGCGGATAAAAATCCGCTCTGTCTGGAGGAACCTAAGCCACTTTATATTTTTCAGGGATTTGGCGAATCCTCTTTAGACATTCAGTATTCAGTATGGGCCAAACGGGAAAACTTTCTTAACCTCAAGAACAGCATACATGAAGAAATTAAAAATGCATTTGATGAACAGTGTATAGAAATTCCATTCCCCCATCGAAGTATATATACCGGAAGTATCACCGATCCATTTCCAGTTAAAATTGTTGAGACAGAACGGTCTAATTAGATGTTAGCCAGTTAAGGAATTCAGATGTATAAAACGCAGCGAATGCTGCTGGCCCTCCTGGCCTGTATTTGTACTCCCACACTCCAGGCACAGACCAGAGTCGACATTGTTATCAGTCGTCTGGAGAAACCACTGGAGGATAATGTCCGTCTGTTTCTGAGTATCGAACAACAAAAAGATCATGCTTTGATGTCAGTAGCTCGCCTGCGTCGATTGCATAAAAAAGCACCTCAGGAAATAGCAAAAGCACTGCAGCCATTTGGTTATTACCGTCCGCTGGTTACATCGGATTTATCCCAGATATCACCCGATAACTGGCAGGCGAGCTATATAATAGATCCCGGTCCGGCATTGCGCATTGGACAGTTCAATTTTAGCATCAGCGAGGAAATGTCCAGGGACCCTGAATTTCAGGCACTAATCCAGAAGTTCCCCCTGCACAAGGGTGATATATTCAATCACCTTGAATATGAAAATATCAAAGCCAGTCTGGCCAGGCTAGCCTCTGAACGAGGCTATTTCGAAGCACGTTTTGTTGAGCATCGTGTAGAGATTGATCTCGATGTTTATGAAGCCCGCATTCAGCTAAACTATAACGGCGGTCCACGTTATCGCTTCGGCGAAGTACGGTTAGACCAGGATGTACTCGATGAGAATTTTTTACGACGTTATATCTCCTTTAAAAAAGGTGACCCTTACACGCTTAATCAACTGATCGATCTGCAACAGGCACTGAATGACAGTGACTATTTCCGCTCAGTAGAGGTTTCACCCGGTCAGACTCAACTCGATAGTAATGAAATCCCGGTCACTGTCGTACTCACTCCACGCAAACGTCATCGTTATAGCTTCGGCCTTGGTTACGGAAGCGATACTGGTGCTCGTACCAAATTCGGCTGGCAGATACCCCGCCTGAACACACTTGGTCACCGCTTCGACACTGAAGCCAAGATCTCTGAACTGGGTTATAGCCTGAGTGCGAATTACCGGGTGCCGATACTCAACCCCCGCAAAGACCAGATGGTTTACTCTACCGGAGTTGTCAATGAGAAGACCGATACCAGTGAAAGCACCATACAGACCATCGGTGCCACTCTCAATCGCAGCCTCAACCTCTGGCGCGAATCCATCTCACTTAATTATCAGCAGGAAGATTTCGTTGTTGCCGATACCTCAGGGGATTCCACACTGCTCATGCCCGGCATCAACCTGAGCCGCACCTGGGGCAATAACTTTATCTACGCTGTTGATGGCCTGCGCTTCGATATCAGCCTGCGGGGAGCCAGCGAACGACTCCTCTCCGATACCAGTTTTTCTCAACTTCAGGGGAGCATTAAAGCCATTCACCCACTGGGGCAGCACAATCGCATCATCACCCGTGGCACTCTTGGCAGCACCTGGACACAGGAGTTTGAACAACTTCCCTCCTCGGTTCGCTTCTTTACCGGTGGCGCCCAGAGTGTGCGTGGCTATGCATACCAGTCACTCGGCCCGGTAGACGACGATGGCGAGGTGGTAGGTGGCAGGAACCTGATGATTGGCAGCATCGAGCTCGAGCACAGCCTCAGCAGCAAGTGGAGCCTGGCGCTGTTTTATGATGGTGGTAATGCCATTGACAGTTTTTCGGAAAAACTGGAACGGGGTGCCGGCTTTGGATTTCGCTGGAATTCCCCCGTTGGGCCTGTACGCTTCGACCTGGCCAGTGCGATCAGCCGCGATGGCAAGCCCTGGCGACTCCACATCAATATCGGGCCAGACTTATGAAGCGAATATTGCTCATATTGTTTGCCGTATTGCTTCTAATACCGTTAATTTTGCTGACATGGCTAACGGCTACGGAAAGTGGACTGCACTGGACTTACCAGCAAGCCAGAGCCTACCTGCCGGCTGAATTAAGCATGAACAAGCTGGAAGGAAGACTATTTGGTCCCATCATTGTTAGAGGTATAGAGTACCGGCAGGACGGCGCAGTCATCAAAGCCGAACAGATACTATTCAACTGGCAGCCACTGTCATTATTGCTGGCCAATATCGATATCAGCCGACTCCACATACAATCTCTCAATATCGTATTGCCAAAAACAGAAAAAACTGACCAGTCTCCAGTTCAGGCCCTGGACCTGCCTGATATTCACCTGCCCTGGCGCATGAAACTGGAGCATGGGCAGATCGATGATCTGAGCATTAACCAGGATGATCAGACTTACAGGCTCAAACAGATAAAACTCGCTGCCACTAGCCTCTTCAGCAAGATCGATATCGATGCACTGAGTATCAGCGCGGATACTTTCAACCTTAATATAACAGGTGAACTAAAACCCACCCGCAATTATTCTCATGATCTGGACATTAGCTGGCAAACTCAACTCCCCTCCAGTGTGGTGATTAAAGGCAATGGGCAGCTGAAAGGTAACATGGTAAAAACCCGGATAAAACAGCAGCTTGATGCTCCGCTACAACTGACACTCGATGCTGAAGTCAGGGATTTGCTCAGGCAACTTAACTGGAAGACCAAAATCGATGTCACCCGATTTGATACCTCAAAACTGGACAGGCACTGGCCGGCGCTGAGTGGCAAACTAAAACTGGAAGCTAAAGGCGACCTGGCCACAGCCACGGTGTCAGGCAAACTGGATGCTATCTATGCCGATCACGGCCCCTTGAATGCTGAATTCAAGCTACAGCGACTGAGTAACAATAGCCTCCAGATTGATCAGCTGAAACTGGATGCCCCTGATGACAACACTCACCTGGATGTCCAGGGCCAATGGATACCAGGGAAGCAGGGTGGTGACGTCAAACTGGCTCTAAACTGGAAGAATTTGCGCTGGCCTTTAAGCTCCATTTCTAACAACTGTACTATGACAAACAATGGTAAAAAATGCGAACCGCAATCCCCCTGGTTCAACAGTGCCAGCGGCAGTGGCACGATCGATGGTAACCTCGATCGCTACCATTTAAAACTTGAGACCGATCGTCCCTGGCCACAGGCTCCACCCTCCCACTGGTATGCCAGTGCCGAGGGTAATCTTGATGGCCTTAATTTTCATTCTCTGCGCATCACTACTATGGATGGCGAAGCTCTTACCAGAGGACACCTCAACTGGTCACCTGTATTAAGCTGGAACGCCAGCCTCAGTGCCACCGGTATCAACCCCGGCAGTCTCTGGCCACAATTGCCCGGCCAGATCAGTGCCAGCCTGACCAGCAAGGGTCGGTATGAAAAAGGAGAATGGATCGCCAGCGCCGATATTCGTCAACTGGCAGGTAAGCTGCGAAATTATCCTGTTTCGCTAAACAGTAAACTCAGCTTACAGAACCATAAACTGGATATTGCCAAACTTGACTTCAGCTCTGGAGGTTCTCAGGTCAGCCTGCAGGGTCAGGTCGGCGATAAGCTAAAACTGAACTGGTCACTCACTTCCACCGATCTGGCTGAGCTTTACCCACAGGCCATAGGCGAACTTCAGGCCCAGGGCCAGGTGAGTGGGCCACGGGATACGCCATTGATTAAAGCATCCATTAAGGGCCGGGCATTGAAGCTGCCAGATTATGAACTGGGATCAGTCGAGGGAACCATTGCAGTTGATCTGTTCAAATGGCAGCAAACTGACATTAAGCTTACCACACAGGCGATCAAACTGAATGACTATAGCCTGCAATCACTGGACATAGACGCGAACACTCAGCATCTGAAAGTAAAAGCCACCTCAGAAGAAGTTACAGCACAAATCGAACTCCGGGGTAAGTTAGATGCTAACGGCTGGCGGGGACGTATCGAGCGGGCCGATTTCCAGAGTCAACGCTACGCAGACTGGAGACTCAAGGCTCCTACTGCACTCAATATCGGCAGCAAGACTCTGGTTGCTAATGCTCTCTGCTGGCACAACAACCAGCAGGCTAGTTTATGCACCTCGCTTCAGCGAACGGATAATTTGTGGCAGATCCAGTTTAAGACGAAAAAAATCCCACTGTTATTGCTGGATCCATGGCTGCCCCCAGACCTGAAACTCGAAGGCGTGGCGGACGCCTCCGCTCAACTGAGTTTTCAGGCCCCGGATCAGCTGCTGGGTCAAATCCAGATCGAACTGCCACCGGGCGCCCTCAACTATCCGCTACTGGAAGGTGAGCGTGACCGCTGGGAATATCGGGCTGGCAAGGTAGATATTTCACTGACCCAACTGGAGCTAAAAGCCAGTACCGAAATAGCCATGAGCAATGGTGATCGATTCCAGGGCTGGATTAAATTACCAAATGCAAAGCTGCTAGCATTAAACAGTCTAAAACAGCCTCTGGAAGCCAGCTTAAAGTTAAATATTCATGACCTGGGATTATTCGAAGCCATTGTACCGGAAGTACAGGAACTTCGAGGCGAGGTGGAGCTTAATCTCTCCGTGGCCGGAACGCTTGCTCAACCCAGCCTGAATGGTCTTGCCCAGCTAACCAACGGTGCCCTGCGCATTCCGAGGCTGGGGTTGACCATTGATCAGCTCAAGCTAAAAGCACAGAGCACTGGCGCTGGAAAAGTGAAGGTCCAGCTTAATGCACATTCCGGCGATGGCAATCTTGAAATTATTGGACTTACTACTCTGGACAGGACCGCGGGCTGGCCAACAGAAATTACCATCAAGGGTGATCAGTTTGAAATCTCCCGAATCCCCGAAGCACGGGTACAGATCTCTCCCGATCTACAGATCAAACTGCAACATCACACTATTAATATCAATGGTAAGGTCCACATTCCTTATGCAAAACTGCAACCGAAAGACATTACCACAGCGGCAAAGGTCTCGGATGATGTGGTCATCGTAGGTGGTGAACAGGCAACGGAAGAAAAATGGTCCATCGTGACCAAAATTCGGCTAACACTGGGCGATCGAGTCAATTTTTATGGCTTTGGGTTTGAAGGCAGACTCGGTGGCAGCCTGTTACTGGAAGATGAACCCGGACAGCTGACCAAAGCCACCGGCGAAATCAATATCCCTGAAGGTCGCTATCGAGCCTATGGACAACGTCTGGATGTAGAACACGGTCGCCTGCTTTACACCGGTGGACCGATCACCAATCCAGGCCTGGATCTTCGCGCCGTACGACACATCAATAACGTAACCGCCGGCATCAAGGTAAAGGGCAGCCTCAATCAACCTCAGCTGGAACTCTTCTCTATTCCGACCATGGGGCAAACCGATACCCTGTCCTACCTGTTACTGGGCCGGCCCATGGAAAACGCATCTGGGGAAGAAGGAGCCATGATGGCAAAAGCGGCACTGGCACTTGGCTTAAGTGGCGGAGACCGAATCGCTCGTTTACTGGGTGACCAATTTGGGCTGGATGAAATGCGTGTCGAAAGCAGTGAAAGCGGGGATCAGGCCTCGCTAGTAGTTGGTCGTTACCTGTCACCCAAACTCTATGTCAGCTACGGAGTCGGCTTATTAGAGGCCATCAACACACTGACTGTTCGTTATCAAATCTCTGAAAAATGGCAACTCAAAGCAGAAAGTGGCGAGGCCCAGGGTGCGGATTTTTTGTATACGATTGAGCGTTAAATAAGGGGCTTAAAACACCCTGAAGCTGACGTTTGCTAACTTAACATCAAAAAATTTGCCACAGAG
>CBDULX010000170.1:0-6472 GCA_965368175.1 uncultured Gammaproteobacteria bacterium | reverse complement strand
TTTACACGCAAAAACGGTATGACGTAGCAGCGGCTATATATTACCTTAAGTAAATGCCATTACAGTCAGATCCCGCTTTGATTCGCTTTCTGTAAACGACATTGCACTATTGCTGCCCTCAGGCACTTTTCATCAATAATTTCAGAGTACAGGTGCCAGTGATGTTCTACCGATACTGCCTGTATGTTCAGGCTTTTTTCCAGGCGTTCTCGCTCATCTCGGCTCAGGTGCTGCAGGGTTAGCAAGGAAGGGGCTATCCACTCGATATACGCCCTGGCCAGTTTAACCTGCTCGACTTCAGGCCAGTCCTCTCTGAGTAAATATGCCGGGAAGTCTTCGGCTAACAAATGCTTGCTACTCGTCTCAATGATGCCACTGCCATCAGTTTTCCTTGTGACCCAGTGCTTGTGAATATTGAAGCCTGCACGCTGTTTCACCAGATCTTCCAGTTCACTGGCCAGTGGATACCTGCGCTGACTGGGTACACCGTTTGCACCGATGCATGATGACCAGTATTTGGGTTCTGGTACAGTCAGGGAGCTGTTCATAGTTGCTGAGGCCAGTAGTGCCAGTGGCTTCAGGTCATCGCTGTCAAACAACCACAGCTCACGATTATCTTCCAGTCTGAATGGCAGCTTATCAAGCCGTTCCTGGATGCATTCAATCAGCTCGTTACATTGCAGCGTGAGGGGATCATTCTCCAGATGTGGTGCCAGTGGTCGATGCACCATGCCATCTTCTAGCGACCATAAACCGTAGCGATAGAACGCAACCTGGCGGCTATTTCGATTCAGACTACCCCATCCGTCACTACGTTCTGCAATGACTTCAATATCCCAGACCACGCCATTGGCACTGCTCGCGCGACCGCCGCCGGTTTCTATGACCTGCAGCACACCGAGAAAAGGATTTACTCGCCGAATCGCATAACTGCGTACGAGACCTGTCTCAAATGATGCATGATTATTAACTGGCATTGACTAATTTTTCACGCAACATTGAAATAAGCGTTTCAGCATTATCCTGCATCTCCGGCGGAATAACTTCAAACAGGTATTCGAGTTCATCGAGCACCGTTTCGATTTCACTCCGACCAGTGAGTTCATTCATTCGCATGGATACCTGCTGCATGTAAGCATAGGGGTCAACACCATTCATAACTATTCCTCCTCACTTCATGAAAAAACTGAACACTTTTAGCTTAGCCTGCTACAACCAGACTTAATCATTGATTTCACGACTGCTCGAGCTAACTAGCTAAAATCTCCGAACCTGATCCCTCATTTCCTGTATAAATAATTCGTCCACCGGGTCTATGGTACCTGCATAATCAGTCACCAGTTCACTCTTGCGAGCAATCAGATATTTATGAAAATTCCATTTCGGGTCGTTTCCCGATGCACCTGCAAGTTCAGTATAAAAAGGATTCGCATTCCACTCGAATACATGAGATTTAGCAAACATCGGATACTCAACTCCATAGGTTAGTCTGCTGAATCTTTTAATCTGCTCTTCCTCTGCCGACTCCTGCTGGTAGAAATAACTTGAAGGAAAATCGAGTATAGCAAAGCCCTCATGCCTGTATTCACTGTATAGTTGCTCTAACGCACGGTGCTGATCAGTGTATACACACTTACTGGCAGTATTCACAATCAGGATGACTTCTCCCTGATATCTCTCGCAGAAATTTATCAAGGTGTTTTCGTTGATTACTCCAGGATTAAAACTCATTTGCGGAGAACATTCTTTTGCGAAAGCCTCTGTGCTAATAAGTAATGCAAGCAAAAAATAAATATTTTTCATCGTGCTGTTACCTCATTGAGTTCTCTTCTTAAACATAAACTAAACATTGCTTCATTTACGCCTCATCCATAACTTCACCTGGGACCTATGATATTACATCTGTCATATTTTCAAGCTTTCTATCACCAACAACTCGCCTGTCATAACTGCTCAAAACGATTACAGGGGATAGTTTTCCAGCGAATTAAATTTCCTCACGCCGATTGGTAATTTACGTAAACGGTGTACCCCTTCCCCACCTGTCCAGATATCGATATCATCTGGTATCAGCTCACGAAGCTCGACTAAATGTGGGCGAATATTCTTGTACTGGTACGCCCCGCTAAATGTAATACCTACGATATCAACTTGAAACTGTTCTACTGCCTGGCTAATCTGGTCCATTGGAATCTCGCCACCGAGATTAATAGCTGAAATGCCCTGGGATGACAGCATCGCAGCCAGCATTAACAGACCCAGGGTATGCTCCTCACCGGGAAGGGTCGCCAGCAAAACCCTGGGTTTGCTCTGGCTTTTTTGCATTTTGGCTATTTCCACATTCAGAAAACGAACCAGTTGATCAGACAAAAAGTGCTCCTGGAATATCTGTAAACTGCCACCGGCCCAGAGTTCACCGACCATACTGAGCAATGGAACCAACGTTTGCAGTATAAATCCCTTCATACCCTGCTTTTCAAATTGCTCTCTTAACAGGATTTCGACCCGTCCAGCATCTGCAGAACGGACAGCCTCAAGTATCTCGCTGCTTAGGTCATCCAGTTCCTGCAGCCTGTCAGGTCTCAGGCTGACTTCGAGCTCATCCAGGGCGTCTTCACTGAGGGGCAATAGTTTACCCGGGCGCATACCCTGATCCAGCAGGCGTCGGATCCGCTGCAAACGCCTGAGCTGCATTTCTGAATATATTCGCTCTCCCTTTTCATTGCGAACTGGTTCAGGAAAGCCGTAACGTCGCTCCCAGATCCGCAGCGTATCGCGCCCTATGCCGGTATCACGCTCAACAGCACCTATCGAATAAAGCCCGTCTTTTTTAGCCATCCAGTATCACCTAAATTAATTAAATATAATAATAACACATTTTGTCCTAGACAAAAGAATTTTCTTATGTATAATTACACCATGAGCATTCGAAAAGGCTCATACCCTAAATGACTACCCTCTGGAGAACTGCTATGAGTGACTACGAACTGCAAATTCTTGCTACTGAGAAGTTTTACGATGAGGCTATACGAGCTGCTGAACAGGAAGATATTGAAGTCCTGTCATCTGTTGTACCCGGCAGCAGGTTGCACGATATTATTCACAACCCAATAGATAGTGGAATCGACGAAGGTTAAAAACCAGTTCTAAGGCATCACTCAGCTCATTAACTCGTAACACGAAGCTGAGTGATGCCTGCTGGCGCAGAACCTGAGTGCACACCGCCGACCTTAACTGACAAATCCCTAATGATTCATAACACCAACAGGAAAAAGCCTGACAAAGTCGTTGCCGACATGAGCATTAAAGACAGGCAGCAGACATTGCCCTGTAGAGGTTGTACGCAAAATTGCAGCAACTATGGTCGTTGTGGCGGCAAACCCTGGCGCTTGAAGACTCTAGTTTAAAATTAAAAGAGCTGCCATTGAAGATACTTAAGGAAGTCATAACACCATGAAACTGACTATATTTTACGACAGCCAATGCCCGCTTTGTCTTGCAGAAATGCGTCAGTTAAAAACTAATAATAAAGCAGGTCGACTTGAATTTGCCAATATCAATGATGAAGACTTTAACCAGCGTTATCCACACATCAATAAGGTGCAGGCCAACAAGATTTTGCATGGCCAGTTAGATTCTGGTGAAGTTTTACTGGGACTCGATGTAACTTACAGAGCCTGGTCGATGGTGGGAAAACATAAGTGGCTGGTACTTCTGCGATGGCCTGTTTTAAGAATTATTGCCGATAGCATCTACCTGTTATTTGCCCGCTACCGCTATGGTATTTCCTACCTGTTTACCGGCAAATCCCGCTGCAGCAGTTGCACACTTGATAATGGTAAAAACCTGTAACATAAAGCTGTATGTAATAAACGGGAACTCTAAAATAATTAAATCTTATTATTCTACACCCCTGAAATTTATTGGCCGTTTATTTATTATGTAATATAGAAAGCGCCTCATCTGCACTTTCAAGTGCCCCTTCAAGATAGCCCCCATGCTCACGTGCAGTTTCCGTACCCGCCAGTATAATCTGATTGTTCCAGAAACTACGTTCGGCGGAGTCGGGATATTGAGGATGATGAGCCATTGAATTTAAATCAATGTCTGTAGTAGTGAATCTATCTGTACTCCAGTCTTTAATCTGAATATCTTTAACATTGCGACTGATCTCGCCGAATAATCGATGCAACTGGGCCAGACATGATTCAATTAACTGCTCCTGCTGAACTTGCTGACGTTGCTGTGCAGTTAAACCAACAAATGCAGTAAGTGCGTAATAAGCTTCATTGGCGGGTGAGCCATCATATATTTCTGTCAGTGGTCCATGCCGGCTAAATACTTCACCGGATAAGTTCTGTTCTCGCCAGAATGCCCTGTCATAAACAAAAACCATCTTGCAATGGCCGGCCATCCAGGTTGGAGTGCTTTTCCATAACTGCAACAGCTCATCATTCAGGGGTGGTGTAAATTCAATCGACTGGCAACTGATACGTGGCGGTAAAGCGAAAATGACTTTGTCTGCAGAATACACATAAGGCAAACCATTCCGCATTGCCTGAATAGTCATTGGAAGCTGGTTAATTGATGTTACCTGTGTATTCAAATGAATAGATGATGTGGGTAGACGGGCCTGTAATGCGTCGGTGATTGTTCGACTGCCACCCGCTACCCGATAAGATTGATTATGCGATGACGGTCCAGAATGGCGTTCTATGATACTGGCATTCTGCTCATAGAGTATCTCACCGCTGGTAAACTGTTTAAACAATTTAACATCAAACTCAGCTATCAGCTTCTGAAGCCTGGGCTGTAACTGTGGCCATAACCAGGCAGGGCCCAGATCAACACAGGCATCACCCTGATCGTCGATACAGGATGATAAAATGCGACCACCGGTTCGCTCACGCGCCTCCAGTAAAACAACATCCTGTTTTTTTTGCTGCAGTCGCCAGGCTGTATACAGGCCACTTAAGCCAGCACCAATTATAATGACGGAATGATGTTCACTCATACGAAACCTGCACAGAAAAATAATCACACGTGCTGAACGTCAGGTTATCTGCTAAAAAACCAATGATAAATAAAGTTCCTTAGTGAAAATAATGACCTCGCTCAACCGTGGCCAGACGGCTTTTAACAGAATAATCCCTGCTATAGGCACTGCAATAAGTCAACTCGAACTGGCATTAAAAAGTGCGCACCATCATCACCAAGGTGACGCTCAAAGCCCTGCTTGACCTGCCCATACACCGCCTCACTGAGTACATGGCGGGTATGTGTGGCATTGAGTATTTTATTTTCAAAATCAGAAAAGCTTTCAAATTTCATTGGTGAATTAAAAAATATCTCTTCGACCAGGCTAAACAAACCTTCGTCTACTGCTTTTTTTATTGTATTGAACGCGGCTTCTCGGACTATTTTTTCATTGTGAAATAAACATAATATTTCGTTAAAATCACCTGCAAAGACTGGCTCGGAAATATACACCAGCCCACCAGGTTTCAGCACCCGTCGAATCTCACGCATCGACTGATCCATAAGTTCCAGTGGCACATGATGCAGGGACTTGAACATAAACACAATATCAACCGAATCTATTTCCAGCGGAATATCCTGCGCACCAGCCAGACCAAAGGTAACGTTGGGTAAATCCGTTATCTGCAGATTGCCCTCATGAGCAATTTTATCTACTTCAAATGCGCTGATTTTACGACCTGTACCGGAAGTCGCAATGTTGCGTGTAATCTCAGCACTGCCACAGCCCAGCTCCAGGATGTGTTTGTTATCAAGAGACAACAGGCGGTTGTATATTTCTGGTTCAGGGCAGTTAATATCGATCTGTTCCATAATTATATTCATTAAGCAGCCTCTAAGGAACCTCTGATTAATTAGTGTCGTAGTTTATGGCCCTGTCTTGCAGAAACCTGTGAACTGACGCTTTTTTGGTACGGGAAATTTCCTGCATAAGTAGAAATGGGATCTGCTCTATCTGATATTCTTCTGTAATATCTGAAAGTATTTTAAGCCAGAGATGTACCGTCATATCTGCATCTGCAAGTGCGCGATGGAATGTCCCATCATTTGGAATATGATGATATTCAACCAGAGTCCCCAGCTTATAATCAGGTGCATCCTGATACAATCGCCGTGACAATAACATAGAGCATGCAAACTCACCTGAGGTGACTCGCCTTATGCGACGCAATTCTGACAGCAAAAAGCGACTGTCAAATGAAGCATTGTGTGCAACCAGGTCAAAGTCCTCGATAAAATCGGCAAACTCCTTCATCACTTCCTTGCAGGGTGCCGCCTCTTTCAACATTTCATTGGTGATACCCGTATAATTTTCGATAAATGTATCTATTCGTTTACCCGGATTCATGAGACTTTGAAAACGATCGGTAATCCTGCCCTGTTCGATTCGAACAGCACCTATTTCAATTGCTCGGTCACCTCTGTCCGGCGACAG